>CAYRKE010000441.1:0-4494 GCA_964424695.1 uncultured Polyangiaceae bacterium
CCGCTGCCGCTCTCGACGCTGCCCCCGGGTTCACCGCCGCCAGCAGCGCCGCTGCCTTCGTCCGTATTGGACTCCTCCCCGCAGGCCCCCAGTGCCGCAAACAGAGCGGCAAGAACGATAGCTCGGGAAGCAGTCGTTGTGAGCGAACCCCGTCGACTGAGACGAGGCATCCAGGAATCCCCTGAAGAAGGCGTCTCCCTCATGAGCGCATTTGTACCACTCCCGCGACGACACCGCTTGCGAATTGGGTGAGCGGTTCTCGATTGGCTCACGCATCGGTCGTGTCGAACGCCCCTGCCACCACGACCCGCTCGCCGTCCTCGGTCTCCAACTCGAGGTAGACGCCCCCGATTTGTTGCATGGATGCGCTCGGGTAAAGGGTGAGGTACCCATCGACAAGGGTCACGGGGAACGCCGCGGATGAAGTGTACGAGGCCCGGTAGCCCGAGACCTCGATAGGGGGGTCCGTGGATGGCAGATGAAAGGTTTGTGCCGCGTCCAAACCCAGCACGACAGACTCCTCGCTCCGGAGCTGAACCGTTACGAAATGCTCCTCGTCCGCGATCGCCGGATCGTCGAACAGCCACTCGAAGTTGAACCCAACTCGGCCGGAGCTCGGTGCCCAGGTGAACTGCGTGGTCAACCCGACATGGGCCGGCTCACGCTCCACACCGTCGGTTTCCATGATCAGCGGAGGAACCAAGCACACGCAGGTATCGCACCCCTGGGCATCCCGCAGGTATCCGAGCGGACAGTCTTCGCAATCGAGGTCAGCGCATTCGACGCCTCCCGCGCCAGCAGTGTTGCCCCCGGCAGCACCAGCGACGGAGCCCTCACCCGCGACGTTGCTCCCCGCGGTACCCGTGGTACCGCCGCTCCCATCTCCCGCCAGCCCTGCTCCGCCTCCGGCGATTGCGCCACCGACACTCGAGTCACCGCTGGAACCGCCGATCCCGGCCCCTCCGCTCTGGATGGCGCCAGTCCCTGCGCCGCCCGTCACTGATCCACCGGTCCCGCCACCGTTGCCGTTTCCGCCCAGGGTCGCGCCGCCGGACCCCGCGCCACCCGTCACTGACCCACTGGTCCCGCCGCCGTTGCCGTTTCCGCCTAGGGCCGCACCGCCGGACCCCGCGCCGCCCGTCACTAACCCACCGGTCCCGCCACCGTTGCTGTTACCGCCTAGGGCCGCGCCGCCGGACCCCGCGCCACCGAAACCAACAACCCTACCTCCGCTTCCGGACGCGCCGCCAGGAGCCCTCCCACCGTTGGTCGGGTCGTGTCCTCCAGAATCGCCTTCCGCTCCGCCGCTCGGCTCGGCCCCGCCCACTTCATCGGCGGAACCCGCACTCGCTTGCCGGTTCGAATTCGATTCTCCACCACAGGCGCCGCACAGAGCGCCAATCGCCACCAAGTAGTTGAGCTTACAACGCATCCCGCGCACGAGCTTACCACGTTCCGCTCGCGAGGGCAGCCTAGCGCCGAACTCGGTCAACCAGCGGCGGCGAGACGGCTCCGCAGCCTCAACCACTGTGACCGACGCCGACGCCGACGCCGCCGCGGCCGCAGCCTCAGCTACCAGCACGGCCCCCGGCGCTGCGCCGTTCACGGCGCCGGATCGACCGTCTGGTACCGCGGGATTGGATGGGTGCCCGAACGAGGACACAACCGTCTTTGGAGGATAGACATATGCGAGCTTGGATACGTAGACTCTGCGTGATCGCGGCCTTGGCAATCGGTCTCGTCGTCCGTTCAGAAGGTGCCCAGGCCTGCACGACCTTTTCTTCAGCAACCCCGAGTGGCCCAATCGTTGCCAAGAGCTTCGATTGGGTGACAGGCGAAGGGTGGCTCGTGATCAACGAGCGCAGCCGGATCCGATCGCCGCTCTTCCCCGATACTGCCGCCAAGCGAGGAACATGGGTCTCCAGCCTTGCGAGCCTCAGTCTGACGACGGTGGGGCCAGGCTTGCCCGTCAGCGGGATGAACGAGGCAGGGCTCGCGATCGAGGCATTGGTCGACTTCTCTGCGGCAAGGACCATGATTCCCGAGCCAGGGATCCTGAACGGCCTCGAGTTCATCCAATACGGGTTAGACAAGTTCGATTCCGTCATGGAGCTCGCCGATTTCGCCCAGGAGGCCCATATCTCGTTGCTGGGCGTCCCGCTGCATTACTTCTCGTGCGACCGAAGCGGAGCCTGCGTGATCATCGAGGTGCGGCACGGCCTGACGCGCGTCACCCGGCACCCTCCGGTGCGTGCGCTCGCTAATCGTTCGTATTCCGAGGACCTCGCGGCGACTCGACCCTCTTGGTTCGAGAGGTGGTTCGGTCAGGCCACTCTTCCCTCGGGTAGCTCCCAGGCGCGCTTTCACATTGCGGCAAACGGCGTGGCCGCTGGCTTTCTGGCAAGCGAGTCCGACGCCCTGAGCCTGCTCGAGCAGGTTGCGCTGCGCCAAATGAAAGGATGGCAGACCGTATGGAACCTCGAGCGCCTCACGCTACTGCTCCATCAGGGCAAGGCCGGGCTGGGCGCCACGACTCTGGCGTTTCGGGATCTTATGGGGCCATGCCGCGGCGCACCACCAGTCCGCGCCATGGGGCGTGCGGGGACAGGGAGCTTCGCTCCATGGTCGGACGAGGATGTCCTTCGTTCACAAAGGCTCCTATCGCTCCAGCTCGGCCGCTCGACAGGGGCTCGGCGCCTGGCACGTATCATTGCCGAAGCATCTCGCTCGTCCCGGTGCTCCGTTTCGGAGTAGGCTTCTGCCGTGGCACGTTCCGGCCTGAGCTTCTCACGTCTCAACTCCCTGCTTACGCAGGAGGTAGTCGTGTGCGTCATCATCGGGATCCCCGCCCTGGGTTATGTCCTGGCAACGAACGAGACCGCGTCGCGCTCGGTCATTCTATTGCACGCTGCTCTCTTGGTTGGCCTGGTCCCACTCTCGATGACACTCGTGGAGCTCCTGGTGCCCCGCGTCGGAGTGTCCGGGTGGGCGGTGGTGGGGCGAGAGCTCAGCGTCAGAATCGTGGGGCTCGTCCTGGCAATTCTCGGGACGCTGGCGGTCATTGCTTCTCTCACCCCCCTCACGCTCCGAGCACTCGTCGGGAGCCCACTCGCGGTCGCAATGATACCGGTCTTTCTCGCTTACGGCCTGGCCACCATGGTGGTTCAGTGGGCGCGCTTCCGAGAGCAGGCGCTGCTCGCCTCGGTCAGTGAGGTCCGGGCTCGCCACGCAGCGTTGGCAGCCCGGATTCGACCTCACTTCCTCTTCAACGCGCTGAACTGCATCGAGGAACTGACAGAACTCGACCCTCCTGGAGCGCGTATCGCAGTTGGCCGATTGGCGAACCTTTTCAGGGCAGTCCTCAAGTCATCGGCAGAGATCACGGCACGGGTCGAGGACGAAATACGTCTGGTAGAGGACTATCTGGGCATCGAACAGATCCGCTTGGGCCAGCGTTTTCGGTATACCATTCGCCTCTCGCCCGAGGCCTCGACGGCGCGACTCCCTGGCACTATCCTCCTCACGCTCGCGGAGAATGCGATGAAGCACGGTTGCGAGGCGACGCCAGGTCCGGTCGAGCTCGAGTTCGTGGCGGAGGCCTCGGATGGTCGCCTGCATCTGTCGATATCCGGCCCTGCTGCGCCCGCCTCTCCAGAACGCGGAACCGGGTATGGGCTTTCTGACGTGCGAGAACGGCTCGCGCTGGCTTACGGGGATCGGGCGAGCCTGACACTGACGACCGCAGGAGGGAGGAGCCGTGTCGACGTCATCACCCCCTGAGCAAAGCCTGCGTATCCTCATCGTGGACGATGAGGAGCTTGCGTGTCGCAATCTCAAGCGAAAGCTTTTAGCAGGGGGTGAGACTGTCATCGACTATACGACGGATCCGGCCGAGGCAGTGATGCTCCTGCATCGCGCCCCCCCGGATCTGCTCCTGCTCGACGTCCAGATGCCGGGCCTCACGGGTTTCGATGTGCTCGCGCATTTCCCGGAGCGGGAACGCCGATTCGCAGTGGTCTTCTGCACGGCCCATGACGAGCACGCGGTTCAGGCGTTCGAAGCGGCTGCTCTGGATTATCTGGTGAAGCCAGTGGATCCGGCGAGGCTCTCCGCCACGCTGACCCGCGTCCGCCGCCAGTGCGTCCCGCACCACACGGCATGCGTCCCCCCGCCGTCGGACATGGAGCGAGCGCGGCTCGCGGGGATGACGGGGTGGCTCCAACGAGTCGTCGCCCACTTCCACGGCGGGATAGAGATCGTCAGTCTATGCGATGTGCTCGTGCTCTCTAGCGAAGCCCACCGTACGGTTGCCTATACTGCCAGCGCAGAGTACGTGCTGGACGCCTCGCTGGCCGCGCTCGAGGCTCAACTCGATCCGAATCGATTCCTGCGCTGCCATCGCGCGCACATCGTCCAACTGAGCCAAGTCACGGCCGTCGAGAGTGCCGAGATTGTCCTCACCGGGCAACGGCGGGTGCCTCTCGCCCGCCGTTG
>CAYRKE010000442.1:0-1397 GCA_964424695.1 uncultured Polyangiaceae bacterium
GAGCAGTAGGGCTAGGCGTTTGCTGGTCCCTTGGAACCGGTGACGCACGCGAATTCCCTATGACTGTCAGCCGAGCGCTTGCAGCGCACGTTCTGAAAATCGCACGTTCGCATCATGTCCATGATTTCTTCAGGCTCATAAAGCCGGATATGTTGCGCAAAGCGCTTCCGCTGCAGAGAAGCCTTGCAGGTGAAGCACACAACCAGCGTTCCTGCTGCGTGAAGCAACCGCGAGAACTCGGCGATGGCACTCGGGACATCTGGCCAGTAGAAGACCGAATTGACCGTGCAGATCTTGGTGAAGTGACCGTCGGGAAAGGGCATCGACTCCGCACTCGCGCAGGTCAGCACGAGCTTGCCGCTAGCCACGAGATGCCGATGGTTCCGGCTGCAATAGCCGATCATTGCTGGCGACGCATCAACACCGACGACAAGGCCGTCAGTCGTGACTTCAGCCATCCGTCCCAAGAGCGACCCTCCCCCGCAACCAACCTCGAGCACTCGGTCTTGGGCGTTCAACGCAAGACTGGCGAGAGCGTCATCATGCAGGGCTCGGTTTCGTTCGTTCCACAACGGAGCCAAGATCCTACCGACAAGTTCGGACGGGTTGCCAAGTTGCCGTGCTAAGTACTGACTAAGAGTCATTGGAAATGCCTGCTGTGCATGAAACGTGGTCCGCGACGCTTCCGGCGCGCGCGATCGAGCGGCTGGGGTTCAGCTGCGTCCCACTCAGGCTAAGCCCAGACCGGCAAGACGACAAGTCGGGGGCTGCCTGAGGTACCCTGCATGAACACCGCCAGTACCCAGCTTCACTCGAGAGCGGAAGCTGTGCCAGTGCCCTCGCTCCCTAGTCAGCGAGCGTGATTCTCGAACGGTTTGGCCTGCTCCCTCCGGGGTGAGTGGGACGGCACGAGGCCCGACCACGGCGGCCTCGATGCTCCCGCGTCTACCCCTTCTCCTTGCTGAGGCTTGCGGCCAGCGGTGTACCTGCAAGAAGCCTGGAAAGGAGGGAAAGCTGCCGGTGGTCGTCAATGCAGATTCGAAGGCGCCCTGATCGATCAGCAGCGACAGGTTTCGAGCCCGTTCAGCTCGCGACGCCGGCCCTGCCCTGCGGCGAAGAGTCGCGTGCTTTCCCTTATCCTCCGCTCGAATGTGCGGGAACGCACACTCGGTCGGGAAGCGCACCGTCGTCGGTGTCATAGGGATCACACTGGCAACCGGTTGTGGGAACCTCAAAGCTGGGACAGGTATCGATGCCCGTGCAGTCGGGTCGCGCCTCCGCCGAGACAGACCCGTTGAAACAACTCGGCAAATGCTCGAGGCTACTTCCACAGCAGTACCAGAACTCGCGAACGACACAGTCCGAGTCCACCTGGCATGCGAATTGGTCCCAACTGT
>CAYRKE010000442.1:1497-4491 GCA_964424695.1 uncultured Polyangiaceae bacterium
CTGCTCGCCTTTCCTATCAAGGTCACGAACTCGCTTCGACGGGGATCGGCACCCGCGCTGAGCTGCGCCGACTTGAGCACGCTCTCGTAGGTCGCCGTTCCCTTGTACGGAGAGTCTCTGAGGAGCATCCCGAAGGCCGCTACGCTCGCCGCGAATCGATGGTCACCCGAGGCCTCGTCGAAGCGTCTCCGCTGGTCGGAAACGCGCACCTCGAGCTCGCGACTCGTGCTACCCTCGGGCGCTTTGTAGCGCAACTTGACGGTCAGGAGCTCGCCGCTGTGCGCGGCTTCGCTGGGCACCGTCGGTTGTTGATACCGGAGCATCGTCCCTTCCACGGGGAGCTTCTCGCCCGACGGAACCAACTCGTAAAGCGCCGTTACGGTGTGATCCGCTCCTATCTCACCGGCGTCTTTCTTGTCGTCGGTGAAGTCTTGGTGAGCAAGAACACGGTTCTCGTAACCAATCAGCCGGAACCCCTCAACGCGCATCGGATTGAACTCAAGTTGAAGCTTCACGTCCTTGGCAATGGTTATCAGAGTCCCCGAGGCCTGTTCGACCAGCACCTTGCGCGACTCGGCTTGGGTGTCGATATAGGCGTAGTTCCCGTTACCCTTGTCCGCCAATTTCTCGAGCGTACTGTCCTTGTAGTTGCCCGTCCCGAACCCGAGAACGCTCAGGAATACGCCAGACTTGGCTTTATTTTGGATCAGCTCCAAAAGGTCACTCTGACTGGTGATGCCAACATTGAAGTCCCCATCGGTCGCAAGAATCACGCGATTGACGCCACCCTGGATGAAGCTCTGCTGCGCCTGTTCGTACGCCAGTTGGATCCCTTGGGCGCCGTTGGTGGAGCCTCCAGACTCGAGCTGTCGGAGGGCGTCACGGATGACGTCCTTGCGATCGCCAGAAGTCGACGGAAGGACCAGCCCCGAACTTCCCGCGTACACCACGAGGGAGACGCGATCCCCACGATCCAATTGGCTCACCAAGAGCTCGAGTCCATCCTTGAGGAGCGGTAGCTTGTCCGGCGAGTTCATCGAGCCCGAGACGTCGACGAGGAAGACCAGGTTGGCCCGGGGACGCGTCGCTGGAGCGATGTGCTTGCCCTTCAACCCAATCCGGAGGAGCCCGTGAGTCGGTGCCCAGGGGCACTCGCTGATCTCGGTGTTGATACTGAACGGCACGTCTCTGTTCGGCTCGGGGTAGTCGTAGTGGAAGTAATTGATCATCTCCTCGATGCGCACCGCACCCGCGGGCGGCATACGACCTTCGTTCAACTGGCGGCGAATCATCGAGTAGCTCGCCGTATCCACGTCGATCGAGAAGGTGGAGCGGGGATCGTTTTTCACCGCAATGAAGGGGTTGTCCGTGATCTGGTCATACGCCTCGGTGTTGTGTGGCTCGTATTCGCGCTGAATGGTGTCGCTAAAAGCATCGATCATGCCGTCTTGCGCGCGCGCACGGGTGCCAGTTCCGCTTTCCCTATCGTCCGGTGACTTCGAGGCAACGGCGTTGAGGCTCGGTCGTGGAGTCGCCTGGTCAGTGCGAGCTTTCTCGATCTGCGCTCTCAGCTGGGCTTCTTCGGGACTCATTTGAACAGCCACAGGGAGCGGCGGCGGCGGAGCTTCCTGGTCCATCAGAGCGCTCGTAGGCACCGAGCGGTACCCCGTCACTCCAAAGGCAACGAACAACGCCGCCCCCGCTGCGACGGCCAATCCCCCACCCCAAACGAGGGGAGCGAACCTTCTTCGTCTGGGTTTCTCTTGCGGACTCGTCGCTCGAAGGGCTTGTTCGATGCGGGACTGCTCGGATGAACCGAGTGCTTCGGGTGCATTCTTTCCGAATTCCTCGGTGAGCTGCGCGGCCATCGCCCCAAGGCTCTCGACTTCGACCTTCGCCGCCGGATCATCGGCAATCAAGGCCTCGAATTCTCGGCGTTCTGACTCACTCATCTCCCCCAAGGCGTAAGCCGTCAAACGAGGATCATCGGGAGTGATAGTCATTGTGCCCTCCTGTCTTCTCCGAGCTCATAACGGATGGTTTGCATGGCCGTATGCAGAATGAACCCGACGTTGGCCACGCTGAGGCTCATGCACTCCGCAATCTCCTGATAGGATAAGCCTCCACCGAATTTGAGGCGCACCGCCTCGCGTTCGCGCTCGGGGAGTCGTTCGACGACGGTCATGAGACGACCCATCGTCTCGGTTCGTTCAATCTTCGCTTGAGGTCCACTGTCGGGGCTCAGCATGTCGTCACCTTCCGGGTACGAGGCAGCGCGCCCCCGCTTTCGACACAGGTCGATCGAGCGGTTCCGCGCCACGGTGAACAGCCACGCGGCGAGATGCCCTTCGACCTCGGCTCGTTCTTTCTGGCAGAGCTCGAGAAACACGTCCTGCACCACGTCCGGTGCCTGAGACGGTCCCACCAGGCTCGTCGTGTAGCGGAGTAGCGGTAGCTCGTACCGCTTCACCACCGCAAGCACCCAAGGCTCCGTCTTCTCTGCCATCGCCAACTCCGAGGCGTTCAGTCTCTCACCACGTTCACCCCGAGAACGTGGCAACCGACAGGTCCTTAGAAAAAAGTTGGTCGAAAACGCCGATTGGGTCTCATCATCCTCCCTCCGGGCGCACGACCAACGGATCAGCACATGGCAATCCCATTGATTTTGCTCCCGTAATCAGCGTCGGGGGTTACCCAATCGTCCGCAGCTACCGAGAGCATGTCTTGCTGAAGGGCTCCATGTCGATCGCCGCTCGCCGCGTGGCCGCCGGCTCCCCGCGATCCATTCTCCCTTGTCCGATGTGCGCCGCGACTGTGCGTGCGGAGAACCTCGACAAGCACCTCGCCAGAGTGCACTCGCTCTCGACGGGTGAAGAGGCTGGTGCCCCGCCGGAGTCTGCCGCTTGGACGGGCGCCGACCGGAGCATCGTGACGCTCTCGCTCGCGCTGCCTGTTGCGTGCATCATCGTGGCTGTGCTCGTGGTGGCGCTTACC
>CAYRKE010000443.1:0-4466 GCA_964424695.1 uncultured Polyangiaceae bacterium
CAGTCGCGGGCGTGCTCCCCCCCCGGCTGGCAGTAACGGCTGGGCACGACTCAGCATCTGGGCTAGTGCAGCCGGAATCCCGCTGTGCGGCGTTGGTATGCCACGCGGCATATCTCGAAGCAGGCGAGAAGGTCCCTCGACTTGTCGCACGGTTTGCGGCTCTTCGTCGGGATCCACCGTCGTCGGGCTCGCAGTGGCGACACTCGAGGGACTGCGCGCCGCTTCCTCCGCGGGCGCGATCTCCTCGGCAGTGGAGACCAGGGGCGCGGCCGACGACGCGAGAGCCAGGGAAGGGTCCACCGGGGGCAGCCCCACGGGTGGCGCGGAGCCGTCCCGCTTCAGGCAGCGACACACGTCGAGTAGGTACATGAGCCTGCAGAGCCGACCAACGTCGCCTTCGTACCGCAGCACTATGTCGTTGAAGCTGCTGCGGCGGTGTTTCAGGGGATCGAGCGTACGCTGATCCTTCTCGCTGAGCCCAAACCGCCGAAGATTGGCCAGTGGATGGAGGATCAGCGGCTGCTCGGCGAGGCCTTCCAGCACTCGGTCCACGTGTACCAGATCGACAGACCGCTTGACGCATTCCCAGATGTGAGCCAGCGGCTCCGCCTGGACCGGCGTCAAGTCCCGTAGATAGTCGACCTTCGCGTAGAACCGATACGACGTTTCGGGGGAAAGGATGGAGACCCAGCGGAGCTGCCGGGCGAGTGCCTCGGTGGGACTGTCCTCCGGGGATACGCTTGCGGCCGTCTTGGCTTTGGCCGCTGCCCCCAGATTGAAATACACGGCGCTCCTTCTACCGTTCGGCTCCTCCAAGACGAGTGTGCCAGTCGCCTGGGCGTCCAGCAGGTGCACGAGTAGGGCAGGTAAGGGCAGTGTGTCGAGTGTCCCCACAGTATCTGTCTCGGCTGCCGTTTCCATTATCGCTTCCATGACTGTTCTCCCGTTGCAGTGGGTCCCGGTGCGTCTTCAGATCGTCGATGTCGAGAGAAGGGGGTCGCCCGTAGTCACACAGCTGTCGGGCTGCGGAGACTCCCTCCAGAGTCCAAGATATGGCCGCCACTATGAAGAGGCCGTCGTCCTGCTCATCATGATTCCCCAAGCCTAGGTCGCTGCCGTATTACCGGGACGTGGCTGCTCTGCCCCGAATGCGGCGATTGGTCAGTAGATGGATCCGTCTTGCTCGCGTGTCTGGAGTACGTTGGGCTTGACGGGCGCCCGCTCGACAGCTTACGGCTGTCCCACGCGTTACCTTCGATCTCGAAAGGTTCTTTTTTCAAAGATGCAATGCCCGCGGCTTCCTTTGGCGCGTTCACGGTGGCGCGTGCCCCGGGGTTCGGCACGCGGCGCTCAAGACGCCTGGTCAGGAACGAGCGAGCCTCGGCCCCGATGGATGTCGCAAGTGCTTGAAAATGATGGCGCCGGCTTCACTCACTGAGAGACTCGAGGCACATGCGGAGTGAAGGCATTGAGCGCGGATTTCCGGAGTACGTCAGACCTCCGGTGCCCCATATCGAGATGCCTCAATGCGAGACGCCTCGCAGGGAGATGCCCCGAAGCGAGACTGCTCACATCGAGATACAGTGAGTCTCAGAGGCGTCCCAGAACGCACTCTGCGCCAGAGCTGGAGGGCGAGTCCGCAGCTGTGTCGAGAGTGACGTGGCGCCCAGCGCCGGGCAATGCTGGCCTCTCTTCACTTGGCCGTCATGCGAGTGATCCCGCCCCAATCCGGGCCCGGGGGATCCTTCAAGTACGCCTCGCACCGCTTGACGAACAAGGGTCCGAGTTCATCATCGGGGAAGGTGTCCGCCAGACGTTGGTACAGCGAGGCCGCCGTCTGGAAGTCCCGACTGAGGTATGCCGCGAAAGCCTGCTCGGTCAGCTCCTTGGAACGGAGTTGTTCGGCCGAGGGGGGGACGTCGGGATCTTCGGGTAAGCCCGCCAACAACTCGTAGATTGGCACCCCCCGAGCCTTGCCCTTGACTGCTACCACGTCGACCGGGCGCATCGAGAACTGCGCCTTGACTACCTCGCAGGTGTCGCCCCCTACGATGATGCGAGTGCCGTAGTATTTGTTGATTCCCTCGAGCCTCGATGCGAGGTTGACGGCATCTCCGAGCACCGTGTAGTTCATGCGTTCACGCGAGCCCATGTTGCCAACGCTCACCTCGCCAGAACTGATGCCAAAACGGGTATGGAGCTCTGGCTTTCCTTGGCTGGCCCACTTGGCGTTCAACTCCTTCAGTTCGCGCACGCAGAGAAGAGCTGCGCGGCAGGCGTGGGCTTCGTGTTCGGCGTCCGAGATGGGCGCACCCCAGAAGGACATGATCGCGTCGCCGATGTATTTGTCGACCGTCCCGCCCTGACCGAGGATGATCGTGGTGAGATTGTCGAGATACTCGGAGATGTGCTGGAGCAGGGCCTCGGTCTGCATGCTTTCCGAGATCGTCGTGAAGCCTTCGATGTCCGTGAACATCATAGTAAGCTTTCGCTTTTCGCCGCCGAGCTCAGCGCCCGTTCCAGAAGCTATGAGTTGTTTGACCAGGGTCACGGGTACGAATTTGCTGAACGCCTTTAGACCGTGCTTCATCGAAGCGAGAGCACCTCCAATCTTGTCGATCTCGTAGAAGAAGGAGGCGTGCTTCACGGACTCGTCGATGTCGAGGCGCTGGATTCGAGCCATGTCGCTGGAGATGAGCGCAAGGGGCCTGAGGATTCGGCGGGATGTGACGATGATGATGATGACGGCAACCAGCAGGATTCCCAGTGAGATCAACGCCACCTGGACGAGCGTGCTCCTCAGACGACCAACGAAGTCGTCGCTGGGTACCAGCGTGCCGACAACCCACGGCTTGCCGAAGCGCACGGGGAAAGCGTGGAAGCTAGCGAGGTACTCCCTGCCCTCGCTGGAAAAGCGTGTGTTGTAGGTGTACGCAATGGCCGTGAGAATCTCACCCAGGGGCTTCTGGGCATCCTCCAAAACGCCCTCACGCAGCAGGATGGTGCGATTCTTGTCGTCGATTCGGTAGAGCTGATCGAATGCCTCCCGCAGTTGGAGATCCAGCTTGCCGATGGCAGGCATGTAGTCCTGGTAGCTGATCCGCCTGGGGGCGTTCCCTGGCATCTTCAGATTGGACTTCATCTTGTAGAGGGCGAACGCCAAGGCCAGCGCTGGGTCGCCTGCCTCGTACACCGTACTGAGTCGGCACTGGCCTGGCCGGGGGCACTGTGTGATCTTGTCCCGGTCGGGGTGGACCATGAGCCGCCCCTCCTCGTCGAGGACACACGCAAGACCATGCTGTCCGACGTTGAGGCGTGAGGTGATTCCCTCGCGCAGCGAGAGTGCGATGGTCGACGAAACGACCATCCGCACCTTGCCGTCAGGACCGATGATCGGTTCGACGTTGGAGGTTCCGAACTCACCGTTCTTGAAGACCGCGACGTCCGTCCAGGTGTTGATCTTATGGCGCTCGGCCGCCCGATACCACGGCTTGACTCGGGCGTCGTAGTTGATGCCAGTTTCCGGTACGACCTCCTGGTCGATGAGCTTCATGTCCGCGTCAAGGTAGTGGTAGTACTCCGCCTTGGGCGTGATCGAGAGATCGGCCCGATGGATTCGGTACTCCACGGTGGGCGGCAGCGTTTTGGCTCGGTTCACGCTGTACTTCGGCTCGTCGAAAGTCTTGCCCACCATCAGTAGTGAGCCCGAGGCATCACCCACGCTCACGCCGAAGACCTCGCGCTGCGCTCGCACCTGCCCGCTGATCATGGGGAGAATGGTCTTCTCGTTGCCTTCGATGGATGGCATATCACGCAGTGCCCAGGCGACGGCTGTGGTGGTGCGTCGTGCCTGGCCCAGGTAGCGCACGACGTCCCGGTAGACCCCGCGATTCGTCGTCTTCATCGTCTGCCAGGCCGTGCGCATCGAGGCGTCAGACATTTGCAGATACGTGTATGTGAGGGCCGCCATCGACGATGCGCACAGGAGCAGTACGAACACCGTCGTCAGCGCAAGATGCAAGTGGACCTCACCGCGGGCAAGTACGTTGAGGTTGCGGAATCGGGTCTTCATCGGTGCGCCTCCCTCTCGGACCCCGCTAACTACCATACTCGCGGAGGCCTGTCAGCGACGCCTCGGGAGTGTCGACACGTTCATGCCTTGCGTAGGGGGACTGCGCTCCACCGCGCTCTGCCCGGCTTCTGCTTCAGCTCCAAGGCCTTGTGTTCCCCCATTGCCTCCGCCATCCTTTCGAGGAAGAGAGAGAGGGCCGGCACAGGCGGTACGGCGGGCGCGGCTGAGGAGGAGACTGTGGTGCCGCGGGTGCGGCCTCGAATGCTTGAGCGGATTCGGTGACAAACGGAGAAGTCAGGGAGACAGTTCCAGGCGCCAACGAGGCAATTGACCAAGGGGCTCCCCTCGAGGAAGTTCTCTGCGATCAAGACGTTGACGGGGACGTGCGCGACTC
>CAYRKE010000444.1:0-1622 GCA_964424695.1 uncultured Polyangiaceae bacterium
TCGGCGATGACGCGACCTGCGGCGTCGTGGATGAGTCCGGTGACCGCGTCGTCCGGGCCTGTGATGGTGCTGAGGTAGCCGTCTTCGTCATAGGCGTAGCTCACGACTCTGTCCTCGGTGCCCGCAATCCAGCGCTGTTCGATAAGGCGCCCTGCCGCGTCATAGGCGCGGCTGACCGTAGGATAACCCGAGGCGAGGATTTCCGCGAGCCTGCCCGCGTCGTCGTAGGTCCTGGTCTCCACGACCTCACCCCCGATCTCGAGCGTTAGGGTACGCGCCTCGACGTCGTAGGTGCGGCTGACGCTTCCCACCGGGGTCGTCGTGGTGTCGACCAGGGAGGTCATGGTGAGGGGACTACTGGGATCGCTGGCCAGCAGGAGCTGCGTGCGAGCAGTGGTGAGCGTCCTACCCGACGGTAGCGTGAGGACTGTCGACTGCGGGATCGGCACCTGCATCTGCCAGCGGACATCCGGCCCGAGGGATACGTCGAGGACGGTGCCGTCAGCGCGACGAAGGGTGCGAGTCGTTTCGCTGGAGTGTTGGTCGCTCGCCGTGCCGTCCGGAGCCTGGTTGCGGCGCTGAGTCGCACCGTCGTCGCCCATGGCCGCCGAGAGGGTACGAGTGCGACCGAGCGGGGTCGTGACGCTTACGGAGGAGGTCCCTGCCTCCGCAGAGCGTGACAGCGTCTGCGTGAACCCGGTGGGACCCGTGTCGCGGATCAGGCGCCCCAAGCTGTCATACTCGAACAAATGGGTTCCACCGTTCGGATCCTCGAGCTGTTCGAGTAGACCCGAGTCTCCGTAGCTCAACTCCGTAACCCTGCCGAGCGGATCGGTGAACGACTCGAGGAGGCCCTCGGAGTTGAGGCCGAGTGTCGTGCGCTGGCCGTTTGGGGCGATGAGCGCCGTGGGAACCCCTTCAACGTCGCGCTCGATGGTGGTGATCTGACTGCCGGGCTCGGTGATGCTGGCGAGCCTGCCGCGGTCGTCGTAGCCGAACTCGCGGAGCGTGGCACCGGTCAGTGCCTCACGGGTTGCCAGGTGTCGTCCCCTGCCGTCGAAGACGTAGAACTCGTTTCCGTCGAGCGACGGCAGCACGATATCGGTTGCGCCGAGGCCGGGGAGGGACGGGCTGATGCTGAGCACACGGTCCGATGCGATATACACCGTTCCGTCGCCCGCGACGGCGAGCCCGTCTGGCGTGGGAATCCTGGCGTTTCTTGCAGCCATTCCGTCGCTCACCGTCTGGCTGCCACCGCCGACTACGGTCGTGAGCGCGCTACCGTCCCAGCGGACGACGCGGTTGTTGAGTTCGTCGGAGATGAGGAGGCTGCCGTCATCGGCGAAAGCGATGATTCGTGGGTTGTCGAGGCCCATGTCGACGTCCACCACGGTGCTCAAGTCGCCATCGGGGGTTACACGCACGATGCGGTTTCCAACACGTTCGGAGATGTAGACGCTGCCGTCCGGGGCAATCGCGACGCCGCTTGGCCCTTGAAGCAGGGCCTCGGTGGCGGGCCCCTCCCCAGGGTTCGAGCCTCCGCCTGCGAAGGTGGTGATGATGCCGTCCGGGCCAATTCGGCGCACTCGATCCAGGTAGACGTCCGGGAGATACAGGCTTCC
>CAYRKE010000444.1:1722-4455 GCA_964424695.1 uncultured Polyangiaceae bacterium
ACCTCCTCGCGGCTGACGCTCCCCGTGATGACGCCGCGACCGGCAATTCCAAAGCGCGTCGTGTTCGAGTAGGCCCCGTCGTAGACATAGCCCACGCGCACTACGGCATCGGTCTCGCCCTGGGTCACGCGACCGTACCCGTCACGCCCATCCCACTCGAAGACATACTGCTGCCCAGGCTCAGGGCCGAAGCGCTGCTCGAAGCGCTGCCCGGCTACCTGGATCTCGAGCTCTACCGCCTTGAGCGATGCCGGAACCTCCATGCCAGTCAACCGGACATCCACGACGTTGCTCGCTCGGCGTCCGAGGGTGCGATCCGAGTAGTAGCGCAGAGCGTGGCCGGTACCTGGGACCGGCAGCGCTTCACCCAGGGTTTGGGTTTCGGGATAGATAATGGAGCCCGACATCGTGCACGGCGCGTCCTGGATGGGAGTCTCCGGGGGGCCGAGATCGGGGAAGGCTGCATCCTCGGGTGGTTCGAAGGGCCAGTTGCAGTCCCAAGTCGAAAGGTGGGGCAGGGGGACACGCCACAAGCTCTGCCCGGACTCGTAGAGCTCCGCCAGGGAGCTGAGTTCGAGCTCGCTGATGCCTAGTTCCTCGAGCTCTTCCACCGGCTCGGCGCTGCCATCGCCGTCGATGTCGAGCTCGGCTTGTCCGCCGTCGACGGCGACGACTTCGATGACGAGGCCGCTGTCGCTTGCCACCCATTCGCCGCGCTCCCCGTCGTAGTACCCGTTTGGAACGACCGTCCCTGCAGGGAACCCGAGGAAGTTCTCCAAATAGAAAGGTACCGGCGAGTCGAACTGGACGGATGACGCTCCAAGGTCGCTCGCTTCGGCAACGCTTGCCTCGAAGGCATAGGTGTAGGCGACTGTCGGTGGTAGCGTTCCCGGCATTCGCTCCGGGCCGCTGTTCCCCACGGTGTACTCCGTGAGCCTGATGGTCATGGTTTCGAGGGGCGCTGTGCTCCCATCCTCGAGCCGGGCCATGGCGACGGTTTCTGGCGGCACGAGAAGCGTTGCCTGGCGCTCTCCGAAGGAATCGCTGACGCGCGAGCCTCTGACCGACTGCACGTTGGGTGCCTGGGTCGCAACCGTCGTGGACTCTGCATCTTCCGGGATCAGCACGACGTCCGGCAACCACTCATAACGTTGGCGATGGACTGCTATCGTCCGCTGCGAGGAGAGGAGTCCCTCCTTCTCATAGACGAGCACCAGGTTTTCGCCGCCATTGACGACGAGATCGAAGTAGCCGTCAGGCCGGCTCCAGGTTTCTCCGAACTCCGAGTGACGGAGGGTGCTGAGGCGAACGCCCTCGAGCGGCTCGCCTTCGGCATCCAGGACCCTACCCCGCAGCACGCTGACGCGAGCGGGATCGAGGGAGTTCTCGTCGAGGCCCCTTTGGAGCGGGTCATCACCGGAGTAGAGGAAGCGCGTCGCGTCGAGGAGATTGGTGGCAATTCCGCGGTCGAGTGGGGTCAGTCGGCAGGCTAGGGGATCCCGCTCGCACTCAGCGGCGCTTTCCCCGCCAGCCGCCCCGGCAGAACCATCGGCGTGTCCGGCGTTTGTGGCCCCCGCGGACGAACTAGCCGCTCCCGATACTCCCGGTGCCGCCTCTCCACCTGCACCTCCACCTCCCGCGAGTGCGTCCGGCACATCGTTCGATTCGGACGCATCACACCCGCTTGCCGCAAGTGCCAGGACCATCCAAGCCGCGTACTGTTTCTCTAGGGTTTTCTTCATGAGCCGTTTCTCCCTAACTCTCGGAGAGTCGAGCCTTGCCCCGTCTTCGCGGGCGGGTGTCTGTCAGACCTGTCCCTCGCCTCACGCCGCGGTTACCCCTGCTCGAGCAGGCGCCACTCTGCGGAGAGGACAACTGCGGAGAGAGCAACGAAGCTTCATCGGGTGCCCCTGCATCGGTCAGGGGCGAGAGCCAGTTGTTTGCGAGGCGCTCTTTTTCTGTCTGGTCACGCCTGGCGCGGATGACCGGCCGTGAGCCGCCTCACCCCAGGGGCTTGGCCTTTCACGGTCTCCCTGGCTTGCGTGGTGCGCTGGAACCATCGCGCAGAAGCGTCGAGCACGGGCATTTCGCGAAATCGAGGCAACAAAGAAGGATGCGGCCGTTTGCGGCTCGGAACGGCTGCATGGCAGTTCAGGTCGAATGTGTTGTGCTTCTGGTCGGACGAGAGCTCCTCGCTGTCTGTGAGCATGCGCCTCAGTTCCGCGCCGGCATCCTTGAGGACTTCCGAGAGTATGCTCGCCACAGTGTCGTGCCCTGACGTGAGCCGTGCATTCTGCGGAACGCTCCAGAGATGCTTTCCGACGCTGACTGCCCAGCAGCCACGTACTTGCGATCGGCCTTTCGATCCCTTCCAGCTCGCATCGACGGCACGCCGATGCGGCCGTGCTTGTTCATCTCTTCCATCAAACGACCAGCTCGAGCCTTCGTGTTCCCGCAAGGTGAGCGTTGAATCGAGTTCAACCCAAGAGAGGACGACGGAGGACTTAACGGTGGAATGACGGAATGGCCAGTGGGCCAACCTGGGTTCGGATGCGAATGCGTCCTGGTGGCCGGCTCTTCACGTGCAAGCAGGTGCTCTGGGTGTCTCGTCGTGGCCTCACCCTGGGGCGGCTGGAAGCTCCAACGACTGCTGGGGTTCTCTCTTCGATGCTGCTGGCTGGCTCCCCTCTATCTCTCCCCCTTGCCAATTCCCATGCAATCGCAGTATTTAGA
>CAYRKE010000445.1:0-4414 GCA_964424695.1 uncultured Polyangiaceae bacterium
GCCGCGTACTCCCGCGTGATGCTCCCTCCGCCGTTCAGCACCCTCTGTAAGAACGCCATCAGCAGGAGATGCGGGAACACCTCCGCGTAGTCCGCCTTGGTTTCCCACGCGTCCGAGTGCTCCCGCCAGAACGACTGAAACTCCTTCAGCAACGCCTCCATGTCGAGGCCGCCGCCCGCCTTCTCCCAGCGAAACTCGGGCGGCGCCATGCCGTACTGGTATCCAGAGTTCAGAACCCGCGGTAGCACCTCCCGATACAGCGGGTTGGCAATCGTGAACCCCTCCCTCGACGACCATGCAATCAATCCGAGATCGAGACACAGCTGCACCCCGCGATGCTCGAGCCCGAGTTCGGGATCCGTCTCCCCGGCCATGATAGTCTGCACCACCTGCTTCACTTCAGGCATCCGCAGCCGCTCCGCCAACGCGTCGAGGTGCGTCGTGCGCGACTGGATCAGCTGCTCCTTAGCCTCCGCCACCATCTTGCCGGTGATGGGCCGCTGCAGGTCGCCCTTCGCGAGCACCGACACGCACTTGTCTGCCAGCGCGTTCACCAAGAAGGGTTGCCCTGCTGTCCAGTACCAGATCCCCTCCACTGCCTCTGGCTCGAAGACTTGCCCCATTTCCTCGGTGTGCTGCCCTAGCAATGCCACCACGTCTTCTCGCGTGAAGTTCGACAGGGTTGCCGAGTCCTTCTTGATGTTGAACGGGCTCCCGGGGTTCACCGGGATGCCTTCCTTGCTCTCGGTGAGGTAGTCTCGAAGGTCCCGCATCCCCACCAGGGCCACGCTCACGGGAAACCTCCCCACGCCACGGCTCGCAAAACCGCCGCGCAGCTGCCGCAGAAAACTGATGAGCGCCGGCCCCTCCAAGGTGTCCACCTCGTCGAACAGCACCACCAGTGGTTTCGGCGCACAGAGCTCCGACCACTCCTTGATGGTCTCGGTGAGCACGCTCGCCACGTCGACCTGCGCGTCGGGCACGGCAGGGATCGGTACCCCGAAGTCCTTGGCGTAGTTTCGAATCGCAGAGCAGACCGCCGGCATCGCCCGCTCCACCTCGGGGATCCCCTGGCACCGCTCCACGCTCACGTAGCACGCGATCGCCTCGCCGCTCGCGTTCAGCTCCCGCATCCACGTCATCAAAAACGTGGTCTTCCCCGTCTGCCTCGGCGCGTGCAGCACCCAGTACAGCTGGTCCCGCACGTACCTCTCCAGCTCTGCCCCTCGCAGCCGGGCCTGGGGCGGCAAGAAATAGTGACGCTCGGGATCGCACGGGCCGGTCGTGTTGAAGAAGCGCACCATGGCGCCCGGAGCCTAGCATGCTTCGAGCCTGGACATTGCACGGTCCGCACTCCCGCGACAACTCGGTGACGAGGCAGAAGGGATGAACCGCAAAGTCGCAAAGGTTTTCTGGAATGTCCCCTCACAAGCAACAGGTCGCTCCCACGTTGCGCCGGGAGGCGAGCAGGTCTCGGGCTCGGGCTCGCGGGCTCCAGCGCTGTACCCATTGGGCGTCGGCAATCCCCGCCTTTGCGGTCTTTACGCCTTTGCGCTTGGCCCTCCGAATCCGCCCCATTGCGGCCCTGCGACGGCCCCGCTCCGCTCGCTGTCGGCCGCTTCTCCCCCTCGTCCCTCAGCTTCGCGCGGCCTCCCACTCGCTCCGCTCTTTCCTGCCGCGGCTCTGCCGCCCCTGCTCACTGGCTGAGCTCACCTGGCTGACCCGCGAGCAAACGAAAGCCCCGGACGTAGGTGCGAAAGCCCGGCGAGTACACGTATGCGTTCACGGCCCCAGACGTCGGCTACTGGGAAACCGAGTGACCGAGCCTGAGCAGCCGCGGCCACACGCTCCAGCGCCAAACGCTGTGCGCCCCCAAGACATCGCAAACCACCGGTCCGGTTCAGAGGGTCGATCGATTGCGGCACGGGTCGGCAACGACAGTATCACTCCTCCGAAGACCGGTCTGAGTCTGGTAGCGAGCGGAAGCCGCACCGGTTCCACCCACGCCATACCGGTCTCGGGAACCCACGTGATGCCCCACTGCAAGCCTGCCCCTCGTCGACCGAGCTGGCGGGCCGTGCCCGGCTCGCCCTCGCGCGCCCGAATCTGAAGTAGATTGCTTCACCTCTGCCGAGGCAGCGCGTAACGGTATAGAGTGGGACGGCCATGGTGTCGGGGCTTCCGCTGTTCATAGCGCTATTCAACAACCTTGCGATCTTCATCGCGCTGGTTGCTGT
This sequence comes from uncultured Polyangiaceae bacterium, assembly GCA_964424695.1. GTDB lineage: Bacteria > Myxococcota_A > Polyangia > Polyangiales > Polyangiaceae > JAEWRL01. Next base: position 2,238 of record CAYRKE010000445.1, read on the forward strand.
GTACGGAGCCATGGCCGCAACCTTCGCAAAGCCGCGAGGCTACTCTCGGCAGCTCGCCATCGGACTGGTCTTCGGGCTCTTCGCCGTTGGCTGCATGAATGCGAAGATTCCGGTGTACGAAGGGGTGATCGTCGATCAGAGAAACGCCATCGTGGCGCTGAGCGGCGCGTTCGGCGGCCCGTTGGCGGCGATAGTGAGTGCCGCGGCAGCCGCCGCCTACCGTGCCCATCTGGGAGGCTCCGGGGTGTTGTCGGGCGTAACGGGAATCGGATTGGCAGCCGCGAGCGGCGTTGCCATCTACACCTTCGTCGGGCGAATCGACACTGTCAGGAAGTCGGCGACTCTATCCGCGATCGCCACTGCCGTCATCCTCCCAGGATTCGTGCTTGTCGGCACCTGGCGGACAGGATGGGACCTGATGCTCGCCATGGCGGTACCCTACGGTACCGCCATTTTTCTGGGTATCTTTCTGGTGTCCCTGATGCTGGCGCGTGAAGACCGGCGGCATCAGGCCGAGCAGCGCTTCCGCCAGATGGTGGCCATCGCTCCAGAAGCCATCATCGTCGTCGATAGGTCGCGGAAGATCCGCCTCTTCAACGCCAGAGCAGAGGCGTGCAGCGGAATTTCGGCGGAGCAGGCGATTGGGCAGGTCTTGTCCGAGCAGAGCTGGCTCGACGCGAAGGCCCACGCCCATATCGAGCAGCGCATCGCCCTTGCCGAAAGGACCGGAGGGGTCAGTGGCCCGGTCGGGCTATCGCTCGGCGGCGAGTCGGAGTTCGAGGTAACCGTCGCCCCCATTTTTTCCGCAGGCGGAGAGAAGGAATGGGTGATCAGTCTCCTCGATGTAACAGCGCGGAACCGCGCCCAGCAAGCCCGACTCGACTTCGAGGCGCGGATCATGCAGTCCCAATCCCTGGAATCCCTGGGGAGGCTGGCGGGGGGAGTCGCCCATGACTTCAACAACATGCTGTCCGTGGTCCTCGGCACCACCGACCTGCTGAAGATGGAGCATCAAGATGACCGAGCTCTAGTCGAGGATCTCCAGATGATCGACGATGCCGCCACGAAGGCGGCGGAGCTCACGTCACAGCTCCTCGCTTTCGGACGCAAGCAGGTGCTTGAGCCCCAGGTGCTCGACCCCAACCGAGTCGTCCGCGGGCTGGTGTCGCTCCTGCAACGATCGATGCCGGAGAATATCGAGCTTCGAGTCTCCTGCGCCGAGCGCGTCCCCAACGTCACGGTAGACATTGCGCGGCTGGAGCAGGTCATCGTCAATCTCGTCGTCAATGCCAGGGACGCCATGCCGCAAGGAGGGCGGCTGACCATTGGCACATGCGAGCGAGAGGTCGACGCGGCCTATGCGGGCGAACACTCGGACGTCGTGCCCGGAAGATACGTCGAGATAGCCGTCAGCGACACTGGGCACGGGATGACCGATGAGGTCCGCACGCGGATTTTCGAGCCATTCTACACGACCAAGACCCACGGCAAAGGAACTGGACTTGGCCTCGCGACGGTCCACGGCATCGTGCGACAGAGTGGCGGGCACATTCAGGTTTACAGCGAACCCGGCAGGGGAAGCAGCTTCCGCGTCTACCTGCCCTGCACCGAGGCCGAGCCAACCGTCGTGGGAGAGGAGTACCCACTACGCCATGAGGAGTTCTCCGGAAGGGTTCTGCTCGTGGAGGACAACGACCTAGTTCGCGACCGCGTTGGGAGGATGCTCACGGCGCTCGGCTTCCGCGTGACTGAGACAGGGGGCGGCGAGGAGGCGATTGCTGCATTTCTCGCAGCCGCCGAGCCGTTCGAACTCGTCCTCACGGACGTGGTGTTGCGTGACATCAGCGGCCCCGAGCTCGTCGCGGAACTCCGCAGACGCCGCCCAGACACGCGCGTGCTGTTCATGTCGGGCTACACCGAGAACGCCATGGAGGGAGCTGGCGCTCTCGAGCACAACGCCAGCTTCATTTCCAAGCCGTTCACCAGAAAGGGACTCGAAACGGCCATCGCCAAGGTCTACGCGCGCGCCCCCAAGGCGGGAGCCTGAGGGGACGAGCGCAAACCCAAACGCTCTGGCACGCCCCCTCCCCCACGCAAGCCTTGGCGGTAGCCCGCGTCTCGGCCGGCGCGTATCCGTTCACGGCCCCAAACGCAGATAGTTCTACTGCGAGAGGTTG
>CAYRKE010000446.1:0-4404 GCA_964424695.1 uncultured Polyangiaceae bacterium
CTGATCCCAAGCTTCCAGAGCTTCTCGCGCTCATCGAGGCCTGCTCGCGCCGCTCGGTCGACTTCATCGCCACCGTGGTCGATCCGAGCACGCTACCCTCCGTGGCGGCCCGATGGCACCAGCTCGAACTACTGCGCGAGGGTGCGCACACTCGTCCCTGGTCTCATGCCGAACTCCGCGCGCTCGAGCTCGAAGGGTATCGCACCGCTGGCCGCGATCCGGTGAAGTATCTGGCGCAGAAGACGGGGCTCGCTCCGGAGGAGGTGGAAGCGTCGCTCCGCTTCCTCTGCGCATCGGGACAGGTGCGCGCGACTCGGTCTGGGTATCGCCTCGTCCGCCAAGGCGTCGTGGACACGGGCGACAGTTCTGACAGGGCGCGCGCGCTGCGCATCGCCTGGAGCCGAAGTGCCGTCGAGCGCCTCGAGAAGACGGCGGTGGGCGATGTGGGCTACAGCCTGTTCGCTATTGCCAGCCGCGACTTGCGGAGGATTCGCCAACTCCAGCTGGATGTTCTCCGCCAAATGCAGGTCATCATCGCGGAATCAAAGAACTGCGACTGCGTCGCGCTCTACTGCGCCCAGCTGCTCGATCTGGGCGAAACCGACCGGGGCGGCGCCCAGGGCAATCGCGTCTGAATCCAGCGGCTACTGTGGCACAAGCCCCAGCGAGGGCTATTGCTACTACCTCGGTCGCGCGACCAACCACTGACACAGGGACAATGTTAATGCATCCCCATATTGACTTCGCGTCGCTGCGAGGCAACCCGCTCAAGGTATCTTTACGGGATGCGTGCTGTAAGGATAGCCACAGAGTCATGGCCCGCGGAGTTGCGTGCGGAGTTCTGATGGGCGCCTTGGGCCTGACGAACGCGCTCGCGCAGGGCACGGGCGCGTCTGCCAACTTGGAACGGTCCGCTCAGAACGGGGAGGAGCGAGCCCCCGAATCCCACTCCCGCGTGACCCTGGCAACCGATCTCTATGTTCGCGGCAACCCGGAAGGCGTCATGCTGCTGACTGGACCCATCTATCGTCACACCTATTCCCTCGGCTCGGGGGTGCTGCTTCGCGACCTCTACATTCAGGCTGGCGGCTTCGTGGGAGCGAACCCCGCCTACGGCCAAGCCGCCGCCTTTGTTGAATGGGTCCCGATCGCGCCCCTGCAGCTCAAGGCACAGGTGGATGGTTTCGGGTTCTTCGGGGCGAACGGCGCTCGGCTCGCGTTTCCGAGCGCGGATTCGCCCTACGGCCGAGATGAACAGAGCGACCTCCGGGGGGCCGAGGAGTCAGGGATCGGACGGCGCGCGCTCTTGTCGGCGACCCTGCGCGCGAAGCTCGGACCTGTGATCCTGCGAAATCAATTCGACGCCGCACGGTACCGCATGGCGGATGAGCCAGGCTACTACCTCGAGTGGGAATACGACACGCTCGTGGCGGAGAAGGATTGGATCTTCTTCGACCGTGCTGCTGCCATGGGAGTCTTTTGGGCGGGCGAGGGCGACGAGATCCTCCTGCTCGGACCGGGATACGAATGGACCCACGCTCACGGAGCGGGGATCACGCGCCACCGCGCGGAGCTCTTGTTCTACTATGAGCCCGCAACTCGTTGGGCAGGCTTCGACCGACCCAGGATTTTTGCGGTGGCCGGCGTGAACCTCAAGGACCGCAACCGGGAGCACCAGCCCTTTGCCGTTGTGGGCGTCGGGGCAGACTTCGACTTATGGAGCACGCGGCGATGAGAGGGTGGAGGCGTCTGCACTCTCCCGGTCCAACGGAACGCTACTGGATTGTCGCGATGTAGTTCGGCCCAGAATCGCCAAAGTGGTTGAAGACCGAGATGTAGTAGCTGGTTTCAAACAGGGTGTCCGAAACCGTTACGCTCACCGCATCTTTGGCAACGCTGACGACGTCGTAGTTCGTTTCGAAGTCGGTCTGCGCGTAGACTCGGTATCCACACTCGTCGTCTGTCGGGCAGCCGCCCTCGTCTTCGAGGAAGTCCACGGCTTCCCATGAGAACCTGATGATCGGGCTGGACACAAAGACGGAAACCGACGGCACCTCCGGTACCCGACTTGGATCGATGGCGCCGGGAATCAGCAGACCGTATGTCTCTGAGAATTCGGACGCGCCATTACGTCCCAGTGCGCGCACCCGGAAGTAGTGCTCGCCCGGCTCGAGTTCCGGCAGTTCGACGTTGGTCGAGTTGGCGGGCACGCTCGCGAGTCGCTCGAAGTCAGCAGTGCGGCCCGCACGATGCTCGACCTCGAACCCACTCTCTCCATCGGTGGAGTCCTGCCACGAAAGAACCCGCGTGCCGGACTCGACGGTGACGTCGAGGAAAGAGGGCGCTGCCAGTGTTTCGTCCGTCGATTCGGCCCCTGTTCCACCGCTGTCCGAGGGCTCGTTCTCGACGCTGGTGCCCAACTGGGTTCCGGCAGTTCCGGCGGTCTCGGTGACGTCGGCAGTTCCGGCAGTTCCGGCAGTCCCGGCGGCTTCCGTGACGTCGGCGACTCCGGCAGTTCCGGCTTCCGTGACGTCAACGCCCTGTTCACGGCCTTCAGGGTTCAGGGTGTCGACTTCCGATCCACGACCACCAGTGCCCGGTACGTCGTCAGCTGTGCCAGCACTGCCTGCATCGCTCGCGTCGCTGTCCGAGCTGCCAGCACTGCCTGCGTCGCTGGCGTCGCTGTCTGGGCTGCCAGCAGTACCCGCAAGGCTTGTGTCACCCTCACCGCCACCAACCTCACCCACAAGGGTGAGGACACTGTCTGAGGAACTGGGGTCGCCCGCAAGGCCGAACCCGCGGTCCGAATCAGAGGTTCCCGCCGTGCCCGTCCCCAAATCCTCGGGTATGGCGTCTTCGCGTGTCTCCGAAACCTCACAGGCCGCAAGCAAGCAACAATACAGAAGGACTCGTTTACGGAACATCATGGCTCGACTCCCCTTCAAGTTGGGTTTCGGCCAGGCGGGCAACTGTGCCGCTGGCCTGTTCTTACTACGAATGGGCGACGACGACGGTCCGGGTATTTGCGCGAACAGCGAACGGCGGACGGCGTTCGGCGAACGGCGTTCGGCAGATCTCGACCGACACGAGTACCCCTGCCTGGCTTCTGGGGCTGGCGGCAACGTGGGCGTGATTGCGGCCAACGAGATCGGGGACCAATGCTACAGTGCCGGACATGTTCCGCACCTGGTCAGTCTTGGGCTTTGCGATGGCGCTATGGGGTCTTTGCTTGTCGTCCGTTTCGTGCTCCAACGGGAGCCACGACGACGCGGATGGAAGCACGGGGGGAAACGGTTCTGGGTACGAACCCGGCGCGACGCCGACCAGCGACACCTACTGCTCCGCGTTCGCGGCAGCGTACTGTCATGCCCTGTTCGAGTGTCCACTGCCAGCCAATGACGACGTGCTCTTCTTGGTGCCCGTGCTGCGCACTGAGGAGGATTGCGCGAGCCACCTGGGAGCGGCGCTCTGCAGAACGCGGGCGATGCGCGACCTCCGTCAGAAGGTCGAGGCGGGGCAGCTCTCCTTCCAGGCCGATAACGCCCAGGTCTGCCTGAACGCTTCTGCAAATTGCGGGGCGACTGGGGACGGGATCGATAGCTGCCTCGAGGTGTTCGAGGGTGCGTCTCCAGCGGGAGGGCCGTGCCAACGCAATGAGGACTGTCTGGGGAATGCCTTCTGCAATCTGGAGGCGGGTTGTCCCGGCAGCTGCGTCGGGAGACTCCCGCTCGGCAGCGAATGCCCTCGGATCGCGTCGAATCCGTGTGACAGCTCCGTCGAGCCGGCGTTCTGTGGTGGTTCCACCGACACGCCCGTGTGCGCGCCGATTTCCCCAGGGGCCGCTCAAGAAGGCGAGCCCTGCTCGACGGGTTCCGCCTCACCGGGCCTGAACTGTCAGTTGGGGCTCTGGTGCGATGAGCTGCCCGACTCGAGTGAGGGTACCTGTCGGGCGCCGATTCCGCCAGGTGGGGCATGTGACGACGCCGATGACGTCTGTGCCGAGCATACTGTCTGCCTGCAAGACGAGTCTGGCAATGGTTTGTGTGGTTCCATCAACCTGGTCAGCGTCGAAGGCGAGGCGTGTTCACCTGCCGATTCGGTGGCGAACGCCGTGTGTGATCCACTCCTCAATCTCGCGTGCGAGAACTCAGTGTGTGTAAAGCTGGGCGACGGGAGTCTGGGCTCCCGTTGCTCGAATAGCGACATGTTCGAAACCATGTGCGACGATGGGCTCTACTGCGCCCGGCAGGAGGAAGCCGCGACGTGCCAGCCAGTGGTCCCGGCTGGGGAGAGCTGCGAAGATTCCAAGGCATGTGAGTGGGACTGTGACCGGGATACCCAAACGTGTCGCGCCGAGTACTGCGCCATCTGAGCCATCGCATCTGAGCCATCGCATCTGAGCCA
>CAYRKE010000447.1:0-4382 GCA_964424695.1 uncultured Polyangiaceae bacterium
GGAAATGGGCTGCTGCCCACGAGTCGTTTTGAGCAGTTCTTGGACAGGCCGAGGCTGCCTCAGATGCCGAGGCTGCCTCAGATGCCGAGGCTGCCACTGATGCCGAGGCTGCCACTGATGCCGAGGCTGCCACTGATGCCGAGGCTGCCACGGATGCCGAGGCTGCCACGGATGCCGGGGCTGCCACGGATGCCGGGGCTGCCACGGATGCCGGGGCTGCCACAGATGCCGAGCCTGCCGCAGATGCTGCAGCATCTTGCTGGACTCGTTCAGCGAGCGCAGGCGCGGTGCAGCGTATCCTCACGCCGCGACGCGCCTGCGCCACCGCCCACTACTCGACTCCAGACGCGCCCGCACCCGCGGGGCGCCCCCCCCACACTCCCGATGGTGCCCCACGACCGTTCAGATCACCCAACGATGGGCTCCTACGACTGCTTGCTCGCCACGGGTCCGTTCAGCCGCCGAGCTTCTTGGCGAGGCCCGCCAGGTCGACCCCGGTCGCGGCCCGGATCTGCTCATTCGCGCCTATGGCGGTCCGAGCTGCGCTCGTCCCATCTGCGGTGGAAGAGGGAAGCACCGTGAGCCTTCCAATCGTCAGCGGATACGCAGCGCCGGCCACGCTCCCGAGCACTGGGAGCAAGCCCTGAAGCGCGAGGACCTCACGGGCGCCCGCGCCGCCCGCACGAACTGCCTCGACCATCTTCTTGAGCCCCTCGCCCTCTGCCCGGCCCCGTTCCACGGTCGCCGCCGCCGCGCCTCGCGCCGCCTCCTCGGCTGCCCGCTGTTTGGCTAGCGCGGGTTGCACGATGTCCGCCTCCAGCCGACGCTTCTCCTGGAGCCCCCGAGCCTTCTGGCGCTCGATCTCCGCCGTCACCTGGGCAATCTCGGCCAAGACCTGACCGCGTGCCTCCTGGATCATCGCCTCCCGCCTGCTGCGAGCATCGGCGATGCGCTTGTTCGTCTCCTGCCGCGCCACCTCGAGATCCGCGTCGAGCTTGGCAACCTCCGAAGCCGCCCAATTCGATACCTGCTGCACGAGCGCGTCGGAGCGAGCCTCGGCCTCTGCGATGGCCTGCTTGCGGTTGAGCTCAGCACCGCGGATGCGCCCGATGCTGGACAGATAGTTGACGTCATCGGTCACGTTCTGGATCTTCAGCGTGTCGAGCACGAGGCCCATGCGACTCATGTCGTGCTCAGCCTCCTCGAGGAGCGTGTGGGCGAAGCGCATCTTGTCCTCGTTCACCTCCTCCGGGGTGAGGCTCGCCAACACACCGCGGAGGTTGCCCTCGAGGGTTTCCTTCGCAATATGGTAGATCTCCTCGCGCGAGCGCCCCAGGAAGCGCTCGACGGCGTTGGCCAGCAGGGGCTCGTCGCCCGGTAACTTGACGTTGGCCACCCCCTGAATGGTGAGAGGCACCCCACCCTTGCTGAAGGCGCCGGTCACGTTCACGTGTACGGTGAACATGCTGAGGTCCATACCGTCGATGCGTTCGATCACGGGCCGACGCATGCGGCGGCCGCCACGAACGAAGGTGTAGGGATAGGTCACGTTGCCGACCTTCCGGGTGGCCCCACTGAAGATGATGGCCTCGTTGGGAGCAGCCACGCAGAGCAGGTTCTTCACCGCCGAGTACAGGAACAGGAGGACGATGATGAGGACAACGACTGCCACCAGAATGACGATAGGAGTGCTCATGAGTGCTTCTCCCTGCTGTCGAGCAGCGCGCTGAGGTCCACCCCCACGGCACGCCCGGTCTCTCGGGCCACCGCAGCCACCGCGGCCGGGAAGCTCGCGAGGGCTCCAGTAAAGCTCTCACCGTTCCCGCCATCCACAACGGTAAGATCGCCGATCTTCGTCCGGGACACCCGCATCACGGCGGCTTCCATGAATGCCCTGAGGTGCTGCAGCACGTAGAGATCGCGGCCGTTCCGCCCTGCGGCTTGCCACTCCATCGCCACCAGACGTAGCGCCTCGGCCTGGGCATTGACCTGTTCGAAGACCGGGGCAGCCTTCCCTCGCGCATCGGCTTCCGAAGCGAGACGTTGGGCCTCGGCAGGGAGGAACACCTCGACGTCCAAGCGGAGCTTCTCGAGATCGCTCCTCAGCCGCTGAAGCTCCTGCTCAGACTCGGCACGCGCCGTCTCGGCGGCTACCGCCGCTTCGTTCTCGATGGACTTCGCCTGTCCCTCCAGCTTCGCGAGCTCGGCCCGAAGCTCGTTGCGCTTGGTGAGAACGGTCGCCTCCGCCTGCTTCTGCGCGGACTCGGCGCGCTGGCGATTGGCGGCTTGCGCCTCGGCGATAGCTTGGTTGGCAGAGTTTTCAGCGTTCTGTGCGTCACGAATCATGCGAGCGATCTGGCCACGGCCGAGCGACTCCATGTAGCCCTGTTCGTCCGTAACGGTCTGTATCTTGAGCACGTCGAGCTCGAGGCCGAGCTTCTGCAGATCGTCTTCGGCGTGCTTGCGCAGCGTCTCTGCGAACTTCAAGCGGTCCTCGTTGACCTCCTCGGGCGTGAGCTCGGCCACCACCTCTCGAAGAACCCCCTCGAGGGTCTGCTGAGCCACGGTCCCGATTTGCTGCGGAGTCATCGAGAGACATCGCTCGATGGCGTTGCGGACATATCCCCGATTGCTCGTCACCTTGACGTTGGCGATGGCGTGCACGGTGAGGGGAATGCCACCCTTGGAGTAGGCGTTCTGCACCTCCACCATGACGGGAATCAGCCGCTTGTCCATGCGGCTCACCTCCTCGAGGATGGGGATGCGAACGCCGCGGCCGCCGTGAAGGACCTTGTAACCAACGGTCGCGCCGTCAGCCAGCTTGTGCTGCTGTCCGCTGATCACCAGGATTTCGCTAGGTCTGCAGATCATGAGGACCTGCGAGACGATGTAGAGGATGATTCCGATGAGGATGACGACGCCGACAGCGCCCACGACGACGAGCGTGAGCACATCCGTGTCGATCACCCAACCCCGTTGCTGCTCCGTGAACATTGCAAGAGAATAGGCCAAGTCCCTGTTGGGAGGGCACCATTTCTTGCAGATTCGCGTTTTGACTACGGAGTACTCAGTTCGCTCGGGGCGCGGCACACCCGAATCTCGTCGGGCCCCACCTCGGAGACGATCACCTCGGCCCCCACCTCGAGGTCCTCGTCGTCGCTGCGCGCGAGGTAGTCGGTCGTTTGCCCGCGAAGGTGGACGCGAACCTTCCCGCGAGCACCCTTCGTCACAGGAATCAGCACGCGCCCCACTTGCCCCACCACGTCGCTCGCGCCCATGCCAGATTGGCTCGAGGCGCTTCGAAGCACCCGAAAGAGCACTGACGCCACCAGACCCGACACGGCACCGAGCCCCACAGCGATCATGAGCGTCACGGACTCCGACGCCAAACCCAGGAAGTGCACCGGAACCCCAAACAACCCGAACGCCATGAGCCCGAAGGTCCAGAAGCGGAAGCTCAGCACCAGGGGCAGGAACCCTCCCGCCATGATCGGATGCGCCGCGTCCCCTGCCGGTGAGACGACATCGGAGTCCGCCTGCCCCTGCACGGTGTCGGCACCGGCATCGGCGTCGGCGCTTGCGTCGGCATCGGCGCTTGCGTCGGCCTCGGCCCCGCCGCCGTCGGCGTCCGCATCCCCTGCGAGACCAGCCATGACGAACTGCAGCACATTGACACCGACGCCCACAATCAGCGCCGCGACGTAGAGGATCCCCAGGAACGACACCTCGTCATCGTACCTCATACGCCGCGCCACGCCGAGAGGATCAGTACTTTCGACCTGCGCCCACGGGCCTCGACCCCAGGGCAGCCCCCCCCAACCCCTCGCAAGCACGGGGCAGCCAGACCAGGCCAACGGGCCGCACCTCACCCAGTGACCTCGCTCGGTGACGACGCAGGAACCATCCGGTGGCGCTCCACCGTCAGTCCAGTGGCGCCACAACGGGCGCCTGACGGACCGAACCACGCGAACCGGGACGACCCACGGCATGCGAGAAGGCCACGAGAAGCAGCAGCCCAACGAGCATGGAGAAAGGGATGAGCGCGAGGGCGTCCGACAGGGGTCCAGCGTAGAGCGGGTTGTGGCGACTCGCCCAGGTCATGAGGGACGCATCGACGCGATCGAACACGCCCGCCATGAAGGCGATGAGGATCCCGGCAATGGCCCCTCCGGCGATGTACCCGGACGCCAGGAGGACCCGTACTGTCTGAAAACTCAACAGCAGCTACTATGCCGCCTTTCTATGATAGAAATTGAGGATGCCGCCGAGCCTCTTGCGACGTTGGACCACGTCTGAGATGCCGTTGTCATTGCCTGGCGCGTCATGCTCCGTGATGAGGCTACCACCAAGGCCTTGATGGAATCTTTCGGCATTGTAGTGAA
>CAYRKE010000448.1:0-4354 GCA_964424695.1 uncultured Polyangiaceae bacterium
GTCAGCGCGCCCTACAGCAGTCAGGCGAACAGCTCCGGCTGGCTTCCGCTGGAGCACTCAGGCTTCCACTTCACCGGGGAAAACCTGGGGCGCTGGATCTGTCACGAGATGCACGTCAAGGCAAACACCCCCGGGCAGAGCGACGGAGCGTATACCTTCTGGATCGACGATGTCGTGGTTGTCGAACGTACTCGGGTCGACCTCGTGGGCTCCACCGACTTCCACTACAACAACGCCATGCTCGACACCTACTGGAACGGTGGGTCTCCTGCCGCACAGAGCCGGTATTACGACAACATGGTGGTAGCCACTTCACGGATTGGTTGCGGCGGATGATCTGACCGTGGAATGACGGTCTGCGGGTACCCCGCGTAGAAGACCGACACGAGCGCTTGCAGCTCTACGCTGCGAAAGGGATACCCAAGAGCCTGGGCCGGCGAGACACGCGCCCTCCCACTCGCTCCCCCTCACCTTGCCTGCTCCTTTCCTGATGCTGGACTCACGAGACCTGCGGCAAAACGAAACCCGAGGTCGTTCCAACGCACGGACGGGTGCCACCCAAAGCGGGAGGCAGACCGGCAGCGACGGGCCTGGAGGTCCCAGCAGCCACCCCGGATGACGCGCCGGAGGAACCGGTCGCGCGCATCGAGACTCCACCAAGCCGCGCCGGAGCGGATCGGTGTCCGCGACGTCGGCGCGCGTCGGTGCTCCTCCATGCGCGGCTCGAAATCGGGCCAATGTGTCAGAGTGGTCTGATTCAGCACCGTATCTTCAGGCCGGTAACGCTCGTAGCCGTGGGGGCGCGCCGGAGGGCGAGGTCCAGCGGGTTGGCGCTCTGCGGCTTCGACGCAGCCGCGCCAGCCTCGAGTACGGACGTGTCGCCTACATGACAGTGAGAGTGTGAATGAACCGGATCTTGCCGTTGCTCAGCCTGAACATGTGGGTATCAGGCAGTGCGCCACCGAACTTCGTGATTCCCACGGCAGTGTTCATGTCCACGTCCACGACCCAGTGCGTTCCCGTAAACGTGATGCCATCGGGGATGCCCACGTTGCAGCTCTGGCTCATTGCCGCCATGCTCGGCGTGCACCCTGCGCCGCCCTCGAGGCGATAGCAGGGAGAGCCCCACGGTACCTCCGCGGACGCATCCGAGAACACGGCGAAGTAGGCCTCGCCTGCGGCAATCAACACCTCCCGAGGGCTCTGCTCCGCCGCGGGAACCAGGCTCCAGTCCTCGCTTTCGGAACAGGTCTGGTACGCCTCGGCATCGAAATTCCAGTCTTCGCTGCCGGTAACGATGGATTCGATGGCGGTGATCTCCCCAGCTTCGATCGCGAGCCTCGTTCCGATGACGTAGGGGGTCGCCCCTTCGGTGACGAAGAGCTCCGTGAACGTCTGGCACTCTTGGACATCGAGGAAGCTACGAGAGAAGGACACCGGTAGCGCCGTCTGCCAGATCCCCTCGCCAAACGAGTAGTCCCGCAGATTCTCACTGTATGTTGCTGCGGCCGCCAAGGGCATTAGCGCCGTGTCACCACCTTGGAGGGCTGCAAGGTAAGTGTCGACGGCTGCTTGCAGACCCTCTCGGTCGCAGCCCACCTGTCCAGTGCTCCCCCCTGAACCGGTGTCGCTCGTGGCGCCGCCGCCGCCAGCGGGGTCTTCCATTCCGCCAGTGTCTACCGGACCGGTACCCGAGCCGCCGGTCGCACCGCCTGCACCCAGTTGTCCTCCGCCACCCGTGGCCCCGCCACTGCTCGCGCTCGTGCCGCCCCCAACGCCACCCGGAGAACGCCCGCCGGTGTCAGCAGAACCGCCAGTGTTCGGACTCCCACCGCCGGGCCCACTCGAACCTCCTCCTCCTTCCATTCCGCCCGCGTTGGTCCGGCCACCGACGCCGACAGCGGAATCGGAGCTCGCCTGTCCACCGGTGCTCGAGGCTACGCTGCCGCCGGTGCCCGAGGCTACGCTGCCGCCGGTGGAGACGCCGCCGCTTGCCGGCGTTCCAGGGGCTTCCTGTCCGCCCGCGCCGACGAGGGGGTTGCTGCCGCCCGAAGCTCCCCCTGTCGTCGAAACGCCAATCGTCGAGCTGCCTCCGATGGAAGTCGGCGGAGTCGCAGAAGCACCGCCTGTTCCCGTGATCGCAGAGCTTCCGGGTGGCGCGCCACCGATGGCTGCGTCGCCCGAAGATTCCGAACTGCATGCACACGAGAGCATCACAGTAACCCCAGCGACAATCAGATGGTCACGCATGGAGATCCTCCGCATGAAACACGGGCCACGTACCAGTGAGGCTCTTGCGGGTACCCCGAACCGCTTTGGGGGCAAGGTCAGGCCTCAAGACCCATAGCGTGCTCCGAGTTGCGCTTGCCGTCGATCCAAGAAGCACCCCGATCCCTCCGATTGAGGGGCTCCCCTCCGCATCAGCTACACAATTCCGCAGCGCCTGCAGCACGCCGAAGACGTATGGCCGCCGCTCGGGGGATTGTCTCGTCGTCGAGTGATGTACTTCCGTCACCAGGCGCACGCCGGATGGGTCATCCCGGGGGGGCGGGGACGCTGCGTGGAGGACCCGTCGCGCTCCGCAAGGATCCAGGCCAGCTTGGCGCGTCGGCTTCGGCATGGGAATGTCGGTAACTTGATGCCGCGCGATGTTCACACACGACCCGATAGCGGGAGGACGGAGCCAGCGACCGCAGGCGCGGTGCTGCAACTCATCGCGCCGCGACACGCCTGAGCCATCACCCACTTCTCGACTTCAGGCGCGCCCGTATCCCCGGTGCGCCGATCACACTCTCGCAGGGAAACCCTGACCCCCCCCTTTGGCCCACCAGGTCTCCTAGGCGAACGACCAGGGAATCGAGATAGTCCAGCGGCACCCCTGCCCCGGGTGGGTATCGAGCTCGATGCGCCCCGCCAACTCGTCAACGGCCGTCCGCACCGCGTCCATCCCAACACCGCGCCCAGACGTCGCCGTCACCGCCGCACGTGTGGTCACGTCGGGCGCCATCAGAGCAGTGAACAGGTCGTCGTCCGTTTCCGCGGCAAGCCCTGCATGGCGCGCCGCGTCGCGGATCGCAGTCCAGTCCACGCCTGGACCATCGTCGGCGATCTCGACGATGAAGTTCTGGCTGTCCCGCCTGGCTTCCAGCGTGATGCGCGGCAGCAGTGCCTTGCCTCCCCGGGCTCTGGCTTCCGGTGACTCGATCCCGTGATCGACGGCGTTGCGAACCACGTGCACGAGTGCGGACCACAGCGTTGCGTGGGTTCGGGGGCATGTGCGCACACCGTCTCCCCGCACCTCAACCTCCAGGTCACCCTTACCCAGTCGGAGCGCCAGCGCTCGAGCATACTCTCCCAGGCGCGCGAGAGGGAGCTCTGCGGGCTCGAGCTGCCAGTCTATCAGTTGATCGACGACTTGCTGAACGCTCGCGCCAGCGCGCACGCGTGCAGCAAGGCCCTGCAAGTCCGAGCGTGCAACCTCGACGAGGTCGGTTCCACTTCTGCCGCTCACGGACTCGACTGCGAGGCGCACTGTTGCCCAGTGTTCAAGTACGTCCGATAGCCAGGTTTGGCGTTCTTCGCCTTCTCCGACGGCTTCCTCGGCGCGATGCAACACGCGCGCCATGACATCCGCACCAACCATTGCCGAGTTGCCCTTCAGCGTGTGCAGTATGCGCCTGCAGAGTTCCGGAGCGAGCTCATCGCTCTGCAGAAGCCTCACCATCTCTTCGCCTTCGTTGAAGAACAGCTGGAGCCCGGTGCGGTCCTTGACGAACGCTTTCAGAATGGCAAGCTGCTCGTTCTGGCGCAACTCTTCGCGCGTGTGCCGCTCCCGTTCCGAGACGTCGACGATGTCGATCAGGACTCCAGACAGGCTCTTGCCATCCAAAACCGGATGGTACGCCACCTCGAAGGAGCGCTCGCCCGAGACTAGGCGTTTCGGAAGCTGCTCCAGACAGACCTCCAGCGGCAACGTGCCTTCGACGACCGCGTCCCAACCGAGCTCGAACCACGTGGCGAAGTGCGGATCGCTCACGCGCAAGAAATCGGCCAGCAGAAGACCTGCCCGATATCCGGCAAACCACTCGTCGATCTTGGCTGAGCGCTCCGCAGCAAGCGCCGTTTGGCCGTCGATCATGAAGAGCCCCTGCTTGACGTTATCGAGCACCCGGCGCATGTCCCGATTGCGTCCACCGAGTTCGCGGGTTCGCTCCAATACGCGCTGCTCCAGTGTCTCGTTAGCAGACAGTAGGCGACTCCTCGCGAGCTGCACTTCTCCGTAGAGCCTGGCGTTGTCGAGTGCGGATGCCGCTTGCGCTGCCAGAAACCGGGCGCTCGTCAAGCGAGTCGGGCT
>CAYRKE010000449.1:0-2059 GCA_964424695.1 uncultured Polyangiaceae bacterium
CCCCCCTCCTCGTCGCGACCGCTGCCTCCACCTCGACCACTCTCCCCGCTACCGGCGGGGCTTTCGCCTCCCCCGTCGTTGCGGGCTCCATCAGTGCCATTGCCGCCCCCCCCTTCGCCACCTGTCACTCCCTCGGCTGTGCCTCGCTTGCCTCCGCTGTGGCTTCCCTCTTCATCGGCTCTGCCCGCACTTCCGCTGGCTCCCCCGTCCGCCCGCTCCAGCTCGTCGAGGCCTATCAGCGTCTGGCACGACGCCGTGCTCCCCAGCAGCACGACTCCACACGCTTGCCACACTCGTTGAACTAGCCTTGCCATAGGGACGCTCTTCTCCGTCAGAAACCGGCCGCTGCCCGGCGCGATGCTACCACTTTCCCTTCTAGCTCCTCGTGCAATCCCTTCTCGCCAACCGAGGCGGCCTTCGCCCGCTACCCCTCGGCACTCGCCGCGGGGTTCCTGCTCCCGTGATCCGCATGCCCCCACGCACGCATCCGCCCGGTTGGCCAGCAGTATCCCCTGCCACCGCTAGCGTCGTGCCCGCGCCAGCTCCCATGCCTCGAGCTTGGCGGTCTTCCAAAATCCTTCGATGCTTGGGCGGACTCACTGCCGGAATTGCAGTGCCCCCTCCTCTTTTGCCCCGTACCCCTCGCACGCTTCGTGTCGCGGCCCTGGCGCAACTCACGCGGTCGACTGCGACCCGGCATTCCTGGGCGTAGGAGCCACCCAGGGCTCGACGACGGGATCGTGTTGCCCCCCGCACCGTGGTAGGGTGCACTCACTGTGGTTCCCGGTGCCATCGTTGCTGATCGCTTGCGCCTCATCCGCCCGTTGGGCCAGGGTGGGATGGGCAGCGTCTGGGTTGCCGAGCACCTCACGCTCCAAACCGAGGTGGCGGTCAAGTTCATGACCCCTGACCTCTGCGCCGCTCCCACCGCTTTCGAGCGGTTCAAGCGGGAGGCACGAGCCGCGGCACAGATCAAAAGCCCCCATGTGATCAAGGTCTTCGATCATGGGGTGACCGCTGAGGGCGTGCCGTTCATCAGCATGGAGCTCTTGAACGGGCATGATCTCGGTTCCATCCTCGAGCGCGCCTCGTTGGACGGCCATGGCTCGCTGCCGCTTGGCTTCGTGCACACCCTCTTGACTCAGGCCGCTCTAGGCCTCGGCGCTGCCCACAAGCTCAACATCATTCACCGCGACATCAAGCCGCCCAACCTGTTCGTCTCCGAGACAGACGCGGGTCCCTTCGTCTACCTGCTCGACTTCGGCATCGCCAAACGGCAAGTCCAATGCGAGCCGAGCCTCACCCAGACCGGCACGGGGTTCGGAACGCCTTACTATATGAGCCCAGAGCAGGTCTCTCGCCCGAGTGAGGTCGACCTCCGCAGCGATCTCTGGTCGCTCGCCGTCGTGATCTATGAGGCGCTCACTGGGGCTCCGCCGTTCCAAGGCGAAACCGTGGGCGTAGTCTACACCCGCATCATCATGGGGCGCTTCGCTCCCCCCAGCACCCTCCGCCCCGACCTTCCCCCAGCAGTCGACACCTGGTTTCAACGCGCCTTGGCGCTCGACCCAGAGGCTCGGTTCGCGTCAGCTTGGGAAATGGCCGAAGCCTTCTCCGCGGCGCTGGGCTCCCGCCTACCAGCCATGGCTCCTCCGGTTCACACAACCTCGGCCTGCCTGGCTCCGCCCCCCCAACCCAACGCGCCCGAAACCCAGGGAGACGGAGACACTGTGAGCCCCGCGGTCTCCACGGCGAGGCACAGAAGAACCGGCGCTCGCCGTGTCGTATCACCGATCGCGCGCGGAGCACTGCTCGCAGTAGCCCTCGGGCTCACCGCTACCCTTGGCGCAGTCCTATGGCGCAACGCGCCCTCTCCACCAGCGCGCTCAGCTCCGGAGTCTCTGTCCTCGGCAGAGCAGTCCCCGGCCAGCCCTGCCGCCCAGAACTCGGCGCCTGGCCACGATGCCCGTCGCTCACTGGCTGCCCCTCGCCCCGCCGCGATTCCGTCTGCCTCCGCCTCTGGCGGTTCTCCCAGAATGCAGAGCCCGAGCCCGAGCCC
>CAYRKE010000449.1:2159-4313 GCA_964424695.1 uncultured Polyangiaceae bacterium
GCAGCGACACCATCTAGTCAGGCCAACGCTGCTTCCAGTGCGCGGCCGCGAACGACATCGGCCCCGCCGCGCCAACGGTCCAACGAGAAGCCGGGTCCCGCTACCCCTGGCAGACGCTCCGGAAAGTACAGCCCGGTAGAGTCCGGCTTCTGATGAGGTCACGGTGAAGACAGTCCAGCGCATTTCTTGGCTCATCCTCCCAGCGCTGCTCGCGGTTGCCCAATCCGCGAGCAGTCAACCCACACCGCCGCGAAGCGACAGTCCGCGCCAAGCGACCCAGCCGCTGGGTGAACCAACCCAGGCCCAGCGCACCGAGGCTCGGGAGGCCATGGCAAAGGCTTCAGAGCTCTTCAAGCAGGGAAAACTTGAGCAAGCCCTCGAACTCTACCAGAGCGCAGACGACCTCATGCACGTCCCCTCCACGGCGTGGAACGTCGCCAACACCCTCTTCGCGCTCGGCAAGTTTGTGGAGGCTCGCCAGAAGGCCGTGGAAGTCACCGAGATGCCATCCGCGCCCGGAGAGGCTCGCGCCTTCCTCGATGCGCGCCAGCAGGCTCGCGGCCTCATCACCGAGCTCGACGCAAAGCTCCCCTCGCTCCTCGTCATGGTCCGGGGTGCCCAGCCCGGCGAGATGGTGCCAGGGGCTGTGGTGACCTTGGACGGGCAGAGCTTCGACCCGAGCACCGCTCGCCTCGTCGATCCGGGAAGGCACGTGGTCCGCGTCACTGCGCCGGGATACGAAGACGCCACGGTCGAGCACGAGGCACCCGAGGGGGCGGGCGAGAGCAAGTGCGTCATCGAGCTGAAGCCCAAGCCAGCACCAGTCTTGGGCGGTGCAGTGCCAGTCTCTGAACAGCCGCCTGCTGAACAGCCGCCTACTCCTGAGCGCGTCACCCCCGCGAAGCCGCTGTCTCCTCCGCCGCAAGAACTGGCTTGGTGGGACAAAGTTCCCACCTTGGCTTGGGTTGGCTTCGGTGTGGGCGCTGCTGGTCTCGGCATGGGTGCCGTCACCGGTGGGTTCGCTTGGTCCGCAACATCCACGCTCAAGGACGAGCACTGTGATGGCGGAACCTCCTGCGACGGCTCGTACGACGATGACAAGTCGTCTGCAGAGACCCTCGCCACGCTCTCGAACATCGGCTTCGGCGTTGGCGCCTTGGGCATAGGCCTTGGTGTCTACGCCTTGCTGGACGGCCCCAAAGAGAACACGGCCTCCAGTGCGGGGGCTCCAACGCTCGAATTCAAGGTCGGCCAGCATCCGCTCCGTTTCAGGCCCGAGGTGGGTGTTCGGAGCTTGAGCGTGCGCGGGGAGTTCTGAGCCCAGAGTGGCCGCGCGAATTGCCGTGGATGGGACGGTCTCGGTGCGCGGATCCGACTCGACAGATTGTCGTGGATGGCACGGTCTCGGTACGCAGATCCGACTCGACAGCGGGCGAAACAGCGGGTGGCGCGGGTAGTGGTGGACGGGAAGGCGGCAGAGCCAGAGCGGCTGGTTCCGGCGCCACGGAGCACGACCGCCGCGGGGCACGACCGCCGCGGAGCACGACCGCCGCGGCTACGCGTCCCGACGAGGCGTGCGGCAAGCCCGGCGCCGAAAAAGAAACGCCGCGACGGCAAGCCCGAGGACTGACGATGCTCGGCTGCTGGCGCGGTTCGCCCCCACGCGACACCCGCATGCGCCGCCGGGTTCGCGCGTGCCCCTGAATCTCCACCAGTTGAACTTGAAGAGCTCACCCTCGCCGCCGGAGAACATCAGGAAGAGGTCATGGGTGCCGCTTCCTCCGCTGACGGAACAAGTCTTGGTGGTCCAAGTCGACGCTCTGGAGACATCGCAGGTTCCCAGCAGCGTCCCGGTCTCGCTGTCGAGCCGAAGCTCGATCGTGGCATCACTGTCCGCCGCCGAGACCCGTGCTTCGAAGGAAGTAGTACCATCCTGAAAATCGACATCCTTCACTTTGATGTAGTCACCGTCTTCGATGGAGGTGACGTTCATGCCGCCGTCCGAGTCGGTGCACACTTCGGTGGCTACACCAGACGAAAAGGCGATAGTCTCGGCCTCCACTCGCTCGAAGGGATTCAGCGTATCGACGGCAGTTGGCCCGGCCGTGGTCATCTCTATCGTTGGGATGCTACCATCCTCTCCGTAGGTAAACT
>CAYRKE010000450.1:0-4285 GCA_964424695.1 uncultured Polyangiaceae bacterium
AAAAGCGTGCGAGGCGACGTCTGCATATGGGAACGTTCGCGTACGTTCCGAATACCGTCGCAGGACATCCCCCTGATTCGAAATGCCACAGTGATTGCGCTGCTCAGTGTTGGGCTCGTTGTCGGGCCACGCTCGGGGCGGGCTTCACGTTCGCCAACGCCGAGGGCAAGTCCGCGCCGTCGATCGCAGCCGTGGCGGCGGTCTCGGGCGCGACCGCGCAGGAGTTCGACCGGCTGAGGGATGCCACGATCCAAACGGACATTTGCCACGCAGCAATCCCAAACGGAGGCCACGATGGCCCTCCTGCAGTATCGCAACGAGGGTTTCGGTGGGGTCGGGGCGGCGAAGCCGAGGATCGAGGCGCTTTGCGCCGAGTGCTAGTTTACCGGGAGACCAAACCGCTGCTTCACCCGCAACCACTGATATGACAGAAACCGCGACGGTTGCCCGATACGCTCGAAGGGGAGCGGGTCGACGAGGTTGGTTGGGTAGTTCTTGGCAAGAATGATCTTCCCATCCACGGCGTGCTCATCGACGACGGAGATGGCTTCTCGAACCCACTCCGTCTGAGCGAGGGTCGAGTCAGCGTTTGCCACCGCATCGAGCACGTCGATGAGATGGCTGCGATATCCTCCAAACAGGAAGAACTGAGTCAGATGGCGGAAGAGAGGCTTGTCCTCGCTGCTTTTTTTTAAACCTCTGTGGATCGCGAGGTACCGAAGCGCTGCCTGCACGCGCGCCGCTTGCGCTCGTGTGCGGGAGGCGGGAGGCACTGCGGCGAGTGCGCCAAGGGTCGCGACGACGCCATGGTAGCAGCTCACGCTGTGCCAACACCCACCGTAGTTGTCGACGACTCTGTAAGGCCACTTCTGGTCGCCACCGCCCCGAGTACGCCTGTGGTCGAAGCGTTGGTGGTCAACGATCCACTTCAGCGATGAGGTGACACACGGCGCTTCCACGCCAAGCATGGCGGAGAGATCCATTGAGTAGAGTCCCACATAGCAAGGTAGGATGCCCGAGCCGCCGGTATTGTGCGAGAAGGCACCGTTGCCAAGGTGGCGTGCTCGGAGATAGCCGACGGCCCGGGATACGTGGTCGTCCTTCGCCCCCATCCCGCACCGCGACATGAGGCGCAGGGCGATGTAGGTCGTCTCCGGGGATCCCTTCTGCTTGGCTGGAAAGCTCCCATCATCGCGCTGGAGGCTGAGGATCTGCCCTAGTGGCTCCCAAGCGAGCATCTTGGCGTGCAGCGCCTTCAACTCACGCGCCGAAGGACGTGGACGAACAAGGTCCCGAGCTGTGAGGTACTGCGTTGCGGGGTTCTCAGGAGAGAGAAGCCAGTCGAGGATGTGGCTGCTGGGCAAGAACAAACTCCAGTCAAATGGCGGCGCATTCTACACCAGAGTGTTCTTGATCCAAGGGTCTCGGCCCATGCGGCGGCGTTGCCGCCTGATGGTCGACGTCGCAAGAGAGCACTTCGCCGGCAGCGTCATCACCCGCATGAGCGACTGAGTGGTGTGGCTGAACGCCTGGTGGGCAGGCCCATACTTGCCCGCCAAGCTCTGCGTGGGGCCGTACTTCCACGTGGCAGTGGGCACCATCCATGGATCCCCGGTCGCCGTCGTACTCGACATCGTGTCCGCCAACTCGCACCACTTCTCCCCCACGCCGAAGTGCTCCTGGCGGCTTTGCTTGCGGACCATCCTCGGTGATGAACCGCAATGCGTCAGGGGTTGAAGCCCTTGCCAACGCTCCACGCTTCAGCCACGTACTCACCGAGCTTCCAGTAGCCCTTATCCGGGAAGGTGAAGAGCATCGGAGCGACCTTCGACCAGTCGAGGCTCCCGTTCGTCAGCACCTCTTCGTCCACGGTGACACCAACGACCTCGCCGAAGTAGACCGTGTCGGCGGCGAAGGCTTTCGTGTCGACGAGGCGACACTCCGCCGAGAGCCGGCATTCGCCGATCAGGGGCGCGCCCGTCACACTGCCCGGAACTACCTGGAATGCCTTTGATTTGTCGACCTTCCGCCCACTCACGAGTCCGCACCAATCCGCGGCCTCGACCAGCTCCGCCGAGGGCAGATTGACGGAGAAGCAGCCCGCCTCGACGAGGCCGGTACAGGTATGGTGTGTTGGGTTGAGCCCGCAAGCGATGATCGCCGGCTTGAAGTTCACGATGCTAACGAATGCGGCGGTCTGGAAATTGGCCCGACCGGCGACATTGGCACCGATCAGCACCGCAGGCATCGGGACGACGAATGGTCCTGGCTCGAGCTGAGTCTTCGACATGCAACCTACCTCCAGCAGCAAGCTCGCCAGCACCAAGGCGGGACTCCTGCCGCTGAGCGACGCTAGCAGGCAACTCGTCCGCCTACAATGGCCACCGAACCACATCGGGAGACACGCAGGAGATACCGTGACTGTCGTTGGCACACTCGAGTCACCCGAGTACCCGGGCGTGCCCCAGGATCTGCTAACCGGGCATGCCCCAGGATCTCCTCTGGTCCAAACGTTGCCATCAGTCCGCGTCTGGAGTCGGCACGCGACTCCGGAGAAACCGGAGTCGCGATTTCTCCATGCGGGGCGTGAACGGATACGAAAGAGCGTGGCGTTTCCGGTGCTGAATGGACTTCATCATCACTGTCAGAGGGTGGCGTGATCGACGGATGATGAAGGGAGCCAGCACCGGCGGCTCCGGGGGAGGAGGAAACGTGGCGGACGGACCGGTGCTCGAGGAGACTGTCGGTCGCTTTCGGTGCCGGAACCGGATACAGTGCTACCGATGTACCGCGAACGGCCAGGTTACCGATGACCACCCAAGGCCCGGTCCGCCCGGACCCGGAACAGCTGCAGGCACTAGCCGAAGCGCGAACGCTCTACGGCAGACTGCGACCGGCTCGAGGGCTTGCCCTGATGAACGTGGTCGGCCTGGCCTCGTTCGCCGCGCTTTCACTGGCCGTCGATGCGCTGGAGCTCAGTGTGTCGGTGATCGGGTTGGCGCTCGCCGCGTTGGCCTGGAACGAGGCGCAGGGCCGCGCTCTGCTGATTGCATCCAGCCCGCGCGCTCCGGCGCGGCTGGCGCAGAACCAGTTGGCGCTTCTCGTTGTCGTGCTCTTGTATTGCAGTTGGAACGCCTATGCGGCGTGGACCGAGCCCGATCCTCTCGAGGCCTTGATGAGTCAATCCGCCGAATTAGGTGCCGGCCTGGGCCAGCTGGATCCTGCCGCCAGCCAGGAGCTGAACGAGATCGGAAGCTGGGCGCGTTCCGCGGCAATCGTCAGCTATGCGGTGATCGCCGTCGTCAGCGTTCTCGTGCAGGGTTTGATGGCCCACTACTATCGGTCCCTGCAGAGCACGGTCGACGCCCTCTCAAGGACGCCCGCGTGGGCTCGAGAGATCATGGTGCCGCCAGCGTCGGCTCGCCAGACTGGCAGGGTGGACACTAGAAGCTGAGGCGAGGCCTCGCCTGGTGCGCGAGGCGGCACGCGCGGAGCAAGGCCGTCCTCAAGGACTTTTCCGCGGTCCTCGAGTACAAGCTGTCGATCGTGTAGCTCGACCAACGGTTTGCCTGTTCGGGGCGCGGTCTTGCTGCCCTGAGCGCAGCTACGGTCAGAACGGTGTCTCGATCGGTGTCATGGAAGATGTGTCAGCCCCAGCCTCTGCGCCAGGGTGGCGGCGTCCGGCACGTCGCCGCGGTCGATCGCCCACTGGATGTGGTGCGCCAGGGCGAGCGTCTTCACGACCTTCGCCGGCCGTTGCGCAGGCTCGTGGAGCGTCGGCGGCTCGATCAGCTGCTCACCGCCGCGGCCTCGCATTTCCACGAACGACTCACGCCCGGACTGCGTCAGCAGATCTCCCGCGAGCGGTACGGCATCTATCGCAAGGATGACGTGGGTGCCAGAGCACCGAACCGGGAGCAGATCTAGGCGGAGGAGCCCTGGAGACCGCGCTCACTCCTCGGGCAAGGTCGTCGTTGGCCACGACACGACCGAAAGCGGCACGTTCCTCCAGCAGCGTGCCATGGCGTTCTTGGCTGCCTCGGCCTCCGCTCGGTGCGCGGTGACGGCGGCGAGGACGAAGCCGGACTCGCCGGGTAGCCCTGCCGCCTCAACGGAGAGGACGGTGAAGGGGCCCGCGCAGTCCACGTGCACGGTGAGCGCCCCCGTTGCCGCCTCGAGGGTTCCGAACCTGCCCACGAGAAGACCGAAGAGCGGAGAGGTTGCGGCGGGCGTCGGCGGCAATTGGCGGAACTCCTGGCTCGCGGCGTCGAAGCGATAGAGATTG
>CAYRKE010000451.1:0-3675 GCA_964424695.1 uncultured Polyangiaceae bacterium
TCCGAGTCGTAGAACGCCGCTGTCGGATCGTCACCGGCCGCGTCATCGTCCGCCGTGTCATCGTCCGCCGCGTCGTCGTCCGCCCCGTCGTCGTCCGCCCCGTCGTCGTCCGCCGCGTCGTCGTCCGCCGCGTCGTCGTCCGCCGAATCATCGGACCCCGCCTTTCCGTCGGACCCCGCCTTTCCGTCGGACCCCGCCTTTCCGTCGGACCCACCCTTCCCATCGGACTCAGCACTACCGCCCGCACCGGCGCTGCCTCCCGACACCTGGCTGTCCGACTTTTCGTCGCCACCGTCACAGCCAAGAGCCCCTAGAACCCCGAAGACCGCCACCAACAACGCGCGCATGTCAACCACTCTGACCATTAGAAAGCTCCCAGTTTACAGCAACCAAAACGAACAACCAGTAAGGCGCTTGCGCCTCACACTCCAATCTGGCGACTCGAGTCGCAGATACACTTCAACAACCGAACCTCGACCGATCTCAGATTCGAATCACCACCACGAAGCGAGCGCACGCCTGCGACCCTGCTCGCTGTGACGAGTGACGCCTCATGCCGATCCGCAAAGACATCATACCAGACAGACGCTTCATGGGAAGGCGCGCGCCCCGCCTCAACAGAAGACGCACGGGTGCCGCGGTGTCTGAGGTGGTATCCGTTCACGTCTGCCAACCTGCTAGCACGCTGCGCGATCCACCTCGCACACGGGGGGCCTCGGGCTCGGGGTCCCACTCGGGCAGCAGCCCGAGTGGGGGAGCCTGGGGGGTTGCGCCTGTGGTTCGGTGCTCACGTACCCGCGTACGCTCCGCTCCGGTCCTCGGTGCGCCTCGTGGGCGAGGCGGCTTGCGCAGCGGGAATTCTGGGGCCGTGAACGCACACCTGGGGTGTTGCCCAGTGGCTGAGATGAGCCCACGTTCCAGAGCGCCACGGCGGCGTGCCCAATCGCGCATCCCGCGCTGCCGGCTCCGCCAACCCTGATCGGCGGAGAACCGGAACGGAGCCCGGTGACGTGCCCGGTTCGTACCCGCTGGCACATCCCCGCTGGGCTCCGCGTCGTGCCCGGCAGTCCGCAGACAAAGCCCCAGAGCGACAACAAACGCCCCCCCGCATAAGCCTGCGGCATCGCAGCACACCGCCTGAGAGCCGGCTGTCGCCAACGGTTGGGGTCCGGGCGTGGACAAACTGGAACTAACGATGGGTTGGCTCTCCGACTGCACTGATGTCGATGGTGATGGGAAGGGGCTACCTCTTCGTTCCGCTGAAGCGCGCTGGGCCATGCGCTTGCACGAGAAGAGCGGAACGCTTGCGTCGAGTATCGGAACCGGTGCCATCAAAGCACGACTTCTCCTTGGCGTCGAGTCGCCAACAGAGAAGGACCTCCCCTGACGCATCTCCGCGTCTCTCCCGTTCTCGTGGAGCGTCACACTTGAAAATCTCAGCTAGGCATCTGTGCTCACACAGGATCCTCTCGTAGGCGGTCATGAGTTGGTTGAACCGCTCCTGACGCATGGTCGCGAGACGCTGGTAGCAGCAGATGCCTTGGTTGAAGCGCGACATCGTTCGCTTGGGAGAAGTGTTCGTCTTCAGGACAGTTTCTCTCACCCATGGAGCCGTCGGGCGACGCAGATCCCGCCAAAAAGTCCAGCCAGAGGCTGCCTCATCCGCGGATGAGGCGTTGGCTGTTTCGGTGAGTGCTCGCGTACTCCAGTACGCTCCTCGCGGCCGGCCTCGCCTGCGCCGCAACCCCAATCTGGGGCTGTCTAGAGCACTGGTCCTGCGCCGGAATTCACGTGAAAATCGAGGGAGCCTTCAGGGAACCACCCTGTGGCTCTGCGACCAGGATGGGAAATGCCCTTCACACCTGTCTCAATATGAGAATGGAACCGCTGGCAGCTGGCGGAAGACATTACATGAAGTCCGCAGATGGATCCAGCCTGAACAGGCGGAATGGGGCCTTCGTCCTGGCGGAACGGCCTTCACGTTGTCACGTTGGTCGAGGGTCAGTCTGAGAGCAAACGTATGGCAGTAGGAGAAGGTCGGCGGGAGCCAGCTAGCACGCCTCAGGACCCGGGATGGGGCCGGCTGGCTTCCCGAAAGCTGGACGCACCCAACTGAGCGCCTCGCGTGTCGCAACCCGTCGGCGACTTCACATAGGCGCACCTACATGGACTACGGGCTACGGGCTACGGGCTACGGGCTACGGGCTACGGGCTACGGGCTACGGGCTACCAGGACACCACTGCCGTCATGGGGCATTGCAGAACCATACGCCTCAGCACGAACTGACAGGATGCTACAGAGACTCCGGGTCCGGACCCAAGAGGTGGGGTCTTTCCGTCTCGGATCGTGCGTCAGCGCTCGCAGGCAGTCAGCTCTGCCAGCAGCCGCGCGGACTCGCTCTCCGCACGATCCACCGAGGTCGGGATGAGCGCGGCACCGCTCCCGCTTGCTCAGCGCAGTTCGGACGGCAAGGCTGCTGGCTCCACTCGAGGGGAGTGGCGGAGCCAGCGCCCGCCGGCGCGGTACTGTGAATCTGACCGCCAGGACACGCCTGCGCTATCGTCCACCTCTCGACTCCGAGCGCGCCCGTACCTCTGGTGCGCCCGGCACTCTCTCCGTGAGCGATCCACTCCTGCAATCGCCGCCCGCCTGTGGCCTCTTGCGGCTCCGCGCTCTCCACGCTCCGCTCCGAGATCTGGACAGCTCCAGATTGAGGTTGCGGCGCGGCGCAGGCGAGGCCGACATCGACCGAGGAACGCGCGGAGCGTGCTGAAGAGCGCGAGCCCGCACCGCACCGGCCAACGACGCATCTGCGGATGCTGCAGCCTCTAGGCAATACACCCCCAAGCCTCAGCGATTTGCCAGAAACCCGAGCTGCAGGACCATGAACCTGAACAGCCTGTTGCATCGGCACAGCAGTAGCCGTCGTCGTAACAGGTGCTGAAGAGCGGCTCGCGCGAGCCGCTGTCTCGGTAGCATCCGGTTCCGCCCATTTCGTGCGTCCCGTACGAACACGCCAGGCCCTCGTGGTCACACGGCTCCCCTTCCACGGGTTGCTCCGAGGGACACGGCTGCTCAGTCGCACACACCCTCGTGCGGGACCAGAATCCCGATACACACGCCATCGTCGTTCTGCACGTCTCAGCTGCGGAGTCGGAATCCTCGAATTGACAGACGGCACTCTCGTCGTTGCAGCGCCAATCTGTTGGATGCGGACTCGACGGACACACTGAGGGATTCTCTGCGCCACCGCCAGAGTCTTGCCCTCCGGCCCCCTCTCCCGCTGCACCCGCGGCCGCAGTGCCGCCAAGAGCAGACCCTCCTTCCTCCTCGCTGGACGACATCGTGCCGCCTCCCCCGGCGCTGGTCGCCGTGACGCCGCGTCCCGCCGCTCCAGACGTGATGGCGCTCTCGAGCGGGCCATCCTCGCTCGTCGTCGCTGCGCCTGCCCCCCCTCGAACGCCGGCATCAACCGAGGAACCACCGCAACCAGCCAACCACAACGCAGAACCAAGCACCAAGATGTCGCGCATGATGGGTGAGTTTAGGTTGGATAGGGCTCGGGGCAAAGGTCGCTGAGGTCTACCGCAGCGGCCCTGGGTACCTTGACTCCAGGGATTCGGGGCTTCGCGTCGTCAACCGCGGTTGCCAGCACTAGCAACAGGGGTGCCCCG
>CAYRKE010000451.1:3775-4284 GCA_964424695.1 uncultured Polyangiaceae bacterium
CCTCCGAGCGAGCCTCCGAGCGAGCCTCCGAGCGAGCCTCCGAGCGAGCCTCCGAGCGAGCCTCCGAACGAGCCTCCGAGCGACGGTACCGCGGTCCACAGAATGCGAACAGAACGGACCCCGAACATGCGACGCAACTCCCCAGTTTGCCAGTAGCGCATATTCCCAGGCAACGCATTCGATATAGCCAAGTCCCAAGTAGGTGGGCAGATTCGGTGTTCGGCACCGAATGTAACAATGCGGTCGGGCTCAAAGAACGTGTCGGCAGGGCACTGGGCCGTGCGAGCGATGCGGTCTTGCCCCGGTTCTCGAGGCGCTCTGGTGCCATGTTCGCCCCACTGACAGGCAACGCACTCCCGGCGCCACTCCGACAAAAATGGCAGCAACAACGGGAACCTGGGCGTTCCGACCCTCCGTTGCAGCAACTGCCAGCTCCGCTGCGTGTGGAGCAGACGCCGTTGGAAGCACCGCCGCCGGTGGCGCTGACGGTGGCGCTGACGGTGGCGCTG
>CAYRKE010000452.1:0-1904 GCA_964424695.1 uncultured Polyangiaceae bacterium
TGTCCGGGGTACTGACGAGCGACGCGGGCTCGAGGCTTGGCCGTCAAGCTCGATGTCGACCTGGCGCAGCGAGCCGTGGTGGGGCGGTTGGCTCGCGTGCCTACTTGAACGGTACGACTTGCCAGATCTCCCGCGCTGCTGGGCGACCCTGGAGGTACTCGACCCCGAGGCCCTTCGCGTTCACCACCGCGTCGTAGTCGGCGGCCATGTCTTGCCAGCTCGAGTACGACTCCTGCATCCGGCGCTGGATCCTCCCTACCGCCGCCTGAGCTTGCTCCATGGTGATGAAGCCTGCGGCCGAGCCGAGACGCGCGACTGTCACGGTGCGCACCAAGTCCCACGCTACTCGACCGGTGGGTACCTGGCTGAGGCGGTCGATGGTGGCGAGGATCTCCTCGCCGGAGTGGATTTCCCAGGCCTGATCGAGGTCCTCCCGGGACTCCTCCGCTCCGCGGCGGTCCGGGCTCGCCCCCCCGTAGAGGATCGAATAGCAGCCGCGCGCCCAGCGCTTGAGCGGATCGTTTCCGTCTTCGTCCCGCATGCGCTGCACGGGGACCGGGACGTTTCGCAACCACCGCACGTACCCCACCACCAATATCACCACGATGATCAACGCTATGTACAGATGGGTGCTCGACATCGCGAAAGAGGAAAGCAGACTCCGCTCTCGGGGACAAGACCCCGCTTGCGCGCCGCGCACCGGACGTCATGAACGACAGCGTTGCGGATCAGCTGGTTGTTCGGTACCTCGGCGACGAGCTCGTTTTTTGCGCTCGAGGGGCGGGCAGCGCGCTTGGAGGGGTCGGCGGAGGCTGAGCACCGCGAGATCTTGCGGTATCCGTTCACGGCCACCCAATGCCGGGAGCGTGGAGAGCGTCGCCGTGGGGCGTCACAGTTCGGCGTTAGCGTCTGTTGCGGTTCCCGAGCGAGAGTGTTTTGGGCGCACCGGAGATACGGGCGCGCCTGAAGTCGAGAAGTGGGCGATGGCTCAGGCGCTTCGCAGCGCGGTGATTGATAGCACCGCGCCTGCGCTCACTGGCTCCGAGGCGTGGCGAGCTCGGCTGAATGTGCCCGAGCCACCGTTGTTGCCGAATCGGGGCCGAAGTGCGACACACCATGCTCGGACACTGGGCGAAGCAGCCTGAGTTCCGTGAGAGCAAGTCTGCTCCAGAGAATTCGTCACCATCCTGGCGAATTGCCTCACCCATTCGCGCCGGGAGTTCGTCGACATTGTGGACCGGTTCGACGAGCCCTGGCCTTGGTCACGGGGATCTGCCACTCGCTGGCATCCTGGCGGGCTCAGCCGTAGCTCGCGAAAGGCCTTGGCAACGCACCCCAGTCCGACTATCAGAAGGCTGGCGCGCGAGCTGTCGGATGCAACTTTGTTTTCACTCCTTCAGATTCACCCCGCCAGTGTACGGCTCAGCGCCAGCAGGGGTGCCATTGCGGGCGGTCACTCGTTGGGTTCTGGCCGGAGCCTGCGGGGTGGCCTCGTTGGGCCTGGGCGAAGCGATGGCGGCGGCTCCGCCAGTTCGTATCATCTATACTGAGACCGGTAACCTCTGTCCTTCCGAATCTGGATTCCGTGAGCAGCTTCTGGTGCTCGTCTCGGATTCTCGCATGAATGAACCAGCGGCCGTCAAGGACGAGATTGTTGTGACGTTCCGTGGGAAGGGGGGGCTCGTGCAGGGGGATTTGCGTTGGAGCGAGGGTGAGGCGCTCTTGTTTTCGCGAGAGGTGTCCGCGCCAGCGTGCCACGACGTTCAGGATGCTCTGCTCTTCGCCCTTCAGCTCTATCTGGACGAAACAAAGGGTACCCGACCTCGGTCGACGCTTGCCGAGCCAGCCGACGATGATGCTGGCACCGCGGCGAAGCAGCCCAATGACACCGCGGCGAAGCAGCC
>CAYRKE010000452.1:2004-4238 GCA_964424695.1 uncultured Polyangiaceae bacterium
GGCGAAGCAGCCAAAAGATCGGGGCCGAGCCGCAGACGACGACTCGAGCCGTGTTGCCGGGGCATCACGTCCCGGCTCATCCGAGGAGACCGTCGACACTGAGCAATCGCGCTCAGGGCTGGGCTACACTCTCTTCCTCGGGCCCCGCGTGGGATGGCAGCGGCTGCCAAAGATAAGCTGGGGAGGGAGCGTGGGAGGGCGACTGGATGGTGGGGGCGCGCTCGGGCTGGTGGCTCGAGCCAGCTACGAGACGGCTCCCGCACAGCACCACGAGTCTCTCCCACCGAGCGGTTCCTCGACGTCATGGGGGATCAAGGGGGACTACCAGCTCTCCGTCGCGACGTTCGCCATCGGCCCCCAATGGCGACGCCGGGCGACCAGGACCCTGTGGTGGGCCGGGGCGCTGACACCGGCGCTCATGATGTTGCACGGGCAGGTGGACCGCGCTCTTGGCGATTGGCGAGGCAATTTCTTCAGCGCGGCATTGGAGGCGAGCCTCGAAACGGGGTGGTGTATTGCGCCGCCCTGGTTCGTCAGCCTTGGGTTGGAAGTCGACTACGCCTGGTGGCGCACCCGCTACGTCGATCTTGCTGGCGACACGCTCTGGACTCAGCCGCGGCTGTCACTCAATGGCGTGTTCTTCGTCGGTTGGGCGCCAGGGTTGGCGTGGTGATCGATGATGCCGGCCCCAGGGCGCTGTTCTTGGGATGCGCAGGAGCAGCTCGGGTCGACCAGCACACGGCGATGGCTTGCTGGATGGCAAGTACAGCCCGTGGGATCGTTCGAGGCCGGTTGGCCAATGTTCGGTGTGCGTGCGGTTTCCCGTGAAGGCTCGTGGGGTGTTGAGGCAAGGCAAATCATGGATGCTTGTGCCGTCCCCAGTTCCGTGGCGCCTGTGGCCCACAGCAGCAACTGGGGTGATTGGTACAACGACCATGCTGACTTCGTGTGGCGCTGCTTGCGGCGTATGGGGTTGGCGCACGACGATGCCAAGGACGCGCTCCACGATGTCTTTCTCGTCGTGCATCGTCGGCTGAGCAGCTACGACTCGAGTCGTAGCTGCCAGCGGGCGTGGCTGCTGGGTATCGCCGTCAACGTGGTACGGGCAGAGCGGCGCCGTCATCGTCCCATCCCTGTCGAGGGGCTGGAGAGCGTCGCGGCAGCAGAGGGAACGGATCATGGTGCGACTGGCGAGGCGTCGCGGCGCTCGAGTCAGGCCAACGGGGACGTGCAACAGCGTGGGCTGGCCGTGGCGTTGACTCGCGCGCTCGAGTCGCTCGATCCCGAGCGCCGAGTCGTCTTCTCGATGTTCGAGCTCGAGGGGATGGGTTGTACCGAGATCGCCACGGAGCTTTCGATTCCAGTGGGAACCGTGTACTCGCGGCTGCATTCGGCACGCAGTCAGCTGCAAGCCGCACTCGTCGAGTACCGCCAGAACGATGGGAGAGCCAAATCATGAGTCGTGGTCCGGTTCGCTTCCGGGATGATCCGGTTGCTGATGACGCTCTCAAGGAGTGGCTGGGTGAGCTGCGCGTGGCCGAATCTCTGTCGCCGGAAGACTGCGAGGAGGTTTCGTTGCGGCTTCACGCGAGCATTGCGGCGGCTGGGGTGGCTGCAGCGGGGACGGGGCTCGGACTATCGAGCCCTGGCGCCGTCGAGGCTGGTGCGCAGGCGGCTGGGACTGGGATCTCCAGCACGGGTGCAGCGGCTGGGACTGGGATCTCCAGCACGGGCGCAGCGGCTGTTGGGGTCTCGGGCAAGGCTGGCGGCATTGCCGGATCGTCGCTCATGGCACTGATCTCGGGCAAGGGACTCATCGTGGGTGCCATCCTGTCAGGCGCAGTGGGCGTGGGAGGTGTGCTGGCGCTTGGTGGCGAGACACCAAGCGATGTTACTCGGAACAGTCCCGGAGCGGAGATCTCTGGGCCTGCGACGTCATCGGAGCTCGTGGAGGCTCGGGAGACCTCTCCTGTTGGAGCCGCCGACGACGGTGCTGCGAAGAGCCTCGAAGAGGCGGACCAGCACGAGCAGCAGCGACAGGAAGGCTGGCGCGCCAACTCGAAGGCGAGCTCGACAGGTCTTCGGAGAACCTCTCCCTCAGTCAATTCGGTAGGGAAAGCCAATCTGTTGAGCGAAGAGGTGCGGCTGCTGCGTGCGGCACGCCAAGCACTCCCCGAGGATCCCGCAGCGGCAAGGAAGTGGCTTCGCGAGTACTCGAGGCGGTTCCCTCATGG
>CAYRKE010000453.1:0-1760 GCA_964424695.1 uncultured Polyangiaceae bacterium
CCCGCAGTCCTCGGCCGGCAGCACCCAGGCCGGTGGGGGCGTCACCGGAACCGGGGGCACCTCAACATCCGTTGGCGGCAACGCCTCGGGAGATGGGGGCACCGCTGGAACGGGGGGCAGCTCACGAGCTACAGGCGGCTCGTCATCCGCCTCGGGCGGCTCATCATCCTCCGGCGGCACCACGTCCTCCTCCGGTGGCAACAACTACTCCTCGGGCGGTTCATCATCCCCCTCCGGCGGTACCGCTGGCACAGAGGCATCCGGCGGCGCTGCCGGAGCGGCGAATCCGGGCTGCACCCTGGTGGCGGGTGAGCAGCGTTATGTCACGGTCATCTCGAGCGGGAGGGAACGTCAGTACTATCTGTCCGTCCCCCAAGACTACGATCCCAACCGCGCCTACCCGTTGGTGTTCGGACTCCACCCTCGAGACAGTACCGGGATGGAGGCCCGCGACCTCCTCGGCCTTGAGGCGGCGGCCCCGCCAGGCTTCGCCGTGTTCGTCTATCCCGATGCCTCGGTGCACAACTGGTCAGACGGAACCACCGCGGCCGCGTGGCAAAACGGACCCGCCACCAGCATCAACGGGGGAACCGAGGATATCGATTTCATGCGGGACATACCCACCCACCTCGAAATCGTGCATTGCTTGAGGGTATCGCACAACTTCGCCGTCGGCTGGCGTTGGGGGGCCGACTTCGCGAGTGCGCTCGGTTGCTTCGCGGGCGATCTGTTCGATGCGATCGTACCAGCACATGGAAGTGGCCCATACTTCCTTCCGGTCGCGAGCGAGGGGGACCCATCCTGCGCTGGCGCGGTCGCTGAGTGGGGCTTCCACGGCCACGGAGACGATGCGTCGCCCTTCGAGTTCGGCACCCAGGTGCGCGACTTCTGGCTCGGCCAAAACACCTGCAGCACCGACTCGACTCCGCTGACCCTCACGGGCATGAGCAGCGATGACGAATGCGTGGAGTACGCCTGCACCGGGCGGCGCACACGGTTCTGTGCCTACACCGCGGAGGTCGCGGGAAACCTGCCCGTCGACTACTTTGCGGCGTCCGTGATGGAGTTCTTGCAAGACGTGGCTGCCCAATCGCCGTGATGGGACGCGTATTGCCGGCACGCGTGGCCGTCGCAGGAGTACCGCCCGACACCGAGCAAGAGCCCGCCAACCGCCATGACGACCTGGCCGACGGTCGCAGTGAACGAGTGTCCGATCCCCGGGAAAACGCTTGGGAATGAGGCAGGCAACGCCGAGGGGACTGGCAGTGCAGAATGCGAGACTCATGCGGTGCGGACCTGACGCTCTTGCACACACAGCGGAATCCGGAACACGACGGACGCCGAAAACCCGTACCACGTTCCGGCTAAGCAGTCGGTCCTTTACGCGACATGGTTGACACGGAGCGTGGCGAAGGTAGGTTGCGAAACTCCACCGATGGGTAGGTGGGTATGGTGGGTATGGTTGGGTACTTCAGGAGGAGTGACTCGATGCGATTTTTTAAGCAACTAGCGTGTTTCTGTCTTGTGGGTCTCATTGGAATCGGCTGCAAGAGCGACGACGACGACGACGGCACGGTCAACACTGCCGGCACTGCGGGAGAAGGCGTGGAGACCGCCGGCTCTGGCGGCCAAGCGGGGAACCCTGGTGACCAGGCGGGCACCTCCGGTGTGGCTGAGAACGGAGGGGCGGCTGGAACCGCAGGCCAGGCCGGAAGCGGGGTGACCGCCGGCACCAGCGGCAGCGCCGGCACAGCGGGCAC
>CAYRKE010000453.1:1860-2974 GCA_964424695.1 uncultured Polyangiaceae bacterium
AGGCCGGAAGCGGGGTGACCGCCGGCACCAGCGGCAGCGCCGGCACAGCGGGCACAGCGGGCACGGCGGGCACGGCGGGCACGGCGGGCACTGCGGGCACGGCGGGCACTGCGGGCACGGCGGGCACGGCGGGCACGGCGGGCAGCACCGCGACCGCGGGCACTTCGGGCGCCCCGGTGATTGGTCCCAACGACGACGTGGCGTCCAGCGACTTCGCGCAGATCGAGGGGGCATCGTTCACGGACGGCGACGCTCCGGAAGCCAGCAGCAGCGTCGATGCGCCGGATATCATCGCGCCAGACGCCGTCATCAATGGCGGCACCGCAACCTACACGGTCGAAGTACCGGAAGGCGCCACGTCCATCCTGGTGGAGATAGAGGGCGACAGCGGGTACTACACAATCCCCGTCACGTCGACGACCGGAACCCAGCAGGTCAATATCACGCTCCTCCAAGGCTTCGATGAAGACGAGGTTGAGATCAACTTTGCGACCGTCGACGCGGACAGCGAGGTCAGCGAATGGAGCAAGGAGGTCATCGAGGTCACCGCGACCGCGCAGGGTGAGATCAAGGTGTCCCTCACCTTCGACGCCAACGAAGATCTAGACCTCTTCGTCGTCGACCCAGAAGGCGGCCTGGCGTACTTCGGTGGCAACCCTTCGCCGAGCGGAGGCATCCTTGACCTCGACTCGAACATGGGATGTAACCTCGACGATCCTCTTGTCAATAGCGAGAATATCTACTGGTCGGAAGAGAACGCCCTTCGGGGCGAGTATTCTGTGTATGTGCTGTGGTACGCGCAGTGCAACTCGGGAACGACCGAAGTCAATGCTACCGTGACTGTCACGGTGGGAGACGAAGTCTACACCGGCGGCGCAACCCTCACTCCTGACATGACGTGCGCTGACGTCGAGTCCGGAGAGGACAACTGTGGCCAAGACGATCTACTGCTGATCGGTACATTCACGTACTGACCGCCAGCTGTTAGTCGCTGCTTGCACGTGACCCGGCCCCAAGACCCTTGGGTGCCGGGTCACGACGTTTGTGATACCCGCAAGCTCTGTCTCCCCCGCGGTCAGCCGCCGGGTCTGCACACGGGCACCGCCCAGGACGG
>CAYRKE010000453.1:3074-4211 GCA_964424695.1 uncultured Polyangiaceae bacterium
AGTCTCACTGAAGCCGCTGCCCTCGTCATGGCTCTGGCTATCGATCCGGAGGCCCTATCCCAGAAGCAGCCTTCCTGTCCGGCACTGCCGGCGGGCACTGAACTACTGCCGGTTGCCCCTCCGCCCCCTCCTCTGTTCGGGGAACAGAACGGGCGCTCCCTGGCCACTCCCTGTGAGGCCCCAAAGCCGTGCCGCTGTCGGCCAGCACTGGCAGCCTGCGGCCCGAAACCGACTGCACCGGAGCGCGCCCCGCAACCGGGGTCCCTCGACATTGGTATCGCAGGTGGGGCAACCGTCGGACTGCTTCCCGAGACTGCGCTCATGGTGGAGCAGTGGATTGGCGCGACCTACGCAGAGCAGATCCAGCTCCGCGTGCTGGGCCGGTACTGGAAACAGCAGGAGACCGTAATCCCTGGATACCGGGACGCTTCAGCGCAGCTCAGAATGTGGAGCGTCAGTCCCCGCGGATGCTGGCGTCCTTATCGACCCAGCTGGATCGCGACTCTGTGCACAGGCCCCGAGGCCGGCCAATTGACGAGCCTGGGTGTGGGAAGCAGCTTCCGCTCGAGCGACGAGCCCAGCGACACCTGGTGGGGCTGGACGGGCTCTCTGGGTCTGGAGGTT
The DNA here is from genome assembly GCA_964424695.1 of uncultured Polyangiaceae bacterium. GTDB lineage: Bacteria > Myxococcota_A > Polyangia > Polyangiales > Polyangiaceae > JAEWRL01. Next base: position 3,699 of record CAYRKE010000453.1, read on the forward strand.
CCCCTTGGCCGACCCCTCTTCGTGGAAACGTCGCTCGATGGCGGCGTAGCTGTGAGTCGGCCCGATATCGGATTCCTTGACGATGGCAGGTGGGTGCGGGTGGCCCAGCCAGAGCGGTTCTACGGCAGTCTGCTCCTCGCTGTGGGTGCCCACTTGCCCTGACCTCCGGCAACCGTCCGCGCGTCGTGCCACGTGTCGTCTCACGAGGAGGCGTCACTCGGCGCGCGGCTCACTCGAGGTGCGGAGAACCAGCCGCAACGCGTGTCCCAGCGGACCCGCGCGCCTCGAAGCTCGCTGGGCAAAATCGAGACGCAGTCTCTTTTTCAAATGCACAGCCGCGCCCTTTGGAAACTGACCGAGGCGAGACCGGAAACACTCGAACTCACTGAATGGGGAATCGCCATGCTACGCCAGCTCAACACCTCCGTCCTATTACCCGCCCTCGTCACACTCATTGCATGCTCCTCCGGAAAGTCTTCGATAGGAGACATCGGTGCTGCCGGAACCGAAGCC
>CAYRKE010000454.1:0-4194 GCA_964424695.1 uncultured Polyangiaceae bacterium
CGAGAGGAAATCCGCGACTCAGTGGAAAGTGCAAAGAAGCTGCGGGAAGAATTGGAAGCCGATCTATCTGTGCCGATTGATGAGCTTATCAAACAGAGCAAGGATCCAATCAGGGCGTTGAGAAGATATCGTGAAGCGGTGGCCTGGGATGAAGAATCAATCCAGCTCAAAGACCTCCGAAAGAAAGATGCTAATCCAGGCTTTGATGAAAAAGTGGAGAAAATTTCGGAGGAAGAGGAACTGCGGCTGATCCTGGCGTTGCGGCAAGAGGCGAATATGCAGGCAAAGTCGATCAAAATGGAAAAGCACAGGAGACAGAACTCGACAGAGACAGTTTCCGCAATCAATCACGACAAGAGATGGGACTTCGCAGGAAGCTCCGCCGTCAATTCCTTAACGGACGTAATCTCGAGCAAAAGTGAGAAAACAGGTAGGAGAATTACGGTAAGGGTGAATGAATGTTTGCATGCGAGGGTTCGGGAAACAGCCAAGGCTCTCAATATAGATTGCAGTTCCCTCATCAGGGAATTGCTCGAACGGGGCTTGGCATCCGGATCAACAGCAGACGGAAATCCATCTCCAGCAAGCCTTTCGATTCTTCCCGAGGTATTTGAATTCTCTCCATCATTCAGGGCCTTTTGTGGCGATCTCAGACTCGAATTAAGAAAGCGTTTCCTAATGCTTTTGGCGTTGGGTCATGAGGCATCTCAACGATGGCCAAAAACGCTATGGGTTCGACCCTTGTTTTTGGGATTGCTGCCGCTTCAAAAATATTTGGAGGATGAAAGTGTCAGACAACACGGAAAATAGTTTTCTTTCGGGAAATCTTCGTGGAAGGTCCCGCGGAGAGAGGCGCAGGGACGAGAATTTTTTCGCGTATCCCCGGCGGACTCTTGTTGAAGAATGCGAGTGCATTTCGATGGCAGACATAAGAAGTCGTTTTAACCGCAAGGAATTGCTTGGTCTGGCGGAAGGAGAACGAACGCTAAGAACGCGAGTTGGAGCCTGGCACTATGAAATAAGGTTATGCACTGAGCGTCATCAACAAACATATTCATACGGCCGGCGCTCAAATGTTGTTAGGATTTGGATTCTCTGTTCTTGCGGGCGGAGAGCTCGAAAGCTTTATATAGATCCTCAGTCATTAAGTTTTCCCGGCATTTTGGCTTGTCGGACATGCCAGCGATTGAGGTATCTTGTCCAGAATTCTGGCAAGACAAAATGGTTCCGTAATATCGTGAAGCCGTTCAGGAAGCTGATCAGGCGCCAAGAAAGGCTTTTCACCAGGAATCGGAGTCAACGTGTCCGAGATGAACTCGAGTTCATCCAAGGGCAAATTGAGGTTTTAATGCAGAGGGCTCAACCCAAGTGTCGGAATGCGTGCGGAAGGGGTTTTAGGCGTAGATATCGAGATGCTCGCCTCTTATCGGGAAGCCAGGGTTTCGTAATGTCCGTTCGCTCTCAATAAAATAGAGGGAGTCTGAATTTGTTGTTGAGTTAAAATTACCTCTCCAGCAACATAAGGCCCTTATAGAGGGGGTATCATGCCTACCAAGGAAGAAGATACGCCTGATAATTCAATAATTGAAGTGCCAGAAAAATATAGAGCCCGGATAATTGCTCTCGACGATTATCGGGATCGAATCAATGCGGACCTATTCCCTGCCGATTTCGGAGTGTTCAACGATGAGCAACTTGCGGCAATCATCGCTTCCGAACACAAGGGTGGCAGGTTTCTACATGAATTGGCTATTGTCTATTTTAGTCTTTTAATTGATTTAGATCATCTTGTCCGCCCCCTGAGTCATCCAGTATGGATCCATGTGCGAAATGCGATCAAAATAGCGCTCTATATCCGGCTTCAGGATGAATTCCAGCGTCGTCGTAAGCTGAAGGAAAATGCTTATGGGCGGGTAGTTAGGGCGTTTGTAGTCGAGCCGGATATAAATGCACTCAATACAATCGACAAAATGACAATTGGAAGGATGTTAAGAACGCATCCGGATTTCTCAAACAGAAGAGAGGGCATGGAGGAGATTGTTTCCATGGTTCATGCTCAACTCGTATCCCGTACGGCCAAGTACCTTGATCCGGAGAATGAGCCCCTTAAGAACTTGGGGCTCCGGCTTCTTGACTCCTTACAAGGACGTCTAAACTTTGTGCTCCGCAATACTCGGCGTGATGTGTTGGACCAGTTAAAAAAGGCACGGATGAGCAGGGAAAGACTGCTAGAATTCCATCCAAAACCCGTAGATGACCATAATAATCGGGACTACCTGGAATCTTTAGTTGAGCTGAAACCGATAAATGATGCCCAACCAAAGATATTCTTGGAACGAATCAGGTCGCTAAAGGGAAGGGACAAAGCCATCGTTGAAATGGTTCTAGAAGGAAGGAGCCAATCCGAAATCGCCCAGAAATATAGAATTTCCCAACAGGCCATAAGTATCAGGCTAAAAAGGATTAAGGGGAAGCTTCGGGATTAGGTGCTGGCCCAGCTCTTCAATATTATTTTCCTGCATGTTGTATTTTTATCCATTCCTCCGCATCTCTCCTATATGAGTGAAAAGAATCAAGCATCGCTGGAGATCCTCGCTGATGCAGAGGGAGTGCGTCGCGTACGGCTCGTTGGTAAAACTTGGGCAGATCAGGAATCCGCGAACAGGATTTATCAACGGATTTCACATTTGATTGATCAAATTGATCGCACAATTAAAAGTCCGCAGCCGATGCTGGTGCAGTAATCAACTTGGAACCAATTACCAGAGGATCTCTGCATGTTAGGAAAGGTGTGTCTGCCCACATAGAGGGAGACATCAGTGATAAAGGTACAACTCAGCGTTACAGGGATTGCCTCCCTGTTAGCTACTCTCAATGGAGATATAACGATGACGATGGGGGATTTCTTTGTCATGAATCGCTCGATTTTTAAACATTGGCTTTATCTGAATGCGCCTTCCTGGGTTCTTGTCCTGTGGATGACACTTATTGGAGATGCTGCCTGGGAGGATCGAAATTTCAGTCACTGGAAGATGGCGATTCCGCTCAAGCGAGGGCAGTTGATCTGTACCGGTACTGAATTGGGAAAAAGGCTCAAGCGGGATAAGCAGCGCATTGCCTATTGGTTGGACAAGCTCTGTGACCTGGGAATGATTCGTAAAGAATACATCGTTAAAATCCAGCAAAACAGCAGGAAAATACGCAGGACCGAATCCATTGTTGGAAGCGAGACTGCGCAAAAAACTGAACAAAGGACTGGGTATAGGATCATGAGTGGGCCCGAAACGCCTGACTACAGATCAGTTCTCGGACTCCTTATAACTATCGGTAATTACGATAAATATCAGCTTGCCCCTGGGTCAAGAGAAATAACAGATGGCAAGGGAAAAGGGGGTAATCGCAGGAACAGTAAGCGGACCAAGAGCATTACTAAAGCGCGGATTGCGGGCGTTACTGAACTGAGGACAATTAATAAAACGGAAGATCAAGAAGGAAAACACGAAGAGGAAAGCATAAGCCCCCCTTTATCCCCCCAAGGGGAGATCATTCCGTACCTTTCTCCCTCCATAACCAAAACCAAAAAAGCATTAACTCCTGAGCGAGCATTTGAAATCTGGGAAGCGGAGAGAGGGAGATTGCCATCGATAACAGTGAAACGAGCGGATAAACTCGGAGAACTTCTTGAGCATCTCAATTCTGATGATCACAAAGACCCTGAAGTGCAATGGACGGAGATCGTCCGCAAAGCCAGGCAATGCCATCGATCGCACATGCCTTTCATGAGCCCATATTTTTTTTCAAAAGACGTTACGCACATCGATCAGGTTATGAATGGCATGTATGAGCAATCATTCGAACGAGGGAAGTATGGAGCGACAAGAGTTGAGCGAGAGGGTAGGGGAGACGCTGAAGACTTTGGCTTCACGGGTGGCCGGCGCCGGCGGATTACGGTCCTCTGCGGCGACAAGGTGTCCAAAGTGCAATGACACGCTGCTTATTCTGTGTCAGCCCTGAGGGCGCAACACCGGGGGAGGACACATAAAGGACTCGGCCCGATGGTGGTGACTCTTCAAGGGGTCAAGATAGGAAAAGTGGAGTTCGAAATGGACACGATGCTGACGGTACAAGAAGTAGCAGGCAGGCTGCGGGTAAAAGCCAGTTGGGTTTACAGTCATCACTCGGCGCTCGGCGCTT
>CAYRKE010000455.1:0-4162 GCA_964424695.1 uncultured Polyangiaceae bacterium
GTTTTCTCCTTGTGGAACGCGCTCGGCAAACGCGCCTGGAAGGTGCCTGCTTTAGGTGATCTGGTCGTCGAGATGGTGTGGCACGGTCAGAAGAACAGCGCCGGATGGGCGGCGGAACTCTGGCTTCAAGACCCTAAGACCCGTGACGAGCGGGTGAGGGAGCTGGTCGCCCGGGATCGCTCGGCGCTCTATCTCAATGGCGTGCTGCAGCATTGCCACCGGCGTCGTCAGACCCTGCTGGTCGAGCGCATGAGCGACAAGCCCCCCAAGGGGCGCTTCCACGACGGCAAGGTCGCCGTCATCCCCCACTTTGCGAGTGGGTTTCACCGCTGGTCCACCTCTCTCCAGCGGCGGTATCTCGACCTCATCGCCAAGGGCGAGGCTTCCCCGAAACAGTTCAGTCAAACCCGCTCTGCCCTCGTCGCCCTGCGTGCCCGCGTACCGCTCACGGTCGCCGAAGATCTCGCGGGTCCGCTCGCATCCCACGAGGTTCCGGTCCAAGAGGCTGCGCTTGCAGCGTTGGCGTGGCTCGACGCACCGCGGCCCGCGCTGGCCATTCTGCTCGAACACCTCGACGGCGATCGGGCGCGTGTTGCGATGTATGCCATGCCCCGAGTTGCGCGCGTGATTCCGCGCTCGACGATGGTCGACGCCCTGGCGGAGCTCCTGGCACGGCCCAAGCTCAAGGTCACGGTGCACAAGGAAGCGATACGGATTTTGGGTCAGCTGGGCACAGAGCGCGCGCTCGCGCTGCTGCAAGGGGTATGGCGGCAGCCGCTCCATCGGGACGTGCGCATAGCGACCCTGCACGCGGCGCGTTCCCTGCTTGGCCAGGAAGACGCTTGGCTCCTGCTGCGTGACGCGGCTGCGTCTCCGGACGAGGACATCGCTCGCGCTCTGGTGGAGTCGCCGGTCACGGTTGTCGCGCAGGCGCACCGTGAACGGTACCTGCGGACCATGACCCCGGTCGCCGACCATCCGAGCCCTGTTGCTCGCACCGCGCTCTTTCAGGCCATGATGAACGGTTGGGTCGGCGTTGAGCCTGTCAGGTGCAGCGAGGTTGCGGCAAGCGTCATCGCCAGACTGGATCCCCACGACCCCTGGCGCTTGGCTGCGCGGGTTCTGACCGAGGGTGCTCGATCCGGCGCTGCGCACGAGCCTATCGCGGCTGCGATTACCGCGCTGCTGGGCGCGAGCGAGCGCGACATACTACCAGCCGGCGAACGGGATCGCATGGCCCACCAGCGCCTGGTGGGCGTCGCGGGAGAGCTGATTCGCGAGCGCCATCCCGTGGCTCAGGCGCTCTTGGAGCGCCTCGCCACGACCTTGCTCGCGAACCCCCACAGCTGGTCCATGGGTGTTGGGTTGCGCGTCGCAGCGACGCCCAACACGGAGCTCGCGCGGGCCTGCTTGGCGCTTCTCACTGGGGCACCAACGCCACGTCAACGGGGCGTCGTCGAGCAAGCGGCTCAATCAGCTGCGGCGCTCGACGCGCGGGATTGGTCAGTCACGGACGCCCATGCCCAGGTCGAGGCGCTGCGGAGCGGCGGCGGAGAAGCGATCGCAGTCGCACTCCTTGCCATCTTCGGGCCTCGCTGGGGTTGGGGGGTGGCGTGGACCGAGTCGCTTGCTCGGCTCCGAGAGCATGAGGATCTCGACGTTCGCCTCGCCGCACGAAGTGTGTGGATCGCGGCGCAGTGATTCACCAACTTGGTTGCGTATCGAGCCCAAGCTTGTCGCGGGCGCAGCCTCCAGCGAGGCAGAGCGCTCCGCAAGAGGGCACCTACACTCATCTGCCCTGGGTGTGGCAAGGCGGAGGCAGCCACGCCGACGTGACGTGGTGCGCCTCGGGCACGTGCTACTAGTCTGCTTGGGTGGGGCGAGAGTCTTGCGTTCCTTCAACCAGACCCACGTCCATCACCGAATGACCGCAACCCTACAGGCGTCGCCTTCCGGGAGCTGCAGTATCGCGTCGAGAGTTCGAACGCGCCTGGAGCCGAGGTCCAGGGTCAGTTGGTAGCGATCACCGTTCCGAAGGCGATCGGGAGGTACCAGGCTTCGCACGACGAGTTTCGCTCTCTCGGTTCGCCAATCGAGGATCATGCCGGTCGACGGGTATCCTTCGAGCCGCCAGATGACCTTGTCTCCGGAAGCTAGGGTATCGAGCCCAAGCTTGCCGCGGGCGCAGCCTCCAGCGAGGCAGACGTTGAGCGCCATGATGGTACCCGAATCGGGGGAGAACTCTTCAGGTGTGAGAGTCAGCTCGGCCTCCACGCCCGGATAGCATGGCTCCGGCCGGGGCGGGTCGACATAGATGGGATCGGGTGGTGGGCCATACACCCAGACAACAGGAGCATCGAACTCCTTCGGCATTTCCTGCTCTGCGGGATTGGGGCGTGTGGCTTGGAACTCGGTGAGCGTCTGTTCTACCAGACGCTCGGACGCGACACCCCGCCGTGTCAGCTCGCTGGCGACCACTCGTGCCCGAGCGTGACCGAGCGCCTCGCAGGCCTCGGGAGTCGCGCTCTCTCCAGGCAGGCAGACGCCGTGCAGGAACACCGTCCGACCAGGTTCACGCTTGAGACGTTCCGCCACTTCATCGAGTGCGCTGGGGAACACCTCCAAGTTCGTGCTGCCCCGTGTGAAGCGCAATCCCTCTGCGCAGAGCGTAGACGCAGGTCCACTGAAGAGGGGGCGCTGCATCCCAATAGGCACGGTTATTCCTGGGGCGAAGTCCTCGACGCACGTCATTGGGTCCTCCGAAACCCATCCGGTGCTCGGTATTCGCGACCAGCAACACAGACCTTGGTGACCGTTGCGCACCCATTGGTTTCTCCCGTACTCGCTGGCGAAACCGCGTGCAGGACACGCTCGGAGCGCGAGATGGCGCGTCGCGCTCCTTGGTGAGGTGCCCGCGGTTCTGGGAGGTTCGAGCCTCGATGGTGGGCTGGAGTGCGGAGGCCCATCGACCCCCGCGGAGCTAGCACAACTCGCGAGAAGGAGTCCCAGCGACACCCCGAGCGGTACTGACTGCATCCCTACTAGCATGCTACTAGTAGTAGAGCACCGATACTGTTCCGGAGCCACCGCCGCCGAGCTCAATCAGCGTTGCACAGGCCGAGCTTGTCGGTCCGAATACTTGGCTCTGCCAGTCGCCCGTGAAGAGCCCGCTGCCGCCAGCTCCGGTGCACGTGCTCTCCCAGGTGAACGGCACAGGGTACGTGCCGGAGCCGGTCGTGTGGAAGTCCATGGATCGAGCGTTTCACCACGAAGGATAGGTGTCGCGCACCATGACGCATGCATCGTTCTGCACCGGAGTCGCCGTGCCGTGCCTACCGAGCTCGATAGCGATGGCTTCGGTACACGCCAGGGCTTCCAGCCTGCACTCGGCACTGCATCCGTCCCAATCGTTGGTGTTGCCGTCGTCGCAGGTCTCTCCGATTTCGCTGACTCCGTTCCCGCAGATGGGGGCTGGCCCTTTGGCACCGAGAACCGCCGGAGCGAACTCGAGCCCGGGCAGCGGGGGCGCCTGTACAAGATCGGGCCCCCGAATACCCGAGAGGACTGAGGTCCCGCAATAGGACAAAGTGTAAAAGTGTTTTCATGTGAATACTCGATCTGCCGCGAAACGCGCTGCATTCTGCGGCAGTCGCGAGCTGTCTGAGTCTGTCATTGGTGACACAGGTTCGAGGATTCGGTTGGGATAAATGATAGGACGTCTGCTGTGAGTGGCTGGCCGGCATTGCTGGCGCCGAACGGCATTGCTGGCGCCTATGACGAGCGCTCTGAGTCCCAATTGGGACGTGCAATCGTTGCTGCGTTCTGATATGTAGGCGCGCGAGTGTCGATTGTGTGCCGCGTCCGCAGCGCGGCGACGCAGTCGAGCAGGCTCATTGCGGGTGTATGCTTGTGCATTGGGTGCGCTGCACTGCGCTGGGAGATGGAAGAATCATGAGAACAGCATTCGGACTTACTAGTTCGTTCATTGCCGTTGCCGTCCTGGGGTGTGGCAACTCCAAGCATGAGGACAATCGGCTTGGCGTTAGTGCACAGGCATTGACGACTGCCCAGTCTCGCATTCTCGGGTTTGAGTCGCCGGCTGCAGACTGGTATCCGTTCACGGCCCCAAGGTCCGGAGAGCGGGTAGCGGTAGGGTGTCACA
>CAYRKE010000456.1:162-4051 GCA_964424695.1 uncultured Polyangiaceae bacterium
ACAACGAATCGCGCACAGGGCACAACGAATCGCGCACAGGGCACAACGAATCGCGCACAGGGCACAACGAATCGCGGCCGTGGTCCCAGCGCTTCGCACCCACGTCCCTCTGCCCGAGCGGCGCGGTGTCTCGATTCGGAACGCCGCGCTACGCCTGCGCCCATATCGCAGCACGGCGGACACCGCGCTCGTTTCCGCAGGCGGTCCCCTATCTTGCGGTTTCTGGGCCGGGCGCTAGATAGCCGCTTCCTCGAGCGGCTCGGGCGGCCGCCAGTCGACGAGCTCGATCCCGTGGCTGCGGGCGTCAGCGTCGACCGGCATGCGCCGGTGAAGAGCGCGCGGGATCGAACAGTACCTCGAGGTCCGCGACAGCCTCCAGAAGGAAGGCCTGCGGCGGCTCTGGCACCAAGGGGCGCTCACCACCATCGACGACCTCAAGCCGAGCGAATCCCATCACGAGACACGTTTGCGGAGAGCCGCCATCGGTTCCAGGTTCTACCGCGCCCACAGCGCGCCAAGCTCGAGTTCTATGGCTTCGAAGGGCACCGCGCGCACGCGCTCTTCTCCCGAGTGCACATTGAGCAGGCGGTACGTTGTTCCGTCTAGCTCGAACACCTCGAGCAGTTGCGCATCCAGATCGACGAGCCATAGGTGCTTGATGCTCTGGTTGGCATAGACGAGACGCTTCTTTCCGCGATCGAGGGCGGCGGTACTTGGCGAGATGACTTCGCAAACCCAATCGGGAGCAAGATCCAAATAGGCCTGGTCCTGAGGCAGCTCAGGCATCCGCTCTCGCCGCCATCCGGCCAAGTCAGGAACCAACACATTACTTGCCGTGCTCGCGATGCCGGCCATTCCCGACCCCGTTCGACACGTAGTGGAGTCGAGGCGGGCGGAGGAAGGGATGGGGACGTCTGCCAGCCTCGGCGCCAAGGCACGTACCAGGCCTCGGCGATGATGTCGGAGCGATGTGTGGGCTGGCTTCTTGACGCTGAGAGCGAGAGGTTCGTGAAGCGCGGATGCAATCCCGCCAAGCCTGGCGGGTTCACCTCCGCCTCTGACCCGGCGGTCTACTCCTACTGCCGAATACTCCCGGGCATCCCGCCAGCCGGGTGACATTCCCAACACGACGGCGTCACCCCTGCCGAAGCGTGGCATTTCTCACAGAACTCGTTGGCGGCTCCGTGGCAACCTAGACAGGTCGCTTCGAACCCGATGGGAAATGTCCGACCGTCAACGGTGTGGTGCGTGCGATTCCCGCCGCGCACAGCCGTCATCCGCCAGTCTGCTGGCAGCGTCGGGTGATCGCGCCGCATCTGAGCCGCCGGCTCGACACAGGGACCGCGCATCCTCGCAGGGGGCAGCCTCCTCGGCTTGGCGTCGCGAGCATGGCCGATCCAAGCCGGCACCGCCCCGAGGAGGAGTACCAACGCAACCTAGCCGACGAGCCTTCCCACGTCCATCACGGCTCCTGATCTTCCTCGATGCGCTCGTGTCGGAGGTTCTCCTTGCGCGGGTCCTCACCGTTCATGATGAGAGCGTTTCCCACCAATTCGTGCAGCTCGGATACCGCCACTTCGCCAGGCTGGGCTCTACTCACTGCTCCTCGGGAGTCGAACGCCCGAGGACCCTGAGGATGGGAAGGAGCCGAGCGGCGGTTTCAACGCGAAGGTGTGCGTCAAGGTTTCGCTAGTGACGCCGAAGCGATGTCACGTTTGCGTTCTCGAGGCTGAGTCCGAGGGGTTCCACTTCCCTCCGGCCCGGATTTCACCGTTCGATTCTCCTCGTCGCCCGCTCACCATGCTACATGGCCGCACTTTCCTCGTTCTCAATATATGCCAGCATCCGATCCTTCACTTCCACAAACGGACTACCATCAGTGCGCCTTGAGATATACACCCGCGTCTGAATAGTGCCATCATCCAACACCGTTCGACTACCATGACTCGACACGCTCAGCGGACCACTTCCCGGACCACGCAAAGCGAGAACTCGGTAGTCCTCCTCACTGTCACTGGTAACAACTATTCTACACAATGTCTCGTAGCAGTCCACAGTGTTCAAGAGCGTGCCACGGAACTGTTCCTGCTGCAGAAGCTCAACCATCCCATCCTTGGTTTCCATAGTCCATTCACGGTTATGGCTCTGCTCTGCCAGCATGCTATCAAAAATGACCGGAGCCAGCTCACTGTACCGTGGCTCGATCTTTTTGTAGGCGTAGCGCATGCTATCCAGTTCTTCCTGAGTATACTCCTCCACGATGTCTTCGACATCCTCACTGTCAACCGTGGAGCTCTCGACCTCATCCGCAGAGGCCGTCCCGCTCCCATCGGCATCAACCAGACCCTCTATTACCTTGGTCTTCACGTTCGAAAGACGCTCAGCGGCATCCGAAGGACTGCTATCTGGGAGCGCCGGGTTTGTTTCCGCCACAACCTCCTCCTCAGCACCACGGAAGCAGAAGTAGATTCCCACAACAAACGCGACAGTTGCAGCCCACGCAAGCATTAACAATAACGGTCTAGACTTTGTCACAACAACACTCGCCTCGGTCCTTCCACAAAGCACAACAGCCACTCATTAGCCCAATACCCTATCGAAACGAGTGGCGCACCACCCGTTTCGACACAGGGTACCTCAGCGACCAGCGAGGCTACGAAATCGAATTGTACACCACGAATGTGCGGTAGTAGTTAGTCAAACTCCCGTTGTACCTATACTTGATGAGACCGAATCGTGACGAATGAAACCCAGCACCCTCATCGTAGTGGGTTATAATACAAGTGTCGTTGTATGCATTGTACTCGCTAAATTGATAGATTCGACAACTATGAGCAGCGCCAGCGTTGTCATAGCACGTGTCTAGCCAGGTCTCCTGAGAGTAGTCAACAGAATTGCAGAGCCTCTCGTCGGTCTTACCAAATATGTACGTCACGGAATCTGGGCAGGATTGATACAACGTATCCTTCGCTAGCTCCTCAAAGTACCAATCCTCTTCATATGCAAACGCATTGGTACCATCGCTTCCACCCCATTTTCCGATCCGAGCAAATACTGCATTAACATTGCTCTGTGAGAGCCTATCCGTGCGGTACTCCTTCCAGGTCGAGTCCCTTGTGGTGGTGTATATTTCGCCAGCTGCCCACGTGGCGTAGTCCCAGCCATTGCTATATTGGAGATTGATGGCCTGCGGATACTCTGCCGCCTGAGCATTGGTCACGAACGAACACACGATAGCCGCAGCAGCAGTTGTTATGATACTTGTTCTCATTATCTCTCCTTTCATTGCGCCCTAGGTTAGGGCCATTCACCCAGCTCTTCGCCCAAGAAACTAGGGACGACGCCAAATCCTGCTCCGGTTCCCCACCAGGCTAGCTAGGGCCATTTGCCTAGATCTTCGGCCAAGAGACTAGGGAAATCTCTAGTCCGACTTTGGTTCTTTGCCACGCTGCGCTGACCCACATGCTCAGCACGTGGGCTCGCCACGAATTGGGGCGAGTCGACACGATTCGTCACTAGACGCATCGTTGTGACCAATCGGCCTGCGCAGGCACGGGTGTTCTCTCGCTGGTTGCTTGACTCCAGTCCTCGACGCTATCCCTAGTAGGGCGTCGAGGACTGGAGTCAAGCACGGAGTGTCCTGCACGCACAACGTACTTGTGACGAACGGTCACTTATCCGTGCCGAGCGGGACCGTGCCGCAGGTTAAGACATCATTGTCTCATCCGACGAATCTCAGGGTAGTTGTCGTATCTTCTGATTTCTCCTGATTACTACTACTGCGCCAAGTAGTCGGCCCAGTCTGCCGACGTGCGCGACCAGGAGGCGTGGCGACCATCGCAGACAGAAAGGGCAAGAGACGGCTGGAGGACTACTTCGAGCGAATCGG
>CAYRKE010000457.1:0-4042 GCA_964424695.1 uncultured Polyangiaceae bacterium
AGGAGAAATTCCAACGCTTCCTACAGGGTGTCCGCGAGGAGGCCCGCAAGCAGGCCAGCGAGGAGGGGCGTGAGGCAGGCAGGCGCCGGCTCGTCCGGCAGCTCGAGAAACGGTTTGGCCCACTCGAATCGGCCGTGCTCGAACGCATTGCGACGGCAGATGAGGCTGCGCTCGACGGATATGCCGACCGAGTGCTGGACGCCGCATCGGTTGGCGAGGTCATCGGCGAGTAGAGCGTATCGGGAGCCGAACACACCGCGCTCGAGGCAGTTGGGCACAGGGAGCGAGGTCGGGGGCGGATTTCCGCGGATGGCGGGATCCTCACCATTCGTCGGGCCAAGTAGCAGCTGCTCTCCGACCTGCGCGACTTCTTGCGGGCGAGCTGCCGACTAGAACTCTCCAGACATCATCACCCCATCGGGTCCCACCAAGGGCCGCAAGACGACACGCTGCCTCTGGAACTCGATGCTGAGCTCGGGGCTCTTGGGGGTGCCCGCGGTGGCTTCTCCAGGACTGGCAAGGACTGCGTACACGCCGATCCCAATCCCAACGACGCCAACCCCGAACGCGACGTTCGACACGTTGGCTAGCATGGTTGCCGAGTCCCGATCGTCTTCTGAGGCGCGTGTGCACGTGCTTCCGCCACCGCAGTGGTCCTCGCGAATCGACGAGGTCTTGGACCAAGACAGGATGCCGGTCACGGTGCCCACTCCGACGCCCAGCGCCCCAACGCCGAAGCCCACGTAGCCCAGAGCCGGAATGCGAGACCAGATCGTCGGCTCCTCCTCGTTCACCGGCGTGACGGGGGGAGCCAGCGGTGCACGCTCGACAGGGATCGCCACCGGTTCTAGCGTAATCACGATCTCGACGGGACTCGCCGCTGCCGAGACCGAAGCTCCTGAAGCGTCCGCTGCCTGTGCCCCAGGGGGCTCTTGCCCGTTCGGGGTGGCGGCTGCGCCTCGAGTGGGCTCTCCTGTGCTTTCCGGTGTCGGGACTCCGCTCGTGGTCACCTGGCGTTCGCCGATCTCGCGGTCTTCCTCGGCGTCTACATAGCCCGGTGCCTTCACTCGAAACCTGTGGGGGCCGGGGTCGACCTCGCTCGGAACACCAACCTCCAGGGGGTGACCATCCATCGTGAGCTCAACGCCTTGAAGCGCCACGTCTCGAGCTCCCGCTTGGACCCTGACGATGATCGAAGGGATCCTTGCGGTGAGCTCGTTCGCCAACGTTTGGGCTCTTTCTCGCGCCTCCACAAAGGGTCGAGGCTCTTTGTCTCCCTGCTTGGGCAGTTGAACCACCGCAAGAGCCTTGTCTCGAGCTTCGATGAGCTTGCCTTGACGAGCCAAGGCCTCGGCCACGAATACCCCTGTCGAGGGTACGTGCATGATGTCGTCGGCCTGTTGGTAGAGCCTCTGCGCCCCGCCGAAGTCTCCTGCCGCGAAGCGAGCGTCCCCATCGTCCATCAGTGCGCCCGCTGCTTGGCGTTCGGCTTCGCTCTGCGCCCAAGCGGTTTCGCTCATCGCCGAGACAACCCCCACCAGGATCCAACCCAGGAACCGACTCGTCTTCATCGCCACCTCTCTAGAAACCGCGCGCCTTCTTGCGCTTAGCAGCGTCCGATTCCTGCCCAGGTGTCGCCGCGGGAGCCTCCCGCGGCGGCCGCACAGGGCCGGCCGACGTTCGGCCTCCCGTTGTGCGTGGACTGCTTGGCGCCTGCATCACACTGCCCGACGACATGCCGGACGGGACGCTCGCACCTGGTTCAGCACTGCCCGACGCTGCAGGCACTGCGTTGGACGCTGCCGGTGCGGATTCCTCGTGTGCGCCCTTGGAGTCTTCGACGGCTTGGGAAGCCGACGCTGCGCGGGGCAGTTTCGGAGCAACCGTCTGTACCGACGTCGATGGGCTGGGCTCTGGCGTGCCCCATCCAAGCACGAACCGGCCTACGCCCCCTCCGACCGCGACCAGGAGGCCCGCCGCACCGACGGCATACCCGACCGCTCGGCGAGAGGCCCTCCGCCGACCGGGCGAAGTTGACACCGCCGGGCTCATCGTGTCGGTATCGGATACAGCTGGTGCTGGCAATGGACGCCGCTCGGCCACGCTGGAGCTGCAGGCAGGCACCTCCGCATGGCCGGCGATGGCTATCGAGAAGGTCTGCGCGAGCTCGTGTGCCGAACTGAAACGACAGGTGGGATCGCGCGAAAGCGCTCGAATGAACCAGGCATCGAGCACCTGAGGCAGCTCAGGGCGGATCGTTGTTGGCGGCGCGAACACTCCCTTGTCGATACGGATATAGAGCTCGCCCAGGGTTTCGCCATCGAAGGGCCACTCACCGGTCAGCGTGTTGTAAGCCACCACCGCCAGAGACCAGAGGTCGGTATGAAAATCGACCTCTCTGGGCCGCAGAACCTGTTCTGGACTCATGGTGTAGGGGGTGCCGAAGGAGTCCTGGCTTCCGGTGAGTCGCGGCCCCGCCTCGAGCACGTGTTTCGCGATGCCGAAATCCAGCAGCCGAACGAAGGGTTCGCCCGCGAGATCCGAGATGAAGATGTTGTCCGGTTTGATATCGCGATGCACGATGCCGGCGTCATGCGCCTCGGTGAGGCCAAGCGCAGCCTGCTCCACCACCTTCCGCACGAACTCTGGGTCTGGCGGTACTCCGCGCTCGATCAGAGACCTTCGAATGATCGTCGCCAGATCTGCACCGCTCAGGAGCTCCATGACGATATAGGGCACATTCTCGACGCTGCGCCCGTAGTCGAAGATCTTGATGACATGGGGACTCTTGAGCTTGGCCGCCGAGCGCGCCTCCCTCTCGAAGCGAGCCATCCCTGCGTCCGTGGAACCGAGTTCGGCGCTCGTGAACTTGACAGCGACCTCCGTATCGAGAAGGAGGTGGTGGGCGATCCAGACGCTACCCATCCCGCCAGCACCGAGTTGGCGCACGAGACGTAGGCGATCGGTGATTAGCTGCCCAGGATACACGGCACAGAGGGTATCAGTTCGCGTCCGATGATGCGACCCTTCTTCCGTCCCGTTCTGGCCAGAAATCCGACCCAGAGCTTTCGGCCTTGGGCAGAAGAACTCGGATGAAGGGTTTGGACACGGGAAGCTCCCCGGAAAGACCAGGCATTCCGCATAGATCATTCTTCGCTGGCGGGCTCTGACCCAGGACTGACCCAGGACTGGCCCGGAACTGGCCCAGAAGGCACCGGGAGAGAGCCCGGAGACAGCTGACGAGTCACGGTGCTAGGCTGGCCCCTTATAGACTCCACCCGGGGTTGAGGAGCTGCCAGGGATACTTCGATGACGAGTGTTGAGAGTCAGAATGGAAGACTGCGGGCGCGGAGCTCTGTACTGACGTTGGCGATGCTGGTGTCCTGCCAATCGCTGTCGGGTCTTGATGACCTGCGTACCGAAAAGGGGGGATCCAGCGGCACCTCTGCTGGGGCAGGAACGTCTGGCGACGCTGGAACGTCTGGTGGGGCGAACATACGCCCTGGGGGTGGCGCTGGTGTGGGCGGCGTCGCGACTGGAGGCGAGTCAGGGGCTGAAGGCGGTGCCGGTGAGAGCGGAGCTGGGAGAGCCGGCTCGTCCGCTCAGGGAGGACGCGGCGGCGACGGCACGTTGGTACAGGGTGGCGGGGACCAGGGCGGCGGGGCCTCGGCTGACGGGGGGGCCTCGGCTGACGGGGGCACGTCCATCTTCGGGGGCGAAGCCGGCCAGGGCGGAGATGCCGCAAGCGGAGGAACCGGCGGCCATGACGCGGTGCAGACGAGCGGAGGAGACGCTGGCCAGGCCGCCGGTGGGACTGCGCCGACGGGCGGGAACGCGCCGACGGGTGGGAGCGCACCGACAGGTGGGAGCGCACCGACAGGTGGGAGCGCACCGACAGGTGGGAACGCGCCGACGGGTGGGAACGCGCCGACGGGCGGGAACGCGCCGACGGGTGGGAACGCGCCGACGGGTGGGAACGCGCCGACGGGTGGGAACGCGCCGACAGGTGGGAACGCGCCGACAGGTGGGAACGCGCCGACGG
>CAYRKE010000458.1:0-3973 GCA_964424695.1 uncultured Polyangiaceae bacterium
GCCCGCCACAGCTCGCGATACAGCACGCTCCCGCCACCAGGAGCGCGCCGTGGTCGACGCACTCCGAAGCGCAGCCCGCAGCAAGGGCATCTTCTCTTGGGCCGCGATCGATATGGCCCGTTCTGATGCTCCCTGAGCTCACGGGCCGCAGTCGACGTGACCCGTGCTGCCACTCCCTGAGCTCCCGGGTCGCTGCCGACACGGCCCCTATCGGCACCCCCCGTGTCCCCTGTCCGAGGCTTCCCGATGCACCCCCTCCTCCCCGTAGTCCAGACGTCCCAGAGGCGCTGCCGCCGCGCTCCACGCAGGAGCTCGGCCCCCCTCGCCTCTCTTGACCCGTAGCCGCCCCCGCCCCTCGAACGCCCCTGATGGCCAGCACCCGCTGACGCGCGTCGCGGTTGCGCGCGGCAAGTACGCGAAGGGATTCCAGAAAGGCCAGGAGAACGCGCCGCTCGCGTACCAGATTCGCGAGCTCCGTGCAGCGCTGACCCGCGTATACGCGACCGACGCCCACCTGGTGGCGTACCTGGTCGATGGTCTCGAGCGGCAGCCCCGCGTGAGCAAGCCTGGACTCGAACTCTATGGCCGGCGCCTCACCGTCGAGTGCTTCTTCTGCGACGTCGATAATCCTGGCCACACGCCTTGGACGGACGAGCTCTTCGAGGCCGCCCGCGCGCAGGATACTACCCTGCCCTCGCTATCGACCGCGGGCGTCTACTACACGCGCCATGGTCGACGCATCGTGCAGCCCCTCGCGACTCCCCTGCCAGTCGAGAGCGTCGAGACTCGCCTCGCCGCCTGGCTCCTTCGCCTCAAGCAGGAGGGGCTCGCGGTCGACTGGGCCTGTCGCGATTGGACACGGCACTACCGGCTACCCAATGTCCCACGCGAGGCCGGCGGGCGATCACGCTGCATCAACCTCGAGTTCATGAAGGCGATCGAGCTTCCACCGCTGCCTTCGCCCGAGGAAAACCCGACTTCCAACGAGAGCGCTCGGCCCACAGAATCAACCCCCGTCCGCGCGCCCCTTCGGCGACGCCAGGTGGGTGAGTGGACGGGGACCCTTCCCGAGCCATGGCGGCCGATCGCCGTCGCGCTGGCCCAGGCGATGCCGGAAGTCACCACCGAGTGGCACTCGCCCTTCATGGCCCTGAGCGGCGCCCTGCTCGGCCGAGGACTCCCCCCGGAACACCTGCCAGCCATGATCGGCGCGATCTCGATGCTTACCGGACGCGATGACCGCATCGAAGACCGCCACACTCTGGCAAAGACCACCGCGCTGCGCTGGCAGCAGCGGTTCCCGATCACCGGCTACACGACGCTTGCGGCGCAGTGGCCCAAGTTGGCGGAGGCGCTCGACGAGGCGTTTGCTTCTGCCGCCGAAGCGAAGCTGAGGGAGCAGGCTCGAGAGCAGCACGGCGCGGCGAGACCACTGTCCCTCGAGGAGACGACCCGAGCGCTCGAAGAGGCCATCGCGCATGCTCCCCCAGGACTCACCCTCATCAAGGCGGAGTGCGGGCTCGGCAAGACCCAAGCGGCGCTTCGAGTGGCGGCCCAGCGTGCCGCCAAGCCTCACGCTGATCCGAAGGCTCTGGACGTCCGCGCTCCGGCTGGCTCCAAGACGGCCCTGTCTGTCGACAAAAACCGCCTGGCTCGGCAGTGCGTCGCCGTGCTGGCGGGGCATGAACAACCGGCGCTCCGCGTCTTCGGACCGCTCTCCCTCAAGGACGACGAGGGGGAGCCAGTCTGCCAGTTCCACGCCATTGCCGAGCCTCTCGTGGCGGGCGGGCTCCGGATGCAATGGGAGCTCTGCGAACGACGTGGCAGCGAAGAAAAGTGTCCCCACTACGCCGGCTGTGCTGCCAGACTCGGCTACGAGGGACAGGACCACGCTCGAATCGTGCTCGGCACCCACGCGCTACTCGGAGAGCTCGACGGTGCCGCGGGGACCACAGGCCTCCTCGTCATTGACGAAGTCCAGGAGTACCTCGAGACCACCACGCTGAGCCCTTGGCAGCTGGCCCTCGCAGAAGAGAAGGCTCTCCACTGGTTCGATGGCGTATTCGTCGGAGCCATGTACCCCGCAATCGTCGCGGCTCGGGCGTACCTCGACGCGGCCCCGGAAGAGCAGCCGCTCGACGCCCGCAAGGCCCTCAGCCGCCACGAAGAAGACGTCCCCCTCGAGGACCGCGAGCAGGCCCAGCGGTCGTCCGGCGTTCCGGGAGATCTCGTCGCCTGCGCGGCAGCAGCGCCCTTCCCCAAACGTCACCACGGAACCGCGCCGCCCGTGCTCGGGACTGCCATCGAACGCGTCCTGGGCGGGTTTGCGTCCTCACACGAGGTCGGGGCAGTCGCCCTGGTCCTGAAGACGCTCCATCACGCAGTCGCCAGTGAGTATCCGGTCAGCATGCGCGTGGAGCGGCGCGGAGAAGAGCGTGTGCTCCAGGTGACCGCTCCCCGGGAACAGCTGGCTCGGGCCCTTCGGCGGGACGGGTCGGTAGTGGTCCTCGATGCCAACGTCGACCTGCAAGCACCCGTCCTCGGTCGCATCGTCGGCTACGATCCGCCCCTCCATCACTTCACGGCACCTGACGGCGCTCCAATCGAGCGCACCCTGATCCGGACCCGCCACGCAACCAGACGGCAGTGGTTTCGGCAAGGCGTGCTTCAGTCGACCAAGGGACTCGGCTTCGCACTGAAGGCCGTGGTCGACTGGGCCTGCGAAGATCCGACGGCCCGGACCCTGGGGCTGGTCACCTTCGCGGCGCTGGAGGTGGCCCTCCGCTACGCCGCCGATCTCGATCCGAGCGAGTGCCGGGAACGGTGGAAGGCGTTAGGGCAGCCCAGCACCTCGCTAGAGACGTTTTCGAGAGACCTGGCCCCGATGCTCGCACGATGGCCCGGAACGCTCCTGGTGGCCCATTACGGGGCAGTACGGGGCCTCAATGACATGGCCGACTGCGACGCCTTGGCGACACTGGGGGATCCATGGACTCACCTCGGCGCCGCACAGAGTGACGCAGCCTTCCTCGGACTCGGGGACACCTGGGAGCCAAGATATGAGGCTTACTGCCGGGCCGAGCTCGAACAGGCCCATGGCCGTCTTCGGACCGTGCACCGCCAACGACCTGGTCGGGCCCTGCACGTCGGAGCCGTCCTGCCCAGCGGGCTCGGGTGGACCAGCGGCACTGTGCAGTTTCGGGCGCTTGAGGGGGGAGGATTGCAGCCGACGGCTTCGATGACAGCCGAGGCGTTCGCGATGGCGGTCAAAGGCCTAGGAGGCATGCGCGCAGCCGCCCGAGTGCTGGGTCGCGGCGTCGCAACGATCAGCCGCTACGTCTCGGGTGAACGCCCAGTACCAGCCGAGGTTGCCTCGATGCTGGCCGACGCCCTGACGCCAGCATCCGGCCGCCGGACTGTTCCCGACCCCCCTTAATGAAGATCTATACCCCTTATAGGGGGCTCCGGGAACAGTCAGTGGGCCGAAGTGGATCTCCACTGAAGATCGAGTGTCCCCTTCTCGAGGGGGGCTGCCTCGATGCTGGCCGACGCTCTGACGGCAGCATCCGGCCACCGGACTGTTCCCGAAACCCCCTTGATGAAGATCTATACCCCTTATAGGGGGTTTCGGGAACAGCCAGTGGGCCGAAGTGGATCTCCACTGAAGATCGGTTGTCCCCTTCCTGGGAGTGGCCCGCTTTGAGTCAACATGACTCACCAGCAGACCGCGACTCGTGCCTTCACCTGCCCCCACTTCGTTGCCATCGCCGGAACGCACCGATGCCAGGACTACCTACCCAACGGTGGATGCAAACGGCCGGACGAGTTCATGTGCGTCGAATGGCTGAAGCTGAACGGGCCTCCCTCGCCCATCCCTGATGCCAACACGTCACCGCAGGCGCCATCGGCGCCCGTTGCGAGAGATCTCTTCGGAATTCCGGTCGCCCCCTGTCCCCCAAAGCACAAGGGGCGA
>CAYRKE010000459.1:0-3972 GCA_964424695.1 uncultured Polyangiaceae bacterium
TACGGCCCGGCGCCGATCGCTTCCCGCGAAGTAGATCCGATCGCTGTCCGACAGTACGAACCCGCCCTGCAGCTTGTTCTCGAAGATCAGGCGACGCAGGGCCTTCAGATCCACGAGCTCTCCCTCGTAGTCGATGCGTTTGCAGTGGGCTCGGAAGGCGTCGTAGGCGCTCTCGAGGTGGAGAGCGAGGCGCCCGTCATCGAAGACATAGTGCACGCGGTACTTGAGTTCGCTCTGAACCGCCATAACCCCGAGCATCTCGAGGAAGTGGTCGAGGGCGTTCTTCACGCCGTGGTCGGTCTCGAGCACGTCTGCGAGAACGGCGTCGACAGCGGTCTGCACCCCGAGGTCGTCGGGCAGCTCACAGTCGCAGTCGTGGGCGAACTCCTCGAACAGGTGCACGCCCAGCAGCATCGCCGTAACGTTGTCGACGATGCGCACCGGGACCTTCCGGTCCCCGAGCATGGCCCGCATCACCTGGCGAGCGAGTTCGAGGTCAGCGTCGAAGTCGCGACCGAGACAGAACTGGATGTACCTCGGCGCGAAGAGGGGCAGCTCGACCGCGCGGAGCTCGCGGAAGGAGTGCTTACAGGTTGGCAGCTCATCGAGGGTCGTCTTCACCGGGTTCGCGGTGACGATGCGCTCGAGGAGGGCGGCTTCGGTGGGGCGCGTCTCGCCCGCGATGCAGAGCGGGGCCTGCAGGTGGTAGGTGTTCACCCTAAGGTCCGGCCGCCCGCGTTCCTCCGTCTCGCCTCGATACAGGCGACGCAGGTATCGGTGAAGGGTGTTCACCCGCTGCCGCTGCATGTCGTAGGGCTTGTACTCGTCGATGAAGACCGGGATCGAACGGGTCGACGTGAGCAGCTTGAGTAGAGCGAACTCCGTCTCCGTGGCGCTGTAGGGCTCCGCGTCTCGCACGCCGAAGAGGGGCCACATCACCTCGGTGCAGAGACTCGTCTTGCCGCTGCCCTGGGTCCCAGATACGAAGAGCGTCGGGAAGCTGCCGACGGCCTTCATGAAGCGCGGCTTCATCGGAGTAGCGAAGAACCATCCCAGGATGGGAATGACTACCTCCGGCTTGTTCACCCTCGGCAGGTGCTCGAACACCGAGGCCGCAACGAGCAGGAATGCGTCGTCATCGGCCTTCACATAGCAGACCCGCTTGTCGAGCGACGCGCCGTTCGGGACGTACACCACCGGCGAGGGGTCGAGGAATCCGGCTGTGCCGATGGCGCAGTCTGGGCCTAGCCAGACGTGGTGATCGCCTCTGCAGTAGTCACCCAGCATGGTGGAGCCGGGGCGCCGCGGCACGGGCCGGCGCGCGAGCACTCGGAGCAGCCCCTGGACGTTGTTGTCGCTGCCGGTCCACTGCAGATCGGCAGATGGTAGCAGCCGGATGAGGTCGCGTTTTGAATGGAACGCGCTGAGCGGCAGACGCAGCGGGGCCACAGTGGTTCCCTTGTCCGTCCGCGCCTCTCCAACGATCAGCTCGCCGTCCTCGGTCTCCACACGCATGGTGGGCTCGATCGCGAACGACGAGAGGATCCTGCTTTCTCCGCGGCCGGTGAGGCAGTAGTAGCAGCTCGCGTCCTCGTAGATCTCGCCTTCGATGGTGGACTCTGTGGGTTCCGAGTCCTGGCTGCTGTCAACGTCCTGGGTGGGCCCACTCGCGGCGCGAGAGATGGCCTTGCGCAGATCTCTGGCCTTGAGCCCGAACCGCTTCTCGACGAGCGTGATGTACCGGCCGTGCATCGATGGATCCCGATGGGCGATCGCGTCGAGGATGGGCTTCAGCCGGTACTCGAGTTCGCGCGCGGGCACGTCGCTGGGCACCGCTTCGACGGCCTTCTCGATGTCGAACACGATGTCATAGAGGTCGCACCGGGCGCCAGGCTCGCGGTTCACACGGCAGTAGCCGAGCTTCTGGAGCGCATGGCACGGAGGCGCAATCGTTCCGTCGTCGCGCGCCGTGCCGAGGACCTTTTCGTAGGCCTTGCGGACGTAGGCGGGACCGTCACGGCCACGGAGCTTGCCGAGTCCGCGGCGGTCGTACTCGACGATGAGGTCGGTGAGCTCGTTGACCGGCAGCCCCTTGTGCGCGAAGAAGCGCACCATGTTGAAGATGGCGACGCTCCGATCTTCGGCGCCCTGCTCCCAGAGTCGCTGGACGGGCCCGCACATCTCGACCGGGTGCTCCCAGTCGTACTCGCCTTCGGGGGTACGGTTCGCCGTCGCCGTGGATGGCGGCGCGGTTCCGTTGGTGGAAGGGGACGGACGCGCCTCCGGGCGCAATGGCAGTTCGGGCGTGGGTTCGGCCTCGAGGCGGGACAGCAGGGTTCGATCTTCTACTCGCTCGAATCCCGCAAGAGCCGCGCTCACCCGATGAGGACGGTCGCCGGCGCCGTCGCCCTTGAGGCTGACCGTGCCGATCACCTTGATGATGCGGGCCACGTCGTGGATGGAGTCGACATGGACGGTGTCGTTCTGGAAGCGTTCACGTACTCCGGCCTCGAACGCCTTGAGACCTGCCTGCAGCCGCTCTCGAGCCTCTCCCTCGAGCGGCGTCGGGGGTAGCGCGAACCAGAGCTGGGCACCGTTGCCGCTCATCATGAGCCGTGGCCGGACAAGCCCCTGGGCCTCGCACCAGTCAGCCGCGGCCTTGGCGGCGTCGAGTGCCAGCCCGAGTTCGGCCTCCGTGCTGGCGGTGTCCTTGGGGCGCACCGGATCGAGGTCGAGCACCGTCGCAGTAATGAGCTCGATGTCCTTGCGAGCCGCGCCGCTCTTCAGGGGACGGACGACGTTTGCGGCCCGCTCGAGAAGCCGCCGGGGACGCGGCTGGATCCCAACATAGACGTTTCCTGCGGCGTTGGTGCGAAGGCACTCGCTGACGAACGCGTCCTCGTCGTCGAAGAAGCCGATCCCGATGATGCCGCCGGCTGGGCGAATGACGCGCACCTCGGACACACCGTGGGGGGCGTGGGCGAGCCAGCGCCAGGTCGCGCGGATGACGTCGGGGTCTGGGGTGGGGCCATCAGCTCCGGGGACGGCTGCGCCGGACATGTGCGAAGGGGAGTCACCGCGTCCGGGCTCCGCTAGCCCGGACATCGATGCCGTGAGTCCGGACTCCGGCGGGGAAAGGATGAGGCGTCCGGGCTCCGCTAGCCCGGACATCGAAGCCGCTAGTCCGGACTCCGCGGCACCAGGGGCGGCGTGTCCGGGATACAGAGGAGTCGCGAGTCCGGACTCCGGCGGGGGGAGGCGGTCGTGTCCGGGCTCCGGTAGCCCGGACATCGGATGTGCGAGTTGGGGCACCCGCTCGGGAGGGAGGGTGTGTCCGGGCTTCGTCCCCTGTCGCGCTGACTCTGCTGGGCACGGGCCTGAAGCGAGCTGGCGCCTGGATGCCCGCTTTCGGCAGGCATCGTTGTGGAAGCGCCTGTCGGAACGGCCTCCTTCGATTGGCAGCCCGCAGCCTGGGCACAACGGGTCGCTCATCGCTTCAGCCTTCCCTCGTGCTGCCCGGCAGCAAGGGTGACGGGGCAGGAGCCCTTCGCTCGCTCCCGGCAGACTGTGTCATGAAATCGTCTGCGTCCGGGGCCTTCCTCGATGGGTGCCCCACAGCCCTCACAAGCGTGCACCATTCGGTGGGGACCCTGCATTCTGAACAGCGTTCCACGAATCCACACGAACCCCCCAGCGGGGGCTCTGGCGGCTCGCTTTCGGCACGCATCGCTATGAAACAGCTTGTTTGGGCGTCCCTCGAGAGGCTGACCACAGCCTCCGCAGATCCGTTCGGTCACGGTCGTTCCTCCCTTCCGCCGTTGGGCTTGGGCTTCCTCGGACTGAGCTTCGACGCTGGAATGCCCAGCACTTCCGCATAGAGCTTCTGACGCTCGATATGGTGCCGCCGCAGAATGGGTACCTTGCGGTCCACGAAGTCGAACAGGACCGCGTCGCGCTTGTCGGGATGCGGGC
>CAYRKE010000460.1:0-3939 GCA_964424695.1 uncultured Polyangiaceae bacterium
CACGGCGGACTCGATAGCGTTCGGAGCGATGGCTGCCGACCGAATGGTGACACCGGGGGGTGTTGTCTCCACCAGCGCCGAGGTCTGCGACGGCGGCGACGGCTACACGTACTACTTCGATCACCCAAACCTGGTGCGAGCCCCGACGACCGGAGGCATTCAGCAACTCGTGGCCCCCTTCCCCAACGAACCCTTCGGCTTGCTCGTTCACAACTCCGAGGTCTTCACAGCTCTGTATGACGGCACGCTCTCGTACGCCCGACTCGATGAGCTCCCGACTCAGATGACACCGATTCAACAGTTGGGCGCGTACGACGACGACGACTACGTCCCCCTCATCGGCGTGGATGATGACGCCGTCTACTGGTTCGCCGGGCCGAGTCTCGAACAGAGATCCACGGACAGCGATTCTGTCGCCCTATACCGAACCTGTCGCCCAAACCGTGGGTGACACGCGCCATTCGCGGTCGCTTGGATCGCGGCGAATCGCATGGTGGGGCACTCCCAACCCAGGGCGAACGCTGCTCGGTTCGGATTTCGGCGGATGCCGCTGATGGGAATAGCGCCCACGGTGGTGCCCTCAGTCTGCGCGATCCCGAGCATGCACCACGCGATTCTTGCCTCCCCGTTTGGCGGCCAGGAGGGCTTGATCCGCTAAGCGAAACAGCTCCATCTCGCTGACCGCGATCTGGTCCTCGACTGTCGCGATGCCGATACTGCACGTGAGCGAAGCAGACACGTTCTGGAGCACATCTGGAGGCAGATTCTCGAGCACGCGCTGTGCGATGCAGCGCGCCTGCTCGGCTGTCGCGCCAGGTAGAACGGCAACGAATTCGTCTCCGCCGAAGCGAGCCAGCGTATCCGTGTCCCGCAGACAATGCTTGATGGAGCTCGCTGCTGCGATCAAGGCTCGGTCGCCGGCATCGTGCCCCTGCTCGTCGTTGAGCGCTTTGAAACCGTCCAAGTCGAGCACGAGCAAGGATAGGGGTCGCCGTCGGAGCTCGCCGTCGAGTTCGCAGCGGATCCTCTGTGCAAGGTGGCGTCGATTGCTGAGTCCCGTCAACGGGTCGGTGACCACCAGGCGTTGTACCTGCTCCACCAGCTGGGCGCCATTGACGGCCGCGGTCAGCGCATCACGGAGCCGCTCGTACCAGGAGACGTGCGCGAGCCCCGTCTGCATGACCGCGAGCCCGAGCGGGCGCGCCCCGGCGCCCAGAGGCTCGATCACCCAGTTTTGCCGGTGCGGCAGGCCGCCCTGGCCGAGGTTTCTCGCAGCGAGGGTGGCCAGGGGCGGTTCGTTGTCTAGCCCAAATACAGATAGGGGGGTTGCTTCGACGTCGGGGCAGAAGGCCGACGTGAACAGGTAGACTACCCCCTTTTCCACGCCGAGCTTCGGAAACGACGAGCGGGTGACCTGGTTGATGGTGCCTAAGTCTGGCGCTGCGAGCAGCCCCGCCGTGGCATCACTCAGAACCCGCAGCTGCTCCAGGAGCTCCTCCCGCTGGCGCGCCATATAGCTGGCCGCCATCTCACTCGTCAGTCGCATGGCGCCTTCGACGACGCGGTCCAACTCGCCACGTTTGTCAATGCTCATGCCAGCCCGCGCAACGTGTCGTCTCATAGCGAGCAGCGCGTCTTGCCAGCCACTGGTTATGGTGCGAGCGCGAAGCAGACGCAAGCAGATGACCTCGAGCGTGTCGTGGAAGACTGCGTCTCGCTTTTCCAGTTGAGTGGTCAGCGCCTCCAACAGTTGCGCTAGCCATCCGGGGCTCACCCGGTCGAGCACTTCGGCGAAGGTGCCATCGACGTCTTCGCGCAGCGCTGGCTCGAGCACGCCCAACGATGCCTCACGGATGGCACCACTCGCGGGAGCAGGGGTGCTCGGGCGCGGAAGGTCCGGGAGACGCGGACAACCGCAGGAGCGCCGCAGGATGCATTCGGCGGTGTAGCGGTGTGCCCCCTTCGGGCGCGTTCCCATTGCGAGAGCCTCGACGAGCATTCCCACCGCGTCAAATAGCAGTTCGCGGAGTGGCTGATGCACCGTCGTGAGCGGAGCTGGCAAGTGGCGCGCAACTTCTGTATCGTCGAAACCAACGACGGTGATGTCTCTCGGGATATAGCGATCGCGGCGCTCGAGCTCCATGCAAACCCCGACCGCCATGGCGTCGTTGGCGCACACCACTGCTTGCACTTGCTCGATGTCGATAGCCCGTCCTTCGATCAGCTCGACGATCGCGTTGCGCCCTCCCTCCCAGGTGAAGTCCCCGACGAGGCGCCGTTCGGCCGGGAGCGTCAGCTCGGCCTCGCGCAGTGCCCTCATGAAGCCAAGCTCGCGCGCTAGGGCTTCGGCGTTGCCGTCAGGGCCGGACACATAGACGAAGTGCTTGTGGCGGTGCTGCAGCACCAGATGTCGAGTGAGCGTGTGGGCCGCCTGTTCGTTGTCGATCGAGAGACTACAGTCAGCGCCAGGAACGTCGCCGAGCGTCACCGTCGGAGTGGGGCGGAGGGTCTCCAAGAACTCCGCCATCTGTTGCTCCGTGGCCCTGTGACCGATCGTGTGGGCCGCCACGATCAGGCCGTCCACCCACGTCGGTGCCAATCGGTGAATGAAGTTCTTTGCCGCTGACTCTCCCACCTTGCCGCCCGGAATCACGTACAGATCCACATCAGAAGCCATGGCTGCCGCCAGCGCCGCATCCACGAGTGCCGCCTGGAAATTGTCCTCGAGGGAGTCGCAAATGAAGCCGAGCCGAATGCGGTGCTCTCGCCCAGAACTGGGTGCGGAAGGGTGGGAACTCGGTTGGGTCAACGTGCGGCAAGATTAGCTACATGCTCCGATGAACGCCACCAGGCGTCGTCATTGGCGAAACACCGCCCGCAGGAGCGCCCGCCGCCGGCCGCCGTGGAAGCCCAGCCCCCCTTGCCCCACCCACCACGCGCCCCCTGCGAGTCACGTCGAACAGCATCTTGACGCGCCGTGGGCACCGATGCTCCGATCCTGCCCGGAGAACACCACGCCGTGAAAGCCATGAACATCGAGTTCTCTCGCTCGCTCAACGGTGCAGAGGGCCTTACAGCCTTTGACGGCGACAGGCTCGTCCTTCGGAGCAATGCCAGGTGCGACAACTTCAACGATCCGGATGGCAAGCTGACGAATGCGACGGCGCCCGTGCTACTGTCGCGCGTCGACAACACGAAGCCGTTCACGTTCACGGCCAGGGTGACCCCAACGTTTCGTGAGACCTACGATGCGGGCGCGCTCTACGTCTACGTCGATGCAGAGTCGTGGGTGAAGTTCGCCTTTGAGAGGGACGAGCGCAAGCAGACGCGAGTCGTCACCGTCCGCACGATTGGCACCTCGGACGACAACAACCACGACGTGGTGAGCGCCGCCAGCGTACACATGAAGATCTCTTCGAGTGCGCGGACGATCGCGTACTACTACTCGCTCGACGCCGATACTTGGCAGTTGGTACGCCTCTATCGGAACGACTACCCGCCCGCGCTCTGGCTCGGTGTTAGTGCCCAGTCTCCACTCGGCAATGGAACGAGCGTGGTCTTCGAGGCATGCTCGCTCACCGAAGCGGCCGTTCGCGACTTCCGCTTGGGAGCGTAACGCATACCCTTCACGGTTGTCTCTTCGACACCATGCCCCGAAGGAGTGTTCCTGTTGGCTCCCGACGGCCCTTCGAGGCCGAGCGAGGCGGATGACGGTGATGATCTTTTGGAGGAGCTCTCGTCGTAGTCGGGCACGGCACAGGCCCCCTGCGAGCACGCTAGCATCTACCGGCTCGCGAATTCGGACGGGCGCGACGGAACGAGTATGCGTACGAGGCCTCCCCGGAGCTCTTCGACAATCACGACTTTGTTGGTCACCCAAGCGGCGGTGGGATCTGCCGACTGGGGCGCCTCGATTGCGTCGCCCGACATTCTCAACCT
>CAYRKE010000461.1:0-1077 GCA_964424695.1 uncultured Polyangiaceae bacterium
TTAGGGGCCTACCCGAGGGCAGTGGCTCGGCACGGTGCGATACCGTGGGTGCCTATGAACCAGGTGGCGACGAGCAGCCCGGGATGTCGTAGGTGGTGCGGGGCGCGATCTGATGACTAATCTCGGATGCATGAGTGCCCGTAATCATTGTGCACTCATGCGCTGTCTGACCCTTGGTAGGGCGTTTCTTCCCCTGGCAGCAGGGGCTCTCACGCTCGGCTGTCGTGACCCGACCCAGGTCAAGGTCGAGATCAGCACGGACGTGAGCTGCGCCGACGACCCCGAGACGGGAATCGCGGCCGGACCGCTCGATGGACTCGAGTCACGGCCGATGTCCACGGAAACCTCCCAATGTGACGCGGCGACCGGGAGGATCGGATCTATCGTGATCCTGCCGAAGGATGAGAAGAACGGCGAATTTGCGCTCCGCATCGTGTCAGGAATCACGATGTCGCCCGACGACTGCACCAAGAACGGCTACACCGGTGGATGCATCGTGGCTCGGCGCATACTGCGCTTCGTACCCAACACGACGCTCAAGCTGCCCGTCCTCATGGAGGCGTCGTGCATCGACGTGCCGTGCGGCGTTACGGAAACCTGTCGCGACGGCGTGTGCGTCTCTGCATCGATCAGCGAACTGGACGAGTGCGCTACGGGCCGGGGGTGTGACATTCCGCCGCCCGACTCCACGACCGATCGCGGCACAGGTGGCGCGCGAGCGTCAGGGCAGGGCGACGGCGGGGCACTCGGCGAAGCGGGCCAGGGTGGAGACGCGGGTCAGGGTGGCGCTCCGAGCGAAACAGGGCAGGGCGGAACCTCGTTTCCCGGCGGTAGTTCGGGAAGTGCAGGGGCCGCAGGCACCGCGGGCGCATCGGGGACAGGCGTCGGAGCACCGACGGGTGGAGAAGCCGCCACGGGTGGAAGCCAGGCCACGGGTGGGACGACGAACAGCGGAGGCGAGACCGCGAGCGGCGGGGTCGCGACGGGTGGCGAAGGCGCCGCGGGCGGCGAAGCCGCCACGGGTGGAGAAGCCGCCACGGGTGGAAGCCAAGCCACGGGCGGGACGACGAACAGCGG
>CAYRKE010000461.1:1177-3921 GCA_964424695.1 uncultured Polyangiaceae bacterium
CGGAGGCGAGACCGCGAGCGGCGGGGTTGCCACGGGTGGGGAAGGCGGCGCGGGTGGGGCGACGAACAACGGAGGCGAGACCGCGAGCGGCGGGGTTGCCACGGGTGGCGAAGGCTCCGCCGGTACAAGCGGCGCAGCCGGGGCGCCGGCGGGATCCGGCGACTGCCTGCAGTACGGTGAGTTTCTCGAGCCCGAGGCCGTGACGGGTCTTGAGCAGACCTTCCCGCTCAGTCCGAGTCTGAGCCCCGACGGGTTGACCCTCTACTACGCCGCTGGGGGCTACCCAAGCCACCTCTACTTTGCGACCCGCGCTGCGCTTGGTGATACCGTCTTCTCTGCGGGGACCGCAATCTCAGGGCTAAATAGCTCGTACGGCGAGGTGACTCCTCGCTTGGGGGCGGACGGTCTGGAGCTGTTCTACGCTCTGATCCCCGATAGCTCGCTTCTGCCGCGGGACATCATGGTGGCGCGAAGGGACGACCTCTCGCAGCCCTTCTCGAGTTCGATGGCTATCGTGGCGGTCAATACCTCTTCCTACAAGGAGAACACGCCTTGGCAACGGGCGGATGGACTCGAGCTCTTGTATACCTCCACCGAGTCGGGAAATGAGGACATCTGGCGGGCGACGCGGGTGAGCACGAGCGACGAGTACGGAAGTCTGGCGCCTGTGACCGAGCTCAACACGACGAGTGGTGACGCAAGCCCCTCTTTGAGTCTCGATGGGCTCACGGTCCATTTCGGTTCGAACCGGACCGGTGGCAGTGGCGGGCGCGACCTGTGGTACGCGGAGCGGCCCACCACGGACGGCACCTTCGGCACACCCACCAACCTGGCCGAGCTCAATGCCGCGTTCAATAGCTCGGACACCGAGAGTGACCCCGCGCTTTCTCTCGATGGGACGGAGCTGTTCTTCGTCTCGGATCGAAGCGGTTCGATGCTCATCTACCGGTCCGAGCGAGCTTGTACGCTCTTTGATCAGTAGCATTTCGGGTAGCGATCTCGCTTCCGGTGCTCAGCGGTGCGGCGATGACCGTGCCGACGGAGAGCGGAGCCCCGATTGCGTGAAGTGTGACGGCCGTCCGGCGTGTGGCGTCCGGTCAAATTCACCGAGCCGGGCGCGTCTGCGCCGCGTCACCCCGTCCTCGGCTGGACCGGCGAGCCACGGGCGACGAGCATCCATCGGACGCTCGGGAATTTCGTGTACGATCACGGTCCATGAAACTCGCCCGCATCGCCGAGATCTCTCGGGTGTTCCTGGAGGAAGGGTTCGCGCGTCCAGCGCCGTCCGAAGGCGAGTCAGCGGCAACCAAGGAAGGAATCCCAGACGCGGCTTCCACCGACGGCCAGCGAGCGGCGCGGTTGAGACGCGCTCTCGAGCGCCTGGGGCCCACCTTCGTCAAGTTCGGTCAGCTCCTCGCAACGCGCGTCGACCTCTTCAGCGAGGAATTCCTGCTGGAGCTGTCCAAGCTCCGCTGTCACGTTCCGCCGTACTCTGCACCGGAGGCGCGCCGTATCATCGAAGGGGAGCTCGGCAGGAAGCTCGAAGAGGTCTTCCTGGAGTTTCCGGCGGATCCGGACGCTTCGGCGTCCATCGCTCAGGTGTACCGCGCCCGGCTGCGTGACACGGGAGAGTGGGTTGCTGTCAAGGTGGCGCGGCCGAACCTGAGGGAGACGATCGAGTCAGACCTCAGTGTGCTCATCGAAGTCTCCAGGTTCATCGATCGCCTGGTGCCCGCGTATCACCGCAGCATGGTCCACCACGTCGCGAGCGAATACGCCGCACGGGCTCGCCAAGAGATTGACTTTCTCGCCGAGGCTCGGGCGATGGTGCGCTTCGGTGAGGTGATTCGCAGCCTGCCGGAGTTCCGCGTGCCGAGGGTGCGGCTCGACCTGTGTGCCGAGCGGCTCCTCGTGATGGAGTGGTTCGATGGTGAGCTGCTCGACCGAGTGCATGGCCCGAGTGAGCTCCTCGCTTTGGGCGTGTCGCCGCGCTCGCTGGCCATCTCGATGCTGCGCCTTCAGCTCGGGATGTCGTACGAACATGGTTTCGTGCATGGTGACACCCATCCCGGCAACATCATCCTCCTCAAGACCGGTCACATTGGTCTCGTGGATTTCGGCCTACATGGCCACGTGCCCAGGAGCCTATGCGACAAGATGCTAGAGCTCCTTTTCTATCAGAGCAGTGGGAGGACCAACGATGCCGTCATCGCGTTTCTCCAGGTCTTCTCCCCAGATCCCGAGGTGGACATCAAGGGGTTCGAGGAGCAGCTGCGCATCGTCTTGGCGCAGAGTGACAGACCAACGGCCAGCGAGAGCAAGCTGACTGCCCAGCTCGTGGAAGGGCTGCGCCTGGGGGCACGCTACCGATTGCGGGCACAATCCGACCTCTTCATCGTGCTCCGGAACCTGACGATCGTGGAAGGGATCGTCCTCACTTATTGTCCCGAGCTCGATCTCATTGCCGAGGTGCGGACGATCCTGGGCTCCATCTTGCGTCGTCGGGCCTTTGGCGTCGTCGGACACGGCGAACTCGGCCAGCTGCTCCCCATGGTGCTGCTCACCATCTCGCAGCGGCCCCAGTTGCTGGAGCGGCTGATGCGCCTCGAACGCTCCTTCACCGACGCGCGCAATCTGGGGGAATTCTTCCTGCACGAGGGCGTGTTCGACCATCAGAAGCCGCCGCGCCGAGAGCCGTGGTGGGCCATTGCGCTACTCTGCGTGCTGAGCGGAATCGTGGCGAT
>CAYRKE010000462.1:0-3908 GCA_964424695.1 uncultured Polyangiaceae bacterium
AGACTGAGTGAGTCGGTAGCGATCGGTTTGGGACCGGGCCACCGAAGAACGACGTCCGGCCTCAACCCGGTGTCCTCACGGAAATCGGGCATGGCGCCTTGGGGATAGCGGCGCAGAATCTGCGCAAACCGGTACGGTGAGCGCGTTGAAGGGCCTCCTCCACCTCGCTCAGCACGGGGGACGCTCCAGTGGCGGCAGGGCGCCGGACGGTGACCGACCGGGCAACGGCTGGCGAGCCTCCACGGCTCGAGGCGAGCCAGCGCGTTGCTTGGGGAGGGGGCGAAGACGCCGTCGCTTCGGGGGTCTCAGTGTTTCTCGCAGCCGCCACCGCAGCCGTCGCCGCAGCCGTCGCCGCAGCCATCCCCGCAGTCATCACCGCAGTCATCACCGCAGCAGCACCCAGAATGGATGTGCCCGCGGCTCTTCTCCTCCTCGGTGGCGTCGCGGACGGCAACGACCTCCACGTCGAAGTGCAGCCGCTCGCCTGCCAGGGGGTGGTTCCGATCGACGAGGACATGCTTCTCGTCGACATCGACGACCCAAAGGGGAACTAGCTCACCGTCAGGCTGCTCCACCGCGAACTGCATCCCGGGCTCGAGTGGAGCGTCGTCTGGGAAGGCATCTCGAGGAACCTCGAACTCTCCATCGGGATCGTGCTCGCCGTAGCCATCAACCGGCTCCACCACGGCGCTGAATTTCGCTCCCACCGACTTGCCCTCCATCTGCTGCTCAAGGCCGGGCACGATGTTACCCGCTCCGTGCAGGTAGAGCATCGGATCGTCATCGGACTTGTCGACGACCTCGCCGTCCGCGGAGGTGAGAGTGTAGTGAAAAGTCACAACCTTGCCGGCTGTGATGCGCTCTGGAGACTCGGTCATGCCGGCTCCCTAGCAGGGGTGAACCCTCTCGGCCACGTCCATCCAGTCGGGGTGCGAAATTGTCGACCGAATCGTTCCAGTATCAACCTGAGACGTTTGGAGGGGCGTTTCGGGTGGAGACTGCCTGTACCCGATGGTGTGGCCCCTTGCCGTTGGGCACTCACGTCCCATGTACCATTCTTGGCAAACGAGGCGGCGAGAATGGCAGCTTCCCAGGTTGGAAGCAGAGCCCACGAGTATCCTATGGCGGACCCCATCGAACGGCCAAGGTTCGAGTGTTGTAGACTTTTGAATTTATTGAGAAATCTCAATACTGGGGAGGGGGACTTCGACCCCGGGCTCCCTCCAGAAGTGATTCTCCGCGAGCTCGAGGAGGAGTTGGAGGCCCTTTCGCGACTCGAGGAGGCGCTCCAGCTATCGCCCTGCGCCGATGTGTGCTGCATGACCGAGCGCAACGGCCGCTGATCGTAGGAGCAGCGAGCGAGTATCCGCCCGTTGGGGGCGCCACACTACTTCGCGGGGGCGAGGGATGAACAGTCGACGCCACCACCGATGCGACGAATCTCCCCCTTGACGTTCTGCCCGGGTGAGTAGCCGCGCCATGCAGCCTCCTCGAGATCGCATTCCGCGGCGTCCCCTGTCCCTTGGTCCCGCAGCAGCACGGTGTACTTGGCTTCCCGCTTGCCTAGGCGTTCACAGCCGAGGCACTGCCCCTCCGGTTGCGGCCGCGCATCGGGCCAGACTGGTGTCTGTGTCACCGAATTGCCTGTGGCCTTCTCCGTTCGCGCGGGACTCCAGCGCTCAATCTCGAAGCGACAGTGTTCGTCGTAGACGGGCTCTTCTCGGTACTTGGGCTTGCATTCTCGGACCTCGGTGAACGTACCGTCTCCGCGGTCCTTCTTTCGTAGCGAGCACTCCTCGCCGTCGGCGACCTGCTTCCTGGACCGTTCCTGCTTCTCTCGTGAGAGGACTCGGGCACCTGGAGGAAGCTCATTGCACCACGCGCGTTCCTGTACGGTCTGAAACCGCTCGACCTCGATGGTGCGCGTCCAGCGGTGTCCAGTGACTTCCAGCGTCGTTGGCTTCTTCCAGAAGAAGAACAAGGACAGGCCGAGGAGTACCAACACCAGGACGGATGCGACGATACAGCCGATGCGTCGCCCGGATCCGGGTCCACTCTTTCCGGTGCCCTGAGCTTGGGAACTGCCCTTGCTCAGAGTTCCCAACCTCGCGATCTCGCTGCTTGCCGCGGCTCCCTCCGCCTGGACTTGGTCGCCTCGAAGTGTGACGGATTGGGCGCCTTCGAGAGGACCCCCGCAGTTGCCACAGTGCTTGGCCGCTGCGCTGTTCGCCTCGCCGCACGAACCGCACCGCAGATCCGCCCCGACGAACCGGTGGTCCTCGACCGCGACCTTCTCGTTGTCGGCGGGATAGTAGCGGGATGTGTGGTCTTGGGGCGCGCCGCAGTTGGGGCAGTGGCGATGAGTCTTGCCAAGGAGCTTCTTGCTGCCACAGAACTTGCAGTCCCATAGCATCTCGTAGGTTCGACCGTCGTTCATGGGTCTCCGGGGGGCGATTGTCGGGTTGGTTTGACTACGGCGGGGCGCGGGGGGCAATGCAGTGCCTGTGTCACGCGCAATGCACCCTGTCTTTGGACCCACATTGGCGCCAGGGAGGCGTGGCCCGAAGCTCAGGGCGTTGATGGCGGTCTCGACCCGATTTCTGACGGCGGGCCGGGAGCCAACGCTGGGGAGCCTCCCGGAGCCATGGGGATCCGTGCTATCGACTGGATCCGTGTCTTGGGTCCCACGAACGCCGCAATTCTTGAGTGGTCCTGCCCTGGCGAGGGGGCCCGGTGCCCTCTTCTACCGGGAACGGGTGAGCGCTGGATGCCCTGGTCGAAGGCTCTGGGCCGCCGATCGAGCTTGCGCGTGGGCGGTCCAAGAAAGCTAGGGGGCGACCATATCCATGAGCGCCCGCAGCATCATCGTCCATGAAGAGCCCGACCAGCCACCGCCTTCGCGGCGGCAGTTGATCGCGAAGCGACGGCTCTCCCTGAGCTCTCGGCTGGCAGTGCTCGTTCTGGGGATTGCGTTTACCGGGTCGTTGCTGCAGCTTGGTCGCGCCCGGGCGTCCAGGCGCAGGGCACTTCAGGCTCAGCTGCTCGAGGCACGCGCCAATAGCATCAAGGCTCAGGAGAAGGCGCTGGCGCTGCGCCGGGAACTGCCCGAGACGCCCATATCCGTCGATCCCAACCAGGAGGCGCCGTCGGCCCCGCTGGAGTCGCGCGAGCCCGAGCCGGTGTCCGTGTGTCCGGGCGACATGCTCCTCGTGGACGGCGAGTACTGCCCCAGCGTTGCCCACATTTGTCGTACCTTCCTCAGTCAACCTCGAGATCGGTGCGCCGAGTATCGCGAAGGCAGCCGCTGCTTCGGCCAGCCCGTGCACAAGCGGTTCTGCATCGATCGGTACGAGTACCCGAACCTGGAGGGGGTATTGCCGCTTCTAGCTCTGAACTGGGCAGAAGCGACCACCCTCTGCAAGCTCTCGGACAAGCGCCTCTGCACCGACAGTGAGTGGACGCTTGCTTGCGAAGGCCCGGCGCGGCTCCCGTATCCGTACGGCTATGCGCGAGACACGGACGCCTGCAACATCGACAAGCCCTACATCATTCCCGAGCCCGACGCCTACGCGAACCCTCGCACCAAGGCGGCTGAGATCGCCAGGCTCGACCAACGGGAGCCGTCCGGTACTCGGACCGGGTGCGTCAGTGCCTACGGCGTCTACGACTTGACCGGCAACGTGGACGAGTGGGTTTTCAACGAATCGGGGTTCTCGCACAAGACGCCATACGAGAGCGGGCTCAAGGGGGGGTACTGGGGGCCGGTTCGGAATCGATGCAGGCCGATGACCACCGACCACAATGCTTGGCACGAGGGATACCAGATCGGTTTCCGCTGTTGCACCGAAGCGGCGGGCAGCAAGTTCGCTGAGACGTTGGCCCGCAAGCAATAGACGCGCAGTGTTAGG
>CAYRKE010000463.1:0-3886 GCA_964424695.1 uncultured Polyangiaceae bacterium
GCCACCCAAGCCGGTGTCCACGTCGCCACCCAAGCCGGTGTCCACGTTGCCACCCAGCCCGACGTTTCCATCGCCACCTACCGGGTTGTCATCGTTGGCGGAGTCCCCTTCTTGGCAACCTGAATTGGCCTGCCCGAGGAGGGCAACGAAGAGCAGTAGCGTGACCGACCGCGAGAGGCTCGGAGTGGGGGTCTTGGAAGGATGTCGAGTCATGGAAAAAGCTGACATGGTTAGGGAAGGTGGTCTTGTCCGGTGGGCCGAGACGTCGCGCTATCATAGCGTAACCGGTCGCTGTCGCACCCCGGGGCGCTCAAGTCGGTATCGAGCTTGGCCACCGGCGAGAGCGGAAACGGCGGCGATGGCTCCGAGTACTGCCGACAGCATCTGCCACACAGAGCTCAAAGGGAGGCACCTCCTCAAAAGGGACAGAAAACGACATCGGGCCAGAAGATGAGCTCATCCCATGCGGTGCTGCTGGAACCGGAGTGCGGCCGGTCCAGAACGCTCTCTGCGTTTCGTTGACGCCGCAGAGTCTCCTTCATGAAGGAGTGGGCTCGTTCGCTTTCGCACGGGGGAGGTCTCCCCGTGACCACCTAAGTGGTTGATCTCTGGTCGGCTGCGGACGGCACGCAACGTGCATTACGTGAAGCCGGCAGCAGTGAGGGACTGGTTCAGTCCGGGTCCCCTGCGCCGTCCACTCCGCGCGGCGATACCTTCTACATAGCCCCCCCGTTCTCGTATCGCCTGCGCCCCCCCAATTAGCCCCGATCGCAGCCCTGCGGTCGGGGCTGTTGTCTTTGGAGCGGTCGTGACGTCGCGTGTGCGACGCCACGGCATATCGAGGGGACCGCCCATCGCGGCGGCTCCGATCGCGAAGGCCAGGAAGTCCCTCTCCCGCGGACCATGCCCCTGCCTCGCCAGCGGGCGCGATGACTCCGCCTACCAAGGATCGGATTGGGAAGAATGCCC
The DNA here is from genome assembly GCA_964424695.1 of uncultured Polyangiaceae bacterium. Classification (GTDB taxonomy): domain Bacteria; phylum Myxococcota_A; class Polyangia; order Polyangiales; family Polyangiaceae; genus JAEWRL01. The sequence goes on from CAYRKE010000463.1 coordinate 970, forward strand.
TCGGACCCGTTGCACGAGCAACCTCGATGATACGAGGAGCAGCCTCGTGTAGTCGACGGGTTTGGTCACGACTTCGTTGGCACCGTTTTTCAGCAGCTCTTCGCGAGGGTAGCGGGTCGAATAGGCGGTGACGAAGACAATCGGCAGGTGTGCCCCAAGCCACGGTGGTGGCCGGAACCCGTTTGGGGCTGGCGCCGCGCCACGCAAGATGCGACAGATGGTAAGGCCGTCGTGAGCCGATCCAGCGAGCTCGATATCGAGAAGCACGAGATCGAATCGGACACGCCCCATGATATCGAAAGCCTCGGCACTGTTGCGCGCCCTGACCAGCTCATACTTACCGCGGAGGTAGCGCTCGGTTATCCGCCAGTTGGCATCCTCGTCCTCCACGTAGAGTATTCGCGGCACGCTCGCAAGAGTCGACGGGATATTGGGTGAACCTGGCTTCAGTCGAGTGAGTGCCACAGAGGTCTCCGGCTATTTGCTGCGCTCGCGAATCATCGAGCAATCTCTTAGGCTTGTCATGAATGGGCCTACTACGAGCTCTTTGTCCCACTTAGGGCAGTGTTTAGCATCAGCCGCGACATGACCAGCAAGAGATGGGTGAAGTCTACTGGCTTAGTAACGAGCTCTCGGGCACCGCTCGCTAGGAGCTGCTCTCGGCTATACAGTGAGGCGTAAGCCGTGACGACGACAATGGGGGACGTGGTCGTCACTCCCAGGGCGTATTCCGGCAGATCCCTTGTTCTTCGCCCCGTGAGTGCCTCAGTGATCTCGATGCCGCTGAGGTCCGAACCTGCGAGCTGCACGTCCATGAGAATCAAGTCGAAGTCGCGCCGAGCCAGCTGCTCGAATGCTTCTCGGCTGTTCCTTGCTCGTACCAGCTCGTACTCGCCCCGCAGCGAGAGTCGAGTTACCTCCCAGTTGGCGTCCTCATCTTCGACGTACAGGATATGCGACACCGAGTCACTGAGCCGCGACCACGAGAGCGGTCGCTGTGGGGAGAGTCGTCCTTCAGAGGTAGGCCTCGTGCTGCATGCCTGAGCTTCCAAGCTGCGAGCAGTAAGGCTCTGGTCCGTCCACGGTTTTGGCAGCCAGAGACCTCCAACATCAACGACTCGCTTCCGACTTGAGGGGAACGCGCTGGATAGGAACACGGGGAGCTGCGCCGTGGCTTCCCTCTCATGGATCTGGGCCAGCAGCGTCAGCCCATCAACATCCGACATCGCCACCTCGAGTATCACGAGGCGCGGATGGTGCCGGTCGATTGTAGGGATGAGCTCTCCTGAAGCGGAGAGCAGCACCACCTCGTAGCCCTCCCTCTCAAGAAGTCTGCGCGCAAGAGAGAGTTGTGCGGGGTCGTTGTCGACGACAATGACGGTCCCGAAGCCACGTACGGCGGGAAGGCTCGACTTGGCATGTTCCGGGACGGCTGTCTCGCCGTCGTCCCCAATCCTCTGGTCAGCGGGCAGACTGACGCGGAAGACACTGCCCTCATTGAGCCGGCTCTGTACCGTGATGGTGCCGCCATGCATTTCGACAAGCTGACGGCAGATCGCAAGGCCCAGTCCGGCTCCACCGAAGCTCCGCGTGTGTGAACCATCGACCTGACGGAAGCTCTCAAAGATCGCATCGAGCTGATCTTCCGGAATACCTATCCCGTCGTCGGCCACCTCGAATTCGACGGTTCCGGGCGTCGTCGACGTCACCGCCGCAGTGACTCTTATCTCCCCCCCTGGGTGGGTGAACTTGATGGCATTCCCGATCAAGTTGATGAGAATCTGCTTCAGCTTCACTCGGTCCGCAACCAGAGTGATTGGCGCAGCGAGGGTCGGATACGAGATTCGGCGATCGGTTCCGCGGTTGGCACTGGCAAGCGTCGACTTGATTTCGCTGAGCAGTGGACCAACGTCGACCAGGGTGTAGTTGAGCTCAACCTTTCCCGATTCCAGCCTGGAAATGTCCAATACGTCTTCGACGAGGCTCAACAGGTGGGCTCCCTGCTGTTGAAGGAGCTCTAGGAAGCGCGCGTGCTCTTCGGAATCTCCGTCGCACCTGCGTCTGCGCTCGGCCCCCAAGGCGGCCTGGCAATCCGGGCATGAAGCGGAAGCATCGGCGTCACCGTCGTTGGACTGGAATTCTGCACCGCAACCAGCGCAACACAGGACTTCGATACTCGTATAATCACAGAGAAGCGCCGTGGGGATATTGATAATGGAGTTGAGTGGAGTCCGCAGCTCGTGGGATACCTTCGCCAAAAACTCAGCCTTGATGCGAACGGCTTCATGGGCGGTGTCGAGCGCCTCGGAGAGCTCACGCGTGCGAGCCGCCACCATCTGATCCAGCAGTTCTCGTTCGTTCTGCAGAGCTCGGAAGGAGCGAACCTGCCCAATGGCGGTTGCAGTGTGGCTTGCCAGATTCGAGAAGGCCGCCAACATCCTCGCATCCTTGGCAACCACCGCCTGGTAGCGCGCTTGTTCTTTGGTGTTTCCCGCGATGAGAAACCCGAGGGGACGGCCGGACTTCTGAGCGAGCGCGAAGACGAAATACTCGTCCATGAGAACAAGCCTACCCAGTGCCCGGGCATCCTCTTCCAGATCAGGTCCAGAGTGGCACACGAACCCGGGGTCCGAGAAGACTGGCGCCAGCACGGATTCCTCTCCCGTCAGAACGACCCCCTTCACTTGGTCACTGGCAGCCGGGTCGAAGTAGCCGTCGAATGCGACGACGCGATAGTTGGAGGACTCACCGAATGAGTCCTCGATCAGGGCGACGCAGCGCTCGTACTCGAATCCGTAGAGGGCAAACTCGACGACCGCACGCAGGATCTGCTCAACGTCGAGCTCGGTATTGAGATTTCGCGCAAGCTCGGCGAGGCGAACATAGACGCGCTGCTGCGCGCTGAGATTGCCTTGAA
>CAYRKE010000464.1:0-2201 GCA_964424695.1 uncultured Polyangiaceae bacterium
ACCCTGTAGGTGATCGAAAACCTTACGGAATCAACCTGATCGGTGCTCTAGCACCTCCGCGAGACCTCGACTGGGACGACGCCCGGCGATCGTGGCCGCCAGCTGCGCGGCATGCATTCCGTGGGCCGGCCTTGGCGCTGACCTGATTGCTCGGGCGATAGCAGGTTTTTGGGGCAGGCGTGGGAGGGCAACGTGTGGCCTCGCACCTCAACTCCAAGTTGGGATCACTTCGTGAAGTGCGGCAGAGCCGACGAACGGTCGGTGCTCGGTTTGGGCGAGTCCCAGCGATGTCTCGGAGTCATGGAGCAAGCGAAGAGTCGCGTGTTCGCGACCCTTCGCGTCGAGTGAGCTTCCTCAGCGCGACCCTTTTCCGTTACTGGTGAACGTGGTGGCGTCCCTCGCATGCCGTTTCTCGCGGAAATTGCCTGCCATTCAAGGGGTCTCCCAATCTGGCTCGATTCCTGCTCTACGACGACGCAGGAAGTTCCTACCGATGAAGGCTGCCTTGACAGTCTGGGAGGGTCGCATCTCCCCCGTGTTCGACGTGAGCCGAGAAGCGATGCTGCTTACCATCGAAGGTGGTGTCGTCGTCGAGAGACACTATCGGGATCTCGAAACGCCAACGCCGAGTCAGAAGATCCACGTTCTGGAGGAGCTCGGGGTCGAGTTGCTGGTCTGTGGGGCTATCTCGGAGCCATTGCATCGCGAGCTCGTCGAGCGAGGTGTCAGAGTGATTGGGTTCGTGGCGGGCGAACTCGACGAAGTGCTTGCGAGCCTTCTGGCGGGAAAACTGCCCTCTGCGAAGTTTGCTATGCCGGGTTGCCGCGGTGCTAGTAGACGGATGCGCCGACGAGCGCGCTGCCAGCGCGGTCGCGGCGGGGGCACCTGTCAGGACCCATGAGTGGCGAGAGGCGGACGGAGGGCGTCTCCGGTGACAACCGAGCAAGCTTCGAGCATGTGATCGGACGACGAGCGACAACGATACGAGAACCCTAAGACCTGGCAAGACAAAGAGAGACTACCCCCATGAATGACCAGAAGACATGCGGCGACTGCAGCGATCCCGGATGCGGCAGCAAGGCGAAGCGACCCAACGAAAGCGAAGCAGACTACCTCGAGCGTCAAGCGCTGACGGCACGACTCTGCCGGATCCGGCACAAGGTCTTGGTCTTGTCGGGGAAGGGAGGGGTGGGGAAGAGCACGGTGGCGGTCAACCTGGCTACGGCGCTCGCTCTCGCTGGCAAGCGGGTTGGGCTTCTCGACGTGGACATCCACGGTCCCAGCATTCCCAAGCTGTTGCGTCTCGAGGGAAGCCAGATCACCGGGACGAAGGGTTCGCTTCTGCCCGTTACTCTCGAGTGTGGAGCTGGCGCACTCAGTGTGATGTCGATGGGATTTCTGCTAAGCGAGCGCGACGATGCAGTGATTTGGCGCGGTCCGAGGAAGTTCGGCGTGATCAGGCAGTTCTTGAAGGACGTCGAATGGGGGGAGTTGGATTACCTCATTGTTGATTCTCCCCCCGGAACCGGCGACGAGCCTCTGGCTGTGGTGCAGCTCATCGAGAACGCGGACGGCGCCATCGTCGTTACAACCCCCCAAGAGGTTGCGGTGCAAGACGTTCGCCGATGCATCAGCTTCTGCCGACAGGTCAACCTTCCGGTGCTCGGCGTCGTCGAGAACATGAGTGGCTTCGTTTGTCCCAAGTGCAAAGAACGATACGAGATCTTCGGAGCCGACGGCGGACGGAACATGGCGGCGGAGATGCGGGTGCCTTTCCTCGGGACGATCCCGATTGAACCGGACGTGGTCACGTCAGGGGATGGTGGGACACCCATCGTGCAGGTCAAGCCACACTCCGAGACCGCGAAGGCTTTCGGGCGCATCGTCCGCACCCTGCTCGAGCCTGAGCTTCGCGCCTCCAACGCAAACCGACAGGGCTCCAATGGGCGGCCGCTCCGAATTGCCGTTCCGGTCACTCAGGGAGTTCTTTCCTCGCACTTCGGACACTGCGAGGTGTTTCACGTGTTCGACATCGACGAAACGAGCAACACGATCGCAAGCGTCGAGTCGCTCACTCCGCCGCCTCACGAGCCCGGAACCTTTCCGCAGTGGCTGAGGGAGCAGGGCGCCACCGTCATTCTCGCTGGGGGGATGGGGTCGCGCGCTCAGAGCCTGTTCGAGCAGAATTCCATCAAGGTTGT
>CAYRKE010000464.1:2301-3844 GCA_964424695.1 uncultured Polyangiaceae bacterium
AGAGTACCGATCATGTCAGAGATGACGCCACAATCTGAACAACGCGTTGAGCCTGCTCTCTTCAAGGATCCTCGCCGTCTCGAAGGCCTTGCGGATGCCGGCGTGCTTCCGGCGTCCGCGCTAGAGTCAGTCGACTCGGGCTCGGCAGCTGCGCAAAGCTTCTCGAAGGCGCCTTCGCTGTGGTTTCTACGAGCGTTCGTGGCGCTTGGGCTCGCGGGTGTTGCCGTTGCAGTGGAGCTGACCCGTATCCACGTCTTCGTGCACACCGATCCAGACTATCATTCCGTGTGCGCAATGAGCGAGGGGATCAACTGCGAGACAGTCGCTGTTTCTCCCTACTCGGTGTTCGTAGGGATTCCCGTTTCGGTGTGGGGGATCCTTGGATACGTCGCGATGACGACGCTGGCCCTTTGGGGAAGCCTTAAGGTGCGGCTCCACGCGACGTGGCCCTTGGGGTTGCTGCTGCTTCTGTCAGCGTCCTCTGTGATGACTTCCGCGATTCTGGGCTTCATCTCGGTGACCAGAATCGATTCGATCTGTCTCTTCTGTACTGCGTCCTACGTCATCAATGCAGCGCTGTTTGCCATCACCCTTGCGGCCTGGCGGCAGACGCGGGTCGGTCTGGGGCAGCTTCTGCTCGGCGACATGCGAGCCTTGCGCGCCAGGCCACGCACCGCCGTTGCCGCGGGCGTGATGGGTGCCGTACTGTTGTGGGGGGTCTTCGGATACTATCCAAAGTACTGGCAAGCCCCGGGTTGGGTGGATCTGGCGGAGCTCCCGTCAGGCATCGACCCAGACGGGTATCATTGGATTGGTGCTCCCAACCCGAAGTTGACCATCATCGAGTTCTCAGACTACCAGTGCCCCCACTGCCGGGCCGCGCACAAGGATATTCGAGCTCTTGCGGCAAAGCACCCCGACAAGGTTCGCCTTATCCATCGCCACTTGCCCCTCGACATGGGATGCCATCCTGGACTAGACCATCCGTTCCACCGTTACGCCTGCACCTTCGCGGAGGCCGCTGAGTGTGCAGGGCTGCAGAACAAGTTCTGGGAAATGAATGACGCCCTGTTTTCGATAGAAGACACCGTCAAGGCCGCAAGTGTGGATGTGGTAGAGCTTGCGGTTCGATTGGGACTGAACAGCGCCGAATTCAAGCAGTGTCTGGAGACGCACGCCACGGCGAAGCGGATCGAGGCGGACGTTCGGGCCGCGATGAGTCGAAGGCTCAATGGGACGCCGAGCTTCCTGGTTGGCACCGAACTGTACCGGGGCCGGCTACCGGAGGCGGAGCTCGAACGACTGCTCGGAAAGACCGTTCAATGATTACTGCCCTTCCTGGGGAGGAGGTTCGCTCCAAGTTGGACTCACGTTCCGGCCTTCAGGCAATGCTCAAGGCTGTCGGAACGGCAGAGCATCTTCAGTGTTTCATGTGCGGAAGCTCCAACCCGTTGGGGCCAAGCCTTCAGTTTGATGCGGTACACCTTGGCTCTGTCGTCGCAGAGTTCACGCTCTCCGAGGTGTATGCTGGCTATCCCGGGGT
>CAYRKE010000465.1:0-3839 GCA_964424695.1 uncultured Polyangiaceae bacterium
CCTCGTAGCGCTAAGACACCAAATATTGCGCCTGCTGCCAGCACCGTGGCCGATACCGAGACCAACTTGGTGGCGCGGTGATGACGTTGTCTCGCAGCACCGGGCTGGGACTTCGCGAGGGTGCTAACCGCGATTTGCGACGTACTGGCGGAGGGTCGCGTCGCAAGCTCCGCGGCCCCGGGCGGGGACACTGGGTGGCCGCCCATGGGTCGGAGCGATGCTCGACCCGTGAAAGGGGCTAGTGCCTCCACCATGTGTTCGACCGAAGGGAGCCTACTCTGGACGTTCTTGCAGAGTGCTCGCTCGACCAGCCTCACGAGTTCGGCGGGGATGTCGGTTCGCAGCACGCCGAGCGGCGTCGGTTCGCGGTGGTGGATGGCAAAGAAGATCTCGGCTTGGTCGTCGCCAACAAAGGGACGCTGACCGCTCAGCAGCTCATAGAGCACGACACCGAGCGACCACACGTCAGTCCGGTGATCGACACCCTTGGTATCAGTGACCTGTTCGGGCGACATGTACAAGCACGTGCCCATTGCGATCCCAATTCCGGTAGCGCTCGTTGCCGGGGCGGATCGGAGCTTGGCGATACCGAAGTCGAGAACCTTCACCATGTCGGTCCCGTCCCCCGCATCGGTGATGAAGAGATTCTCCGGCTTGACGTCGCGGTGGACGATGCCTGCAGCGTGGGCTGCTGCAAGGCCACGTGCGGCCTGATAGACGATGTCCGCAGCGCGGTTGACTGTCAGCGGACCTGTCTCTTGAAGCAGCGAGGCGCCATCCTTGCCAGAAAGGTACTCCATCACGATGAATGGCGACCCGTCATCGGCGCGGCCGAGATCAATGACGGCCGCCACGTTCGGATGCTCGAGCTGACCAGCGGTTCGCGCCTCCCGTTCGAATCTCTGCAGGAGCGCAGCATTGCTGGAGAACTCCGGCAGGAGCACCTTGACGGCGAACCGACGCGCGATCTCGGTATGGCGGACTTCGTAGACGCTGCCCATGCCCCCGCGGCCGAGGAGACGCGTCACACGATACTTGCCGCCGAGTAGCCTCCCGAGCAGCGGATCGCCAGGAGCACCGTTGAGCTCAGGGAGCGCGGCCGTGCCATTGGAGTCGGCGCCAACGTCCTCAGGCGGCCACATGTAGCGCTCCTCCGATCAATCGGCCAGATACAACGATTGCGGCAGCACCGAAGCATTGGGACAGCACTTGCACGTGCTGGGGCACGCACTGCCTACCCGCGATGCGAGCGCGCAAGGACTCCATGATACTCGAGCAGGACCAATAATCGGTGGGGAGCGACCGTGTCAATGGGCATTTGTAACGTCTCAGCTCCTGAGGAAGGGTTCGGACTCCGCCAAGGCCCGACGGCTTTGGCACCGAAACTGCCAGAGGCAGGGTTCGGCGGCGAGACCCCCAAACCCGCGAATAGTCTCGCAGCAGGCCCTGCAGCAACGCCGCGCGGAGTGAGAGGTTGCCTGCACGATCGCGGGCATCATCGAACGATCCTTCACCCTTGGCACAGAGATGCCAGGGGGTCAACATGCGCCTACGCGGAATCCATCAGGCGCAGCCGACGCTCGAGAAACGTCGTGTGCTTCGAGGCACGCCTTCACTGCTTCCGGTCGCGCCTTCACTGCGACAACAAGAACAGCGAGCGACTAAAGGGTAGAGGCATGGCTGGGCGGCCCGGCGTTGGTCGCTGGCATTCGCTCACAGCCTTCTGTGCTTGAAAGGCTTTCGGGTTTGTGTTCTGCACTGTCCGCACCAGAGGCTCGCGGTGATCAGCGACAGCCGTCATAGGGCACAGAGCTGGCACAGGCTCGAGTCGACACAACGGAGATGCGGCGATGCAGCTGAGACGATACATTGGATGGGCGGTGCTGATTCTGGCCACGACCGCGTGTGGGGACGGCGAAGACGGCAAGGACGGAGCCCAAGGCCCCGAAGGCAAACAGGGGCCGACTGGCGACGCAGGCAACGACGGGGTGTCGGCGCTGGTTCACACTGAGACCATAGAGCCAGGAGACGACTGCGCTGCCGGTGGCCTCGCGGTGCGGTCCGGCCTCGACAGCGACGGCGATGGCGAACTTGACGACAACGAAGCGGCAACCACAGACTACGTGTGCAATGGCGCTGGTGCAGTGGGCCAAGCAGGCGCCGTGAGCCGTGTCAGTGTCACGGCGGTCGGCCCCGGCACCGATTGCACCACGGGCGGGCAGCTGATCGAGGCGGGTCTCGATGCCGACAGCAATGGTGCCCTCGAATCAGCAGAGGTCACAACCTCGCGCTTCGTCTGCAACGGCTTGGATGGCGCAACTGCTGCACCGGGCGCCCCGGGACTCCCCGCGCTGGCCGTAACGCACTCACTCAGCGTCGGCAGCGCCGAGTGTCCAACCGGAGGCACGATGGTCGAGATGGGCCAGGATGCCAACGCTAATGGCGACCTGGACGGCAGCGAGATCTCGAGCACCGACTACATCTGCAACGGGGCGGAGGGCCCGGAGGGCGAACAGGGCCTTCAGGGCGCGCAGGGCCTTCAGGGCGCGCAGGGCCTTCAGGGCGCGCAGGGCCTTCAGGGTGCGCAGGGCATTCAGGGTGCGCAGGGCCTTCAGGGCGAACAGGGCATTCAGGGCGAACAGGGCCTTCAGGGTGCGCAGGGCCTTCAGGGCACGCAGGGCATTCAGGGTGCGCAGGGCCTTCAGGGCGAACAGGGCATTCAGGGCGCGCAGGGCCTTCAGGGCGCGCAGGGCCTTCAGGGCACAGACGGTCTGACGAGTCTGATCGCAGTAACTCCGGAGCCCGCGGGCAGCCATTGCGCAGCTGGCGGCCAGCGGCTCGACGTCGGTCTCGACGCGAACTCGAACACCTTCCTCGACGTTGGCGAGTTCACCTCGTACTACGTCTGCGACGGGGCGGGCAGTACGACCCCATGGTCGCCCGCCGTGATCGGGACATCGCCCACCGATGGCGCCACCGACGTCAGCGTCACGAGCATCGTCTCAGTCGCCTTCAACGCGGCAATGGAAGTCGGCACGCTCACGGCTCAAACCGCGAATGGCGCCTGCTCGGGAAGCGTGCAGCTGTCAGCCAATGGCTTCAGCTCCTGCGTCGGCTTCACGAGCGCCACCCCAGTGATGGCTTCCGGCAATACCGTGGCCACATGGACACCCGCCGCGAACCTTGCCTACGGGACCACCTACGCCATTCGTGTCACCACCAACGCCGAATCCGCTGGTGGAGCACCACTCTCCAGCGTCTACACATCTTCGGCCGGATTGACCACACCAATCGCGCCGCCCACCTGCGATCCGGCGGTGGTCATCTCGCAAGTGTATCTACTGGGAGGCCTCGGCACGGGCGGCATCTCTACGTGGGACCGCGACTTCGTGGTTCTCCACAACCGAAGCGCGAGTCCCGTGGACTTGACCAACTGGACACTCCAGTACGCTGGCGGCACTGGGACGCTTTGGAGCACTCTGTCGCTCCCTTCGGCAACGATCGCGGCGGGCGGTTACTATCTCATAGCGCTCCGCCAGAACGGCTTCGGTGCCTACGATTTGGATGACTATTTTCTTCTCGATGCCACGTGGACCGTGGACTTGGCTGACTCCGGCAAGCTCGCTCTCGTGAGCTCCACCATGCCGTTGAACGGACCCTGCCCGACGAGGGCGGATATCGTGGAGTTCGTGGGATACGGGAGCACCAACTCCTATGAGGGCAGCGGGGCAGCGCCACCCCCAGGAAGGGACTTCACGAACTCGATCCACCGGGGCGGTTCTGGCTGCAATGACACCAACGACAATGCGTCCGACTTCATCGTGGCCCCCGCGGAGCCA
>CAYRKE010000466.1:0-3809 GCA_964424695.1 uncultured Polyangiaceae bacterium
GCTATGTAGGAGGGATGTGGTATCGCCGCGCGGAGTGGACGGCGCAGGGGACCCGGACTGAACCAGTCTCTCGCTGCTGCCGTGGCCCAGTACTGCACGTTGCGTGCCATCTGCGTCGGACCAGGAATCGGGCACTTGAGGCGCACCATCAGGGAGTCCTCGTGCGGATGCGAACGTCGTCACTCCCTCATGAAGGCAAATCTGCGGCGTCAACGCAATGCCAGCCTGGCTCCCGCTCGGAGCCGTTTCGGTACTGACGTTAACCCATAGTTGTGATCCAGCGCTCAGCTATGTGCGTTGGAGCCAAGACTCCCCCCGCCCCTGTGTGTGTCCGGGGCTCAGCATTGCACTCGGCCACTGGGACGGCGACAAGCCGCCTGCCGAACCGATCGCGTGCGCGGAAACCCAAGGGCAACGCAACGACGGAGTCTCACCAGCACGAAATGGGCGCGGCACGGCAGACCGCCGAGCATCGCGCGTTCCGCGAAAGGACGTGAGACATGGGAGTTCTCAGGAGATGGGCGTGGCTCGGGTTCACTCTTGGCGGCGTGGCGTGCGGACAGGGAGAGTCACAGCCTTCTGGCTACGTGCTCATCGACAGTGACGCGCGCACGGTCGGCTTTGCCATTGAGAGAGATGACTCGTCGAGTCCGGCTACCTTGCCCGTTGCGCTCGGTGATGGGGAGCAGGTGGCTCTGGTCCGTGGCGATTCCCGCCGCCCCTTGAGCGCAACCCCGGGCGAGGTCATCATCGTGCGCGGCGCTGACGCCGACACGGAACGCTGGGTGCTCGGTCAAGACATCGAGCCCGACATGCTGGACCTCGACGCACCGCAAACCGTCGCAAGCGAACTTGCCGGGGCACTCGGGGGGGAGCTGACTGCTCGAGGTTCGTCGTGGAGACTCCTAGCCACGGATGCGTGGGAACTGGCCTCGCAGATGCCCGTTCCGGCTGAGCTATACAGCGTGCGGCCCGTTGCGATGGGCGTGACGACTACCACAAAGCAAGCGGTGAGCAGCGGAACAGAACCCATCCCGACACCGGCTTCGTCAGCCGATGCTCCGTCGGGAGCGAGCCCGAGCGAGCCCGCGACAGCCCCCTACTCCACCGCGGTTGCGGGCACGTGGCGCGGACAGTTCTTCTCCGAAATGCACGCCGCCTGGTACGAGTTCACGGTCACTCTGACAGAGTCGAACGGAAACCTGAGCGGTCAGATCGTGGCGGACACCTGGTCCGGCTCGCCTGACTCGCCCGCGAAGCCTACTCGGTGCACAGGGGGTGAACGGTGGACGGTTCGGGAGCCCGCCCGAGGAACACTCAACGACGACGGGATGATAGAATTCGACGGGCAGTCCTGGGCCGTTGAGAGCCGAATCTGCGGTGGAGCACCGGTCGCTTATGCTGTCGACCATTTCTCGGGGAAGCTTTCGGCCGATGGTAGCCAGTGGAACGCGCAGATCCATGATCACGTGGTGCTGATGCCGGCGTTTCCGCTCGTACTTCGCCGGCTGAACCGTTGAGCGCCGCACTTCACCAGAAGCTCTCTCTGTAAGCCGTGGATCCACTGGGTCGCGCCCCACGCGTCGCGGACCTCTGGGCCCTGCCCACCACCGGGACAACACCCCCGAGGCTACAGCGCCTAACGGTCGCACCTGTCTCGCATGAAGAGGCGCGACCGATCGCGGCAAGTGGGCTATCGCCGCTGCTCGGTTGGGTCCTCCAATGAAGGGCGTTTGGCCGAAGGCGTGCGGGGCGCGTTTGGAACGGCGGAACCGCTGGGTTGGGGTGTCCGAGCCGCCGGGGTTGCGCACCCCGTCTTTGGTCGGCGTGGCGCTGGGTTTTCGCCCCGGTCGCCGACACGGGCGAGCTCAAGCGAACGCCCAAGTACGGACCAACCCAGCGGCTCGGCGGCTCGAGCCCCCCGGCTGCACACGTTCACGGCCCCCCGTCACGCGAGGCGGGTCGCGGCCGGGTGTCGCTCCAGAACGTTAACGGGTACACGCGGCTCGAGTCCTTCGATCCACAGCGTTGTGCGCGCCCCCCCCGCAAGGAGCGGCAGCAGTCCGGCCACGCTGCGACCACCTAGTTGGCCCGGCTGGCGTCCGTGGACCGGGAATCGCGAGTACGGAACGGTGAATGCGTCGTCGCTAACAAAGCACACGCTCGCGCCCGCGAGAGCTGATTTCTCGCAAACGAGAGGCCCAAGTGGGCTGACTCCCAGTACTGAGGGGGGAGCGAACCTTGAGACTCAGCTCTCGAGCGACGCCGCATTTCTGGAGGAGTACATATGAAATCCATCGGTGCACGAACTTGCCACGCATCGCCCGCCGCACTCGCCCTCGTTGCGGGGGTGGGTCTGACCATCACGTCCGCGGCCATCGTCGCGGGGTGTTCCCAGGGAATTGGTGACGAATCCTCGGGAATCGACCGAGGCGGGAGCGATCCGGACGTGCGCACCAGCAAGCTCAGTAGCGCCTGCAAGGTTGACCCGCGCCACAGACCGCCCCAGCTCGGTCCCCGCACACGTCTCTACGTACCCCAGGGCTCACCTGCGGCACAGGCTGCCGATCGTTATCGAGAGGCTGGTCTCGAGGAGGAGGCCGTACTCATGGAAGCGATGGCGGCGCAGCCGCAGGTCGTGTACCTGGTGGGTGGCAGCCCAGAGGAAATCCGTGAGTATGTCCGAGAAACCATGCGCAAGGCGCGCCGCCAGCGCCAATTGCCAGTCTTTGCAGCGTACAACGTACCGGGACGTGATTGCTCCCAGTACTCGGGGGGCGGGGCCAACACCGAGGAGGAGTACCAGGCGTGGATCGACGCGATTGCTGGAGCGATCGGACATGAACGAGCCGTGGTGCTGGTAGAGCCGGATGGCGTGGCGCTGCTGCCGAGTGAGCCCTGGTGCGCAGAAGGTGGCGGTGGGTCCTCTGGTGAGCCAGAAGACGTCGAGCGCGTCGCGGAGCGGTTCCGCGAACTCCGGTATGCCGTCGAGCGGCTCGAGGCCCTGCCGCGAGTTGACGTCTACCTCGACGCCGGCCACTCCTCGTGGCATCCACTGAGCGACTACGACGCCTACTACGGGGAGCCTCAGCTCCAGTTTGGCATCGTAAACCGGCTCATGCTGGCTGGCGTCGCGGGCTCTCGGGGATTCTTCATCAACCCATCGAATCACCGCAGGACAGAGGATCTCCTTGTTTACGGAGAGCGGCTTGCAAAGTGCTTGGCCTTGGTGCAGGCCGATCCAGGATACTCTGTTCCCGACGTCTACGAGCCCAACGTCGTCTACGATGCGGACGGACGTTTCTCAAGCCCCTGCCCCAGTGACGAGGAGCTCGATGCGATGCCACTCACGCGAGACCTCCTCCTACGCATGCCCCATTTCGTACTGGACACCTCACGCAATGGCCAAGGTCCCTGGAACCTTGGCGACCCCGAGACGGGGAACGACGACGCCGCGGCGTTCGAAGTCACCTATGGCTACGCGACGACGGATCCCGAGATCTGGTGTAACGCCCCTGGACGCGGCCTCGGCCTCCGCCCCTCGACCAGAACTGGGCATCCACTGGCCGACGCCTTCCTATGGATCAAGGTGCCCGGCGAGTCCGACGGTCAGTGCGGCCGCAACCTCACCGCGCCCGACCCAACCTGGCCGAGCCAGTATGACGTCGCATGGGGCCAGGTGGATCCGCTTGCCGGACAATGGTTCGAGGCCCAGGCACTCGAGTTGGCGCGCCTTGCCGACCCGCCGCTTCTGCCCTGAGAACGGGCAGCGAGCAAACGGCGCCGAGGTCAAAGGCGATGACGCCGCG
>CAYRKE010000467.1:0-3793 GCA_964424695.1 uncultured Polyangiaceae bacterium
TGAACCTCGTCGTCGATGCGTCGGCGCCGCAGCTCAGCCTGTTGTAGGGAGAGCACCGGTTTGCTCGGAGTGTCGAGGGTCCAGTAAGCACTAAACAAGGATACGGTTCTATGGGTTGGAGTCGCATCGACACGGCTTCGAAGCCGTGGGGCAGGATACATGCTCCGCTAGGGGAGCGCTGAGTCATGTCGACGGTTACCTTGCGGAGATTCTCGAGCGTGGAGCTGTTGCGGTCTGTCGAGCCGGCAGCTCTGATGCAGCTTTTGGGTCGACACGCCGACTACTTCAAGGCCCGCGGCGTGGACTTCGGAGCGTTCAATGGGCACGGACCGCACTACGAGGCGATCGTCGGGGTGCTGGTTTCGCCCGACGCGATGACCCCGAGCGCGCTCATCGACGACCTCTACTACGTGGACGAGATGGCCACGAAGGAGGGCATGGACAGTCTCCTCACGGGGCTTGCCGAGCAGGGGCGTGCTCTCGAATTGGGGGACGAGCCCAGCCCCGCGGACGTTGCCGTTCGGGTGCGGCTCTTGGCGCCGGAGCTGCTCGAGCGGAAGCACGCTGAGTGCTTCCTGGTGCAGAAGCGACGCTCCTTCGAGTACTTCCAGTCGCGGGGAGGGGCGGTGTGGCGATTCGTGGTGCCGCAGGCGCCGGCGATCGCGGCGTTCGAGGCAGAGCTCGGCCGATGGCTCGCCCTGATGAAGCGCGGCTCTGACTGCAAGCTCTTCGTCTTCCAGCGACCCGACGGAGTCTGGCTGCTCGTGCGGCATGGCGATCCACGAAAGCGCGAAGGCACGCTCGAACGCGGGGTGAGCGGCTCTGTCCACTACCGGCCGGAGCGGTACGACGTGCTGAGGTACAGCGAGGAGTACGGGGAGCTCGCCGTGAATGCTGAAGGGAATCGAAAGCTCATCGAGCACTACCGAGAGCTCGTGGGCGAGCTCCTGTTCGGGGACCGGAAGCGGTTCCCGACGGCGCAGAAGTACACGCTCGACCCGTTGCAGGCCCTCGGGGAGGAGTCCGTCGTCTGTTCGGACATCGACGGCATCGACTGGATCACTCTCAAGGAGGTCAAGATCTACTGGGGCGGCAAGCAAGGCGAGACCGAGACGCGAAGCGCCACGGATCTCTTCGCTGCCTTGCGGGATCGGGGCCGAGCGCTCCCGGAGAATGCTCGGATCGTGAAGGCGACCTTCATCGTGAAGTTCGCGAACACCAGGACTCCGCGCTCGGTCACCGTGACCCACGGGAACAAGGCGACGTTCACGCGGGACGACGATGCGGCGCTCGTCGAGCAGTGGCTCTCGCTGCGCGGGTTCGTCCAGCGCAGCTCCGCGCCGAGCCCGATCGCGGAGGCCCGCTTTGGACACGCTGGTCCGGCTGTGGCGCACGCTTGAGGCGTGCCCATGGCGTGAGGGCGTGCTCGCCGAGTGGAGCGAGCGGTTCGGCGCAGAGCTGGAGCTGCTGCAACCTCACCTTCGTCCGACGCAGGAGCTCGCCACGGTCTACCCGTGCCCGAGCGGCGCGGGTGACGGATGCCCGCGGCAGATCCACGATTGGGGCGGCGGGGTGTACGAGGCGGTGTGCGGGAACCTGCCGGCCGAGTGCCAGCCCCTGCGACTCCGCAAGACAGATCTCGTGGTGTACCGCCTGGACCGTGGCGCAGCCCTGGCGCCCCTGGTTGAGCGGGTGTGCGAACGGGAGTGCCTTGCGCCGACGAGCGTCGAGCCCTTTGAAGAGCTGCTTCCCCTTGGCACGTTCGTCCGGCGCGCGGGGACCGCGCTCGTCGTGCTTGGCACCCCCGAGAGTGCTGCCCGGCGGGGCGCGGCGCTCGAGCTCAGGCGTCGGGCGGAGACGGACGCGGTCGTCGTGCTGGTCGCTGGGCGCTGGCAGGACCAGCGGTTGCCAGGTGGGGTGGTTGAGCTCGCGCTGGGAAACCCGACGGAGTCGCAACTCTGGCGGGCCGTGAAGCTGTTGTGGCCCGAGAAGTGGGCGGAGCGCGTCAATGATCGCGAAGGGATTTTCGAGGAGGTCACCCTCGAGATCGGAACCAGCGACGAGCGGCATGTGGTCCGTCTGAACGGGTTTGACGTGCATGGATTCGACTACAGCGACATGAAGCTCGCCCGGCTGCTGGTCTTGGCGACGACCCGAGCCTTCGACAGGGAGCCCGAGGAGGGCGGATGGCTCAAGAAGGATCCAGTTCTGGAGCTCGACGACAACGAGGAAGCCCTTGGTGAGTTGCGAGGGAGCTTGTACAAAGATCTGCCCGATGACTTCGCTCGACTTTCCACTGAGGAACGAAAGGCATTGATCGCCGCGTCGCCGCGCCGAAGCGGGTACGTTCGTCTTGCCCTTCACCCGAGGAACGTCCACCTCGACGAAAGCCTGCGGGGACTCCGGCTCCTCGGCGAACGCCACGCTGACGCGCGAGAGGAAGCGCCGCCTCGCAAGAAGAAACCGGCCAGGAAGCGCACAAAGGGAGTCTCCACCCTTCGCAGAAACCAGGCGCAGGCGAGGGCGTGCATTGTGCGCATGATCGAAACGGCGCGGAGGGCCGGCGCGCCGCTGCCCACGACGGCGGAGGTGCACGACTCCGCCTGGCACTAACGACCAGATTCTCCCTAGAGCATCGGAATATCGAATAGCCCGCGAACGCGTTCGCGTTCCTGCTCCGTAATCTCCCGAAAGACCTTCTGGCCGACCGCCATCGTGAAGTCTTTGATGTGCTCATAGGCTTCATCGTCGTATACATCGTCACCATTACGTAGGCGGTTCATCAGGGCGAGCATCCAACGCAAGTACCATGCGGGGATTGCCAGGTCGGAGATGTCCTCCCAGCCGACGGCGACCTCGGTGCCGCGAAGTTTCGCTTCGACGTGGAGATTGCAGGGGTTCTTGCATGCCCAGTAGACGTCGACAATGCGTCGATGCTGGCCACTCGCGTCCGGAACGGTGGCGATTCCGACGAGCCCCGCGTACCCCTCGATGCCCTTGGGCTCCAAGAGATCCTTGTGACACACGGCGCACTCCAGCGGAAGGTACTCGCCGGTTAACGCATGTGCGGGCTTCAGGACGGCGTACGCCTTGGGCAGGTAGCGCAGAAGCAACTGCGAGTATCCGACCCGGACCAAGTGGTTTTCGATCAATCGGGAGTCGAAGATTCTGTAGTCGCGGACTTTACCCGCGGCCTTCAGTCCGTGAAGGCGATTGGTTAGTCCCGACGCGGGAACGGTAGAATAGACACCGATGAATCCGTCGCATGCGTGCGAGCTCACTCTCTCTAGGATGTTCGGCTCGTGAGTTTCGGACACGGCCTTCCCGCTGTGCGCGTGGTGCTTGCAGCTCACGAGCCACCGGAAGCTGTAGCTGCTGAGTTTACCTCGCAGTTGCTCAACGACTATCAGATCCTTTCCTCCGTCAGCGCCGCGGTTTGGTGGAACATCGATGGCGAATCCGAGCATCACCAGGAAGTCCCGTGCGAAGGCCTCCCAATCCTCACCGTTGTCCGGAAGCTCCTTGAAATCCACGAGCATGGTGTCAGCGAGAATACATGCGTCACCCTTGTGGTGCTACGGCGTGGTGCATGTACCGGGCAAACGGACGGTCTGGCTATTGCGCGTCGTTCCAGGTGTGCCGAGATTTGATACTCTCTCGGAGTCCAGATCGGTCGTCGGAGTCGTGCTGGGGGAAGTTATCGGCGGTGACGACGTCGGTGCGGGTGAGATCGATGACTACGGCCCGGCGCCGATCGCTTCCCGCGAAGTAGATCCGATCGCTGTCCGACAGT
>CAYRKE010000468.1:0-3772 GCA_964424695.1 uncultured Polyangiaceae bacterium
TCGCAGCGATGGCAATTGGTGCGATTCAGTTTGGCTTGATGTATCTGCTCTATCTTGAGGCTTTCCGGTTTCTACGCGCCTATCAGATCGCCGTACTGACCCTGCTGACGCCGGTCCTTGTGTGTCTGTTCGACCATGCGCTTCACCGGCGGTTCGAGCTGCGTCCATTGATAGCGGCGGTCTTGGCAGTTCTTGGCGCCGGCGTTGTCATGGCGTCGAAGCCGCTCGGGCATGCCGAATGGCGGGGGATCGCTCTTGTCCAGGCGTCCAACCTCTGTTTTGCCGCGGGACAGCTGCTCTATCGCGATTTGCGCCAGAGGTACCCCGACGTATCCGACATCCGACTGTCGTCCTGGCTCTATCTCGGCGCGGTCGCCGTAGCGGTGCCGTACGCGGCGAGGGCATTGCCCGGCACCGTCGTGCGGATGACTGGGACGCAGTGGCTCGTGGTCGTCTATTTGGGCGTCGTTGCCTCAGGTGTTGCCTTCTTCCTGTGGAACTATGGTGCGGCGCGCGTGAAAGTTGGGACGTTGTCAGTCATGAATAACGCCAAGATTCCGCTCGGCGTCTTGGCAAGTCTCATCGTTTTCGGGGAACGCACCAGCCCGGCGCGGCTCACGATGGGTTCGCTGCTGCTCGCGCTTGGGCTCTGGTTCGTCGAAGGACCGCGACAACGACGGAGCGCGCGAAGCACGCTGTGAGCCGGAGTGTGCGAGCGCGTCTCGTGCACGAGTCCAGGGAGGCCTACGACCCGGCGCTTCTTCAACTCGGCCTGCCCGCTTAGCGAATCAGAAGAAGTCCGCGAAGCGTCGGTTGCCGCTCGGGATTCCGCCTATGCCTTCAACTTCGACGAGCCAACCCGGCCGGCAGACGCGCCCATGTACGACGATGAACGGGACCGAGCGCGGGCGCAGGGAGGCCGGCAGCACCCGAGCGCATTCTCCGTCGCTCGCATCGCGCAAATAGACGACCGCCTGCTTTAGAAACGGGGTCACCGGCAACATGCCCAGCCCAGCAACCGACCAAACCCGGCCGACACCTCAACAAACAGAGGGTTCGCCCGCCGAACAAAGATCGAAGGCGAGCGACGGAATCTCCGTGCTCGTGCGTTTGACACCCTGGATACCGAAACTTGCCCCGCCAGGGGCCGAAAGAAACGAGTCACAGATGAAACTCACGATCATTTCTGTCGCTGTCGCCTCCTCGCTCTTCGCCACAGCCATCGTCGCCGCCGAACCTCGAGGAATTGGAGCTGGTGGACGGCGCGGCGCACTCGGCACGGCTTCCTTCGAACTGCTGGACGCCAACAAGGACGGCAAGGTCACTCGAGAGGAGGCGCGCCAAGCGAGCGCCGCGCGTTTCGACGCCCTCGATGGAAACAAGGACGGCGTCGTGGTGCCGGAGGAGTTCCAAGCGATGCGTGACAAGCGCCACGAGGAGATGATCGAGAAGCACTTCGCAGCCGAGGATACCAACAAGGACGGCCGCCTGTCGCGCGACGAGACCAGGATGCGGCCGCAGCGCTTCGAGCGCGTCGATACCAACCAGGACGGGTATCTGACGAAGGCGGAGCTTGTTGCTGCACGCCCAGACTCTGGTAGAGGGCGCCCCGGCTGGAAGAGCGGTGCTCCTCACCAGGGCGAGCGCGATGGTGACGCGGCGATGGCTCAAGGCCGCGCGCGGCGACGCGGCGATGGGTTTGGCTGGCTCGGTGATCTGAATCGAGACGGCAAGCTCAGCCGCGACGAAGCCCTCAAGGCAGCGGATTCGATGTTCGAGCGCGCCGACGTCGACAGAAACGGGAGCATCTCGGCGGAGGAACTGGGTGCCGCGCATCCTGGTGGGCGGTTGGGGAAGCGCGCCCCAGCAAGGCCTAGTGCTAGCCCCGAGGGGCGGCAGCGCTCCACAAAGTAGTCTCGTGGCCATCGAGTCATCCGTGCAGCATCCAGCCGCTCGGCTGGACCTGGCGTCTCGAGCGGAGTACGGTGGTGCGCTGGCTCCCATGGGGCGCCGCTCGCACACACCGAACCGACACAGGCGTCATCCATTCGTCATTCCCAGATCGACCGAGCCCACCATGCCCTCTGCCGACAACGACGATTCGGAGCTGCTGCAGCGTATCGCGGCGGGGGACGAGTGGGCCTTCCGAGAGGTCGTCAGGCGCCATATCACGCCAGTCCATTACATGGCGCGCCGTCTCCTGCGCCAGCCCGAGGATGGGGAGGAGGTGGTACAGGAAGCTTTCCGCCGCCTCTGGCAGACAGCCGAGCGCTTGGAGGCCCACACCAAGCTCCGACCCTGGCTCTACACGGTCGTTCGTCACTTGGCCATTGACCGACTCCGAAAGCGGCGCGAGACCCTCAGTGAGGAGGTTGACGATGTGCCGAGTTCGACGCGACCCAGTCTGCTTCTGTCGGAAAAACGAGATGCCGAAGCCGTCCAGGAGGCTCTCAAGGCTCTCGCCCCGCGCCAGCGCGAGGCCATCACGATGGTCTACTACGATGGCCTGACGGGCGCCGAGACTGCCGAAGCCCTCGGCGTCGGCATCGAGGCCGTCGAGTCGCTGCTGTCGCGGGCGCGCCACAGGCTCAGAGCACTCCTCTCGCCCATCCGTCTCGAGACTGATCTGTTCCCCCTCAACACCTCGGAAACAAGCGATGGCTCCAAAGGCTGATCCCCTAACACCCGAGCGGTTCGAAGCGCTCATCACCGCGTACGGTGCCGATTTCGACCGGTGGCCAGAAGCCGAGCGCTCGCAAGGCCGGCAGTTCTTGCTGGGGTCTGCCCATGCCCAAGCGATGCGCCGCGACGCGGCGGAGCTCGACCGGCTCATCGAGCAATTCGATCCCTACCAGGAGGAACCAGCGCCCAACGCCTTGTTTCTGCGGGTTCTCGACCTTCCGCGACTTCATCCGCGCCCTCGCTCGGTGACGGCGGTCTGGTCGCAACGCACATACGTGCAAGCGGCGCTCGGTCTCGTCGCCGCAGCAATACTCGGGCTCGTGGTGGGTAGTCTCGTTCCGCAGAGTAGCAGCAACGTCTCGACGGCAGAATCCGAGGATTGGCAGGACCTCACGGAGCTCGCCTTCGCTACCGGACTCGAGCAGGACCATTGGCAATGACCTTCTCCAATCGCACCCTTCTCTCGGTTCTGGCTGGCTCCCTCGCGCTCAACCTGTTCTTCGGTGGCTTCTTCGTCGCTCGCGGGGTCCGTGCGAAGGCGGACGCTCCTTCCCCTGGTCCGCTGCCGATGCTCTTCAACGCCGAACAGGCCCTGGGCGATCCGAGCCATCCCGCGCTGCGCAAGCTGATGCGCGACCATCGGGCGGCACTGCAGTCTCACCGCCACGCGATCGGCAAGGCACGTCGCCAGATCCGGGATGCCATGCGGGCCGATCCATTCGATCCGGCGCGGCTCGACTCGGCGCTCGCGTCCCTCCGAACCGAAACGACAGATTCCCAGGCTGAGCTCCATCGAGCCCTGCTGGAGCTTGCCAGCGGGATGACACCGCAACAGCGGGTTCGGCTTACTACGGCTCTCGACTCGACGCCACCGGGAAGGCGGCATCGACCAGGCGCGGGCTGGTAGGGCCTCGCGAGCAACGAGCACCTAGGGCGTCGGCCCAACGATCCCACCCCCCGGTGCTGCCGAGGCTCTGCTCGATCGCGTCGCGGAGGGGGCAGGCATCGAGGTCGTGCTGACTGCACCCTGCACGCCCCGGATGAATGCCGTGGTCGAGAGGTTTCTGGGTGGCGTGAGACGCGAGTGCCT
>CAYRKE010000469.1:0-3723 GCA_964424695.1 uncultured Polyangiaceae bacterium
GACACTACCCGCGAATCGCCACCGCGTGGGTTAAGCTTGCCGGAACAGTAGGTACAAGGGGATCCACCTCGATGCTGGCTATCGTATGGATCTCGTGGTGGGCGCGGCCGTGGTCTTGGAATTGAAGGCGGTGGAGCGACTCGCTCCGATTCACGAAGCGCAACTCCTGACCTACCTTCGGCTGAGCGGGCTCCGTGTTGGTCTGATCCTGAACTTCAACGTTGTCGTGATGAAGAAGGGGATTGTTCGAAGGGTGTTGTGACTCCGTTTCTCCGCCGGAGCGCCTGGCTGGTACGGATCCGCTGAACGGTCGAGGTGACGAGCCCGTCCCGCGAGGCGGATTTTCCTTGACTCGAGCAGCCTACCCGGCGATGGGGGCTATTGGAGCTCGATAGCATGGCTGAACACTACGCGAACGCCGCCTGCCGGCACGCTCTTGACAGCAAGATCCTGCTGGAAGCGTCCCGCTGGCACGGTTGCGCCTACATGGCCGGCTACGCGATCGAGTGCTCGCTCAAGGCGTGCATCGCCAACCCGTCAGTGCCACCAGGAATTGATCTGTGCACTATCGGCCACGACCTGTCTCGCCTGCAGCGCGAGCTAGATATTCTGGCTTCTTCCCGCCAGGCTGCCTGGAAGCGTCACGTATCGAGCCAGCTCCTCACCTCGCTGCGCACCAAGCTCACGTCGATGCAGCCGATGTGGGAGCCTGCCATGCGCTAAGAGTCCACGGATCCGGCCTGGGAGGCTCAAGCGAAGGGCTTCTGGCAGTTCGCCGAGCGGTGCTTCCAGGGTTTTGCCAAGACGTTCGTTACGGAGGAAGCGAAATGACGCGCCCTGCTATCCTGCATCTGGACCAGGCTCGGCAACTGCTTTTGGAGGGGCTCCGTCGAGGATGGGATGGATTGGGCGTCGAGAAGGTATTGGTGATCGAGGACGCATTCGGGCGCTTCGCTCTCGGCTGTTGGGGCTCGCGGGTGGGGGAGTCGGCGCTGCGGGCACTGCTGGATAGCTTAGGCGTCTATGCCGCATCGCTGTTCTGGGTACCGGCGCAAGGCGAGTACGATCCGCTGGAGCTCGATGCCTCGTGGGATGAGGCGGCCAACATCGAGGACGACGAGGGCAATGAGGTCCCCTTCATCAGGCGCATCGTTCGCCACCGCATGCTGCCCGCGTGGCAACAGTGCCGCCGGGAGTCGCTATGGCCCCTGAAGTCAGAACGGCCGTGCCCCATCGTGTCGTTCTACTCCTTCAAGGGCGGAATGGGTCGAACGACTGCTTTGGCCGTGTTTGCCTTGGAGCGGGCGCGTCGGGGGGACAGCGTCGTCGTGGTGGACCTCGACTTGGACGCGCCGGGGCTTGGCAGCGTGCTGGCAGAGCACGGAGCCGAGGCGGCGCCGTACGGCGTGGTCGACTACCTTCTGGAGACTCCGCTTCACGGCCAACCCCCGGGTGATCTTCTGGACTACTCGTCCCTCGTAAGCGTCGGAGCCCACCCCATCTTCGGCAGCATTCGTCTGTTCAGCGCGGGCAGGTTGGATCACCACTACCTCGGAAAGATTGCCAGGCTCGACTTCGTACCGACTGGAGACGAGTCCCTCCGCCATCCGCTGGATGAGCTTCTGTTGCAGATCCGCGCCGAACTCAAGCCGGATTGGGTGCTTCTGGATTCCAGGACGGGGTTTTCCGAGACGGCGGGCATGGTGCTGTCGGGCCTCTGTCACCTTCACGTTCTGGTGGGCATGGATTCCGAGCAGAGCTGGAAGGGGCTTGAGTACGCCGTGACAAAACTGGGAGCCGAGCGGCTGCTGCGAGGGTACCCCCAAGGGGAAGTGCTCCTCGTTCAGGGCCTGGTGCCGGTCATGAAGCGAGATGCTCGCCAGGAGCTCTTGGAGCGGTTTGCGGAACGGGCCAGGGATCTGTTTCAAGCAAAGTACTTCGCAGCCGAGGAGGAGCGCGCCGACGATGCCGTCTGGTACGTCGGCGACGCTATCGGAGAAGCCTCGCCCGCATGGCCATGGCCGCTCTCGTATGTGACAGAGCTGGCCCAATCCGCCAGCATCGAGGACCTTGTCGACGTTCTGAAGTCACGCGAAAGCGGCTTTTCGGCGTTCTGTGACGCACTAGCCAAACGTGCAACGCCGGGCGACGAGACATGAAGCATCAAGATACGCTCCTCGAGCTCTTGTCCCGGATGGGTAGCAACGGCCGAGCCGAGGCCGAAGGCAGCGAAGCGTTCTGCCGAATGTTCTACTCGCCACGCGAGCACTTGGGCGCTCTGGATCCCGACGTGTCGCTGATCCTTGGGTCGCGAGGGTCGGGCAAGACAGCGCTGTTTCGTGCTGTGATGGAGTTCGAGCTCACCGATGAGCTTCGCGCTCGCAGCCCGAAGTCGCGCATCCACCCCAACTGCAAGTGGGTTCCTGTTCAGCTCTACCAGAAGGGGTTCCCGAACCAAACCCAGCTGCGAACGTTTTTCGAAACCACGTCGCTCACTGAGGATGCGGCGCATGATTTCTGGCAGTGCGTCTTGGTCCGTGTTCTCTGGGATCAGCTCGACAATCGGGCTAGGGCCGAGTGTCAGGCGATGAAGAGCGCCGAGGCAACCCCACGTGCGTTTCTCCAGATAGGGCAGGCACACTCCGAGGCTGCCGCATGCGCTCTGGATCGGCTCGATGACGCTCTGGAGGCTGAGCAGAAGATCATGTTTGTCGGTTTCGACGAGCTGGATCTGCTCGTGAGCCGCAATGGGCGAGCTGCGTCCACCTTGGTGGGGTTTTGGGCGTCGAGATGGCGGCGCTGGAGGGGGATCCGGCCCAAGCTCTTCCTGCGGTCGGATATCTTCCGCCGGTTCGTGGTCCAGGGCGGAGCCGATCTCGCCAAGCTGTCCGCCAACCGTTTCGAGCTCAAGTGGAGCAACGAGAGCCTCCTCGCCATGCTGGTGAAGCGGATCCTTAACACCAACCCCGAGCTCTGGACGAAAGCCGTGAGGCTCAGGCAGCGCGACCTGGCGCAGGACGCGAAGCTCGGCACCAGTCTTCTGGTCGAGACTCCGGAGAGACTCCACGGAGTCATCCATTCCATCGTTGGGCCCTACATGGGGGCGGGGCCGAGGAAAGGAGCTTCCGAGTCCTGGATCATCGAGCACATCAAGGACTGCCTGGGCAACGGCTCTCCGCGCTCTTTGGTACGGATGTTCGAGCTGGCAGCGGACAAGCAACTGGGAGCACGCTACGACGCCGAGCCCTTGATCTTGGCTCCGACCTTCCTTCGCCAGGCTTTGACGACTGTGTCCGAGGAGCACGTTCTCTCCTCGACCGACGAGTGGCCATGGCTTCCAGGGTTGAAGGAGCGCCTCGCGAAGTGGGCGACGATCCGTCAGGTGCCTATGGAGCGCAAGCCCTTCGAGGTTCAGATCCGGCGGACCTGGGAGGACTCGTGGAATCCAGATCCGACCCTGAACGAACCGCCCTGTGAGGATCCGCTCGACTTCGTTCCGATGCTCATCGAAATTGGGCTGCTGAAGGAGCGCAAAGACGGCCGCCTCGAGACGACTGACCTCTACCTGGACGGTCTCGGGTTCAAGCGAAAGGGTGGGGTTCGCCGTAGGCTGAGCCCTACGGCAAAGCCAGTGGCTCGCTAGGAACCTGAGCCCGTACTGTCCGAAAACCCAACAGCAGCCAATTCTAGCTGAATCCATCGCCCGTTCAACACCTGGACCAA
>CAYRKE010000470.1:0-3719 GCA_964424695.1 uncultured Polyangiaceae bacterium
TGGCTCAGGCGCAGAGCGACGGAGAGCGTCGTGATAGCGCGCCGCTTCGACGCTGACTACGGCCTCGCCTTCCCTCGACTGCGCTCCGACGCAGCCGAAACACGGGTGCGGCTGAAGCCGCCGAGCGCGGAGCAGGGACGGCAGAGAACGCCCCATTCGTTGGGTATCCCCAACCGCGCGAGCACGCGCCGAAGGCGCTTGCGACCCGGAGCGGAAGAGTGCACGCAGTGCACCAGTCCGCATAGGTGAACAGGACTCGTTCGGTTCCGCGGAAGGCGCCCCGGGCGACCAGGGCGCCTCCTTGATGGTCCGTCACAGGCGAAGCCCGCAACGACGCAGAACGTCGCACCACGCGGGGGCCACGAAACCCCTGAGTCTGCCCGCTCGCTGCGGGCGGCACCCGCGTTCGTTTCAGGTGGGACTGCTGCTACCGGTCACCTCGAAGGTCATCCCACCCCGCTCGATTGCTTCGCGAATCTGAGTGAAAGTCAGGTAGTGCGTGATCCCATCCCAGGGGTCCTCGGCTTGAAATTCTGCGGGGTATCCGGTCGAAGGCGGCAGGGAGATGGGCGGCAACGTCACGAGAGGGCGGTGAAACTGGATCGTCAGGGCGCTCCCCGAGATTGAGTACGTCGTTCCGGGATAGCTGAGCCATGGCGTAAACACAGGGTCGTTCGGAAGCGTCAGCGTTACGGCGTCAGTCGTGGTCGGATAATCCGTCGCGTCGAAACGCAGGCTCACCTCTGACCAGTCGGGCACTGGGTTGATGATGCTGAATTCGTACGGCCCAGTCACCTGCAGGTTGCGTTGCGCCACATTGTTGTCGTTCGGCGTATCCGTAACGTTAGCGCCGAGCGGATCCAGCGCAGAATTGATGGTTGCAAGGAGGCAGCGGTGACCGTCTTCATCCGCGTCAGGCACCCAAAAAATGGGACCCAGGATCGCCACGCCCACGTCACCGGCGGTGGGGCCCACGCTGACAGGACTCGTCACTGTTCCCACAACGGACTCACCCCAATTGCCCGGCTCCGGCGCTGGGTCCGCAGAGTACACCGTGGCGGAAATCTGGGATACGGACGCGCAACCGACGTTCTGGACCCTCACGAATACGGCGTATTCCTGTCCGGCCACAACGCGAGCCTCCTGCGGGGAGACGCTGCTGGGATCTGGGGCGGTGATGACATCTTCGTAGTCGTCCCCAGCGCGAAGGATGATGTCGGGACTCTCCCAGAAGGGCTGATTGCCCGCGTTGGACGGTGTGGCTCCAGTGTCGTCCCAGCGATCACGGACCTGCACGTCCGCCACTGCGCCGGCGCCGAGCGGCGCCCCTGACTTGTTCACGACGACTTGCAGCGAGCGCGCATCCTTGTTGCCTGCGCCGTCCTCTGCCTCTGCTGTGAGGTAGTAGAGTCCGTCTGGGTAGTCTGCGACGTTCCAACTGCCGGGCGTGCCCCAGGAATGCGTGAGCACTTGATAGTAGTGATTGTAGGTAGGGTTCGAAAGCGAGGACATCGTCCCGAACGCGAAGAGCTGATCCCTGAGTAGGGCTCCGGCGTCAGCCCCAAGCACGCCAGCTCGTAACTCGGGATTCGCCAATTCCTCAGAGGTGAACTTGAGCACATCGAAGTAGTCTAACCAGGTGGTGGTGCAGGCGCCCACTGACCAGTCCCCCACGCAGGTGATGGGAAGCCGCGCGAAATCGTACCATTCTCGCACTTCTCGCATGCCATGCGCTGGCTGGATGATGAAGCGCGCCTTGGTAACGCTGTTCGCGGCGAAGCCCTCTCCCTGGTCGATGAGCCCCTGATCCGTCGAGAGGGTGTCGCTCATCTCGGCAATTGCGTCATAGGTACCACCGTTGAGCTCGTGGCATGCACCGCTCGGCACCACGGGCGTCCCCTGCCCCGCTATAGGCGCCTCGGACTCGAGGTGGAACTCATGGACAGTCGGAGGCTCATCGTCGACGAACACGTAGCCCGGTGCCGGCTCTCTCTCGAGATACAGCAGCGGATCGAGCATGTCGAAATTGCTCTGCAGATCGAAAATTCCGAAGTGCAGGTGATGGTATCCAGGAAAATCTGCCGAAGCCCCCAGGATATGACCCTCTATGAGCTCGGTGTCAGCAGCGACTGCTGTTAGTATCGCTGGATCTGTTGGTTCTGCCGAGGAGAGGTAGGCCTCCTGCTGCTGCAGAGCGTTCTGTATTGCAGTTCGCACGGTGTCGCCAGAAGCGGCCGTATTTGCGGCATAGTCGATGTGCGAGAAGTAGTAGACGTAGCGCTTCTGGCCATCGAGCATGTAGACTCGACATTGGGTATTCCCCGCGTTCTGGGGGCAGAAATCCGTGTCCGCGTTGCTCAGCCAGACGTTGGCCGTCGCTGGAACTCGCACGACGTCTTGGTAGAGCCCCCGGATGTCGACTCCCGGGTGGAGATAGGGCCCCCTGTCCTCGAGTGGCCTGGCGAGGTACGCAGCGTCGTAGCTGTCGCCCTGGAAGTTGCCGTTCGCATTCGTGGCTCCGAGCCGCGGGACGTCGTAAGTGCCGGCATCCCGATCATAGGCCCACAGTGGCCAGTGCAAGGAATGGGGCTCGAGCTCCTGGGCGCTCGCAACATTGGGCAGCCCACAAACCGCCGCAACGCCGGCAAGAATTCCTAGTCTTCTCTTCGACATCTCAGTTGCTCCGATCGATGGTGTAGGCCTGAAGTCCAGCGGTACTGCGCACGACGAAGGCGTCGCCACCAGGGAAGAATGAGACGTCCGGTCGGTACGCGTTCAGCTCCGCTTCACCGTCGTGGCGCCACCGCTCCGTACCGTCACGCGACAGGAGAACCGTCCGGGTAGTTCCTGTGTCGGTCTTGCCACCCACCAGAATCTCGCCGCGATCAGACACGGCAACGCCTGCTGCAAGCTTGAGCGGCAGCGAGTAGGTACCGTGGAGCTCGCCATTCACAAAAAACCGAACCCCCGTCTGCCAGGTGGCGACCGAGAAGACACCATCCGGAGAAATCGCCAGGTTCCAGACGGGCTCCGGGAACTCCTGGGGGTCGCTCATCGCTTCGTGGTCGAAATGCACGATGTGCGTCCCGCGCCGCGCCAGCTCGGTGATCATCTTTTCCCCGCTCAGGCTCACTTCGAGGTGGCGTAGTGGGACCTCGGTGCGCACCAGCTCGTTGCCCGATTGGTCCAGCACGACGGTGCGCGCCCCATCCGTGTAGTGGATGGCGTCGCGAGCCGGGCATCTGCCTCATCACCGAAGGTCGCCAACACGCTCGTGGTCCCGTCACTGGCCACCGACACGACGCTGGTGTCTGTGGTAGCCAGAACCGTTCCGTCTGCGGCAGGGGTCGCATCCACATAGGGACTGTCCGAGTCAGTCGGCAGCTCCCAATCACTCACCGGCTCGGCAGGAAGAATGGGACTGTAGACCTCACAATGCTCGCCGACCCAGTCACCTTCGCACTCGCACTCCAACGCTGTGGAGCCGGCTCCAGCGACACAGCTCCCATGAGCCGAACAACCCGTGATGCACTCGAGCTCCATGAACGGTTCGAGTTCTACGTGGGCATCGGACTGCACCTGCACCTGTTGCCCAAAGAACGCACCCCTGTGGACGCCCTCTGGGCGACGAAGGTCCACGATCGCGTTCGGGGCAATTACCGTACCCCGGAAGGGACCCTGAAGCTCGACGGTTGACGTGCCGAGATGGACGAGCAGTA
>CAYRKE010000471.1:0-3715 GCA_964424695.1 uncultured Polyangiaceae bacterium
TCGGCGCTCAGTGCTCGGCGCTCGAGGCACTAGGAAACCCTCCTTCGCGCTGAGCCTTGGCGGAGTTACGTCGGTCCTCGTTCGGGGGAGAAACGGACACCTTCGCTTGTGAAAAGGAGAGAGACTCGGCACGAACGCCAAGTCATCGACTGGTGACGCAAGCTTCGCGAGCGAACCCATTGGACCGCCCGTCCCGACTGCCGCGGGCCGATTCGCTGAGGCTTGGCGCCCGCTCCACACACACGAGAATGATCGACCAGCAACGGTGGCGCGCCCTCGAAGCAAGCCGTGTCACCCTGCCCACCCGCCGCGCAGAGCCTTCCCGTCGCAGCAGAGCCGTTATGCCACACCGCATCCCAAGCAAACTCGTGGACGCGGTCCCGCGGCTTTGGGACGGCTCACTGACCCTCGCACGCGGTCGTTTCGGTGTTCGTCAGCATTCTGGAAGTTGGTACCTGGCCGCTGCGCCTCCTCCTCCCTGGCGCGGAGGAGGCACCCGAGTCCAGACGCTCTCAAGAGCCCGATGCTGCCACCGACCTACCCACCCAACCGGTAACCCGGTTGCTGAGGCAGCTTCCCGTCAATCCGCAACACCTTGACCAGCCCACTCGCAGTATCAGAGGGAACATAGCCCACGGCGCCCGGCACTGCGCCAACGACCCGCACCAGAACTGCCGGATCGGAGATCGCTTTCGGCGCGCCAGTCTGCCCGCGGATCTTTCGATCCGTCCAGTAGAGTCCGACTGTCTCCGGGTCCATTCCCATCACCAACTGATCGAACTCCGCGCGTTCGACGCGCTCCTTCTTGAGAGCGAACGGCTTGAGGTCAACACCCCTCGCCATGACGGCCTCTCCCATGTACAGTCGCTTCAGGTCCCCAAACGACAGCTCGTTCACCGGGCTGTCCTTCGCGACCACAATCGCGAACGTCGTCTTTGACCTGGCAACCACTGAAGGAACGCGAGCGGTTGCCATGACTCCCAATGCGATGCAGACACCAAGCAGCGTTCGTCGAGTCAGCATGTCAGAAACTCCATGCGGCTTGTGCCATGAACTGTCCTTCGGATTTCGAGAACACCCAGGGATCTGGCCGCCAGAGCCAGAGCCCCACCGCCTTCAAGACCACGCGGTCCGTCGGTCGCACGTTGAGTCCGCCGTTGAGTTCGGAGCAGGTGAATGGGTTACCTTCACCAAAATCCATATACTGGAACCCCACGAAGGGCATAACCCCGAGCCACGGTAACCGGTAGCCCGTTATGCCGTAGGCCCCCCAGGTTCGACTATCTGGATTCCAGCCAGTCGTTCCTAGTTGCCCCACCGCTCGATGATAATCGTCGTAGGCCACATCATGCACGATCACCTCGCCCTGGAGCAGATAGCCACCCCAACTCCACTTGAAGTCGCCAGCAAGACTAAGCTCCTCATATCGCTCGACAACGGGGTATGTGAAGACCCAGTCAGTCATGTCCGGAGACATTTCCATAGCCGACCCGGTATCGGTGTACTGACCTCGATACCCCGACGTCCCCACGCTGAATACCCCCACCGGCGTATCCTGCCTGACCCAAAGCCGCCAACCGATGGCCTTGTTCCGATCCAGATCGGTGTAGGTATCGACGGGGCCGCGACCATTGGAGAGAGTGAGGTGGTACCCCACTGTCGTGGAATCGATGCCGTGGGAGCCGTATAGCTCGAGGCCCGTCTGGTGTGATGGAAACAGCTCGTTTCCAACAATGAAGGGACGAGTAACGCCGATCACGACGGGCGACCCGTGATCCACGTTCCAAATCCCGTAGGGAGTCAGCCACTGTCCGCCCCGAATGTTGAATAGGGGGTGGGCGGAGTACTCCAGCCAGACTCGCTCCAGGATCACCCCACCAACCTTGCGGGCCCGACCGTAGTCAGCGTAGTCTCCATACGAACTCGTGACACGCTGCATGCCCGTCTCATCGATCAGCGCGGCACCGTCGGGCAGGTAGGTGAAGCGAACCTCGGAAAGCGACCGCCACCGACTCCCCAGATCCGCGCCCAAATACAGGTTGAAATTGCCGATGTAGAACGAGGGGAGCCGCGGGATGATTATGTTCCGCTCGTTGTGGGTTAGCTGCCGCGCATAGGTGAAGTCGGCAAACCCGTAAGCCTGGAGCGCCAGAGCGCCGGTCTTCACCTCCTCCTCGGCCTCGCGGGCGGCAAGCTCGGCTTCCACGGCTGCGGCCGCAGCCGCGGCCACCTCATCCTCACAGGAACCACAAGGCGAAGCAGGGTGCGCATCCGCAACAGGTGCCACGCCGGCTTCCACGGCGGACACGGCTGAAGCCGGGGCCTCTCCCCCGGTCTCTGGAGGTGCAGGTGGAGCCGCCTCGCCCGAAGCGGCTCCAGAATCGGACTCTGACGCACTGCCGGGCTGCTCACCAGAGGTGCCGGGAGCCGCCGCAGGCGCTGCTTGGACGCCGGCCGGCGGTGGAACGGTTGGGGATCCAGGCTGACCCGCCGCCTGTGCCCCCTGCGCCACACTCGGTGCAGGAACCACAACGCCGGTTTGCGCGCTTGCCCGAGCCGAAGCGAGCACTAGCGCGAGTGCAGATGCAACCCTGCACACAGGAGACAGATGGATCATATGCCGAGCATGAAGCTGCTTGATCACATTCATTGGTACTCACCCTCAGAGTGTTACACACTCCCCCAAGGAGCATAGCGTTAGCCCCGCCAACCCAAAGCTCGACAGATCGCAGCACGTGTAGCCAGGGAAGCAGTCGTTCGGATCAAGAGTGCACCCGGATACGGTACAGGCCTTGGTCACAACCATATCACAGAAGGTCGCTTCGGTTCCGGCACAGTCGTCGTTCGACGTGCAGGACATCCCGAGGCCTTCTGGACGCACGACGCACACAGCAGGTGATGCGGTGAGATCGCAGGCGTCCCCCTCGTTGCAGTCAGCATCGCTCTCACAGTTCTGTCCGCCGGCATCATCATCGCCCGGCGCGTCGTCACCGGATGAGGCTTCGCATGGCTCTTCAGGCGAGGTTCGCTCGAAACCCTCTGCGCACTCGCACCCACTCTCGCCAGCAACCTCGTTCTCCCCACACGCGACACAGGGGCCATTCTCCGACCCCCTGGCAGATCCGGGCGCGCATTCGCACCCACTCGGCCCGACCACCTCGCCCTCGCCGCAGGGAACGCACACCCCGCCTACGGACGCGGACTGGTCATCGCAGACGCAGACGGCGACACCTCCCGCCTCGCGAACATAGACCTGGTGCTCGCCGCAGCGCTCGGAGGAATCGTACACGCAGGCAGGGAACGCGAAGCTCACCGGGCTGCACAGCGCCGCGAGCCCCATCCAATGCCATCTCCGCACAGGAGGGGTCGAGCCCCCCCACCAGCCCCAGCAGGTTCGAGTCATCGATTCTCCGCCCTTCTCTGCAAATAGCAATCCGTGTCTTCGGCACGTGGTGTCACTGGGAGGGCGTCACAGATACCCGTGACACCCAAGAGGCAATACAGCGGCTTTCGACACTGATGCTCTCTGCGACCAGAGAGACTTCCGTTGGCTGCAGACACTCCGCGCCAGCCCACTCGAAGTTCTACTCCGAAATTCGAAGGCCGCACAAGCGCAATCGCTTCGCCAAGATGGCCACAACTCGATGACACGGCTCAGCTTCGACAGGATGAGCGCGCTCTGCCCGGCGGAGGCGTCAGAGGTGTGACGTTCAGA
>CAYRKE010000472.1:0-3715 GCA_964424695.1 uncultured Polyangiaceae bacterium
TCTAAACGTCGAGGGCTACTATTATCGGCTCTCCAAGCTGGTAGAGAGCGCCGCGAATGCGCAGGGCACGGTCCGGTTCGTCAACCAGGGGGAAGGCCATGCCTACGGCCTCGAGAGCCTCCTTCGCTACGATGAAGCCGGTTCCGACGTGTATGGCTGGCTCGCGTACACGCTGTCACGCTCGATGCGTCGACCGGACAGCCACGGCAGCTACGAGCTCGCGTACTGGGATCAGACCCACATCTTGACGGCCCTGGGCAGCTATCGTCTCGGTCGAGGCTGGGAGCTCGGAGCGCGCTTCCAGTACGTGTCCGGAATGCCCTACACACCCGTAGTGCGATCGCTGTACGGAAGCGCCAGTGACAGCTACGTGCCAGTGTACGGCGAGCGTTCGAGCCGCCGCTTCCCAGCCTACCATCAGCTCGACCTCCGCGCCGAGAAGCACTGGCAGATCGCTTGGCTCGAGCTCACGGCCTACCTGGACGTGATCAATGCCTATGCGAGCCGCCGCGTGACCGACGTCCGCTATAATGAAGACTTCAGTGACTCGACGTATGTCCGGTTCCCGCTTCCCATGATACCCTCCGTAGGTCTGCGAGGAGAGTTCTGATGCGCGCACTTCCTCGAATCATGGTGCTCCGTTGCAGAGGCCTTCTCGCCTTGCTGGCGGTCCTCACCGGCTGCACCGACTCGGAACCCGAGCGAGCCGAGCGCCTCGAGCTCATCGCAGTGAAGGCCGATCCCCCGAGCGGAGTGCCGGGATCCACGATCGACCTCGAAGTATTCCACAGCGCCATGATAGTGCCCTCGAATCCCAGTGATGCGCGCTCGGGAGGAGCAGCCGGGAAGAGTGCGTCCACGGTCTCAGCAAGCGATGCGGCCCTCACCCGCTCCGCCGTGCTGAGCGCGCAGGGTGACGGCTGGGGGAGCCTGCTGGACGACAGTAGCGTTCGAGTGCTCTGGCTCGGTGGGTGCCACAACCCACCTGCGGGCGAGTACTACGGCTGTCTGCCGACCCTCCGATCCATCGTGGGGGAGCTCCCCGATCCGATTCTCGATGAGTTTCAGGATCCGCCGGGCGCCGAGGGCTGGGTCGGAGCGGGCACGCACTTCGCACTCCCGATCCCCGAAGACGTTGTGGTGGCGACTGCGAGCGGACCCCAGGGCGTATCCTACGCCTTCGTCGCGGCATGTCGCGGCGAGCTCCGACCGCGGCTCGACCTCGAGGACACCATACCCCTGCGCTGCTACGGACCGGACGGCGCAGAGCTCGGTAACCAGGACTTCGCGGTGGGCTTCACCACCATCCGAACGGTTCCCGGCGTCTCGAACGCCAACCCCGAGTTGTCGGCACTGCGTCTCGATGGCGTCACGCTCGAACGCCGCGCGTGCACCAGCAGCGCCGACTGCGCGGCGCTCGGGGGCGCTGCCTTCGACTATGACTGCGGCGCCGACAGGGAGTGTTGGCCCGTGGTGCCTCGCTGCACGGGCGTCCGCGGCGGCTGTGAGCCGCTCCGCTTGAGCCTCGTCGTCGCGGACGAGGCAGCGGAGGAGTTGCCCGAGGGCAGCGCCAGCCGCCCCAGAGAAACCTTGAGCGGCGAAGTGTGGAGCGTGCTGCGCGCCGAACACGAATCCGAGGAGATCTACCCGGGGCATGGGGCGGAGCAGCTGGACGTGACCTTCCCGCTCCG
Source organism: uncultured Polyangiaceae bacterium (assembly GCA_964424695.1). Taxonomy (GTDB): domain Bacteria; phylum Myxococcota_A; class Polyangia; order Polyangiales; family Polyangiaceae; genus JAEWRL01. Next base: position 1,692 of record CAYRKE010000472.1, read on the forward strand.
CGCCCCGGCGGACGGAATTTTCGGCGCTGGGCAACCCATCCCTCTGCTCGCCTTCGTTCGCGACGGCCGAGGAGGTACGGGTTGGCTCGAGTGGTCCTTCCTCGTCCCGGAGAGCGGACACCTCGAGTAACGGGATCCCGACGGTTGCTTCATCGCCGACCGCTGCTACTCCGACAGCGAAGCCAACGCCAACAATGCTTGCCTGGTGTGCAACGTGATGCATTCCACGAGTGAGTGGAGCAATGACGACGGCAAGTCCTGCAGCGACGACCGCTTCTGCACGGTTGACGATCATTGTAGCGCTGGCGAGTGCGTCGGCGATGACCGCGTGTGTGACGACGGGGTGGACTGCAACGGTGCGGAGACCTGCAACGACTCGGCGAGCCAGTGCATGGGCGCGACGTCGACCTGCCCGGAGGGCGAGATCTGTGACGTCGCGAGCGATTCCTGCAGCGTGGATTGCGCAGGCTGCGTAATCGAAGGCAGCTGCTACGCTGAGGGGAGTCGCTCCCCGGCAAATTCGTGCCTAGTCTGCGACTCCCCAGCGGCCGCCGATGACTGGTCGGTGGATGCTGGCGCTGACTGCGATGATGGCGATCTGTGTACCGAGGATGACGAGTGTGACGGTGCCGGACGATGCGGCGGCTCGGACGTCGTATGCGTTGACGATGACGAGGCTTGCGGCGCCGACCGCTCCTGCGATCCCGGAACCGGCATGTGCGATGAGCATTATCCTGGCAACAGCGTGACCTGCGACGACACGGACGCTTGCACAGCCAACGATCGTTGTGACGGCTCCGGGGAGTGTGAGGGGACACCGACCGCAAACGCTGCGGCTGGTTGCGCCTGCATCGATGCATCTGACTGCGACGACGGTCTCCCGTGCACTCAAGACACCTGCAACGCCAACACCTGCCTCAACACGCTGCAGGCTGACTCCTGCTTGATCGACGGAACATGCAGAGCCAACGACTCTCCGGCTCCGACCAATGCGTGTCTCATCTGTGACGCTTCGCAGAATCAGACGGCATGGAGCAACGCCAGTCCGGGCACTAGTTGCGACGATGGCGTCTGGTGCAACGGCGGAGACACCTGCAATGCAGGGGCCTGTTCTCACGAATTTCCGGGCGGCTCCCGTTGTGCAGGCGGAAGCACCTGTAACAACACCTGCAATGAACAGCAGCAGAACTGCTTCTCACCGAACACGCAGCCGTGTGGCAACCCAACTCAGTACCGCTGCCAGAGTGGCTGTGGAGGCAATGCGGAAAGCCGACAGGGCACCCAGTACTGCACCGGCTTCTCCGATCAATGCGCCGGTACGGTTGACTACCCTTCCGACTGGGATACTGCAGTCGATTGTAACAACACCCAACTGTGCGACAGCAGCGCAGCGAGTGCATCATGCGTGGCCAATCACAGATGCGCGTGCGAAGCGTCGACTGAGACCTACTACGACGAAAACTCGGGATTGTGCTGGGAGAAGGATCATAGTCTCCAACTTCACTCAGCAGCTTCCGGCGCAACATACTGTGGTGGCAGAGACACGGGCGGCATCACCGATTGGGAGCTCCCCAACATCGCAGACTTGATCACTCTGCTCCGAGGGTGTCAAAACGGCTTCGAGGAAGCCATTGATGACTTGAGCATGTGTGTCCTGGAGGTTGATGGGATTTCGGATCCGACGTGCTGGCAAGATGAATCCTGCAATGGCGTTGAGACGTGTGATTATTGCGATGAGGGTGCGGGACCGGCCAACGGATGCTATTGGCCGGCGGAGCTGGAGGGCACCTGTTCGCATCACTACTCTTCGACTGGAAGAACCTCACAATCCCATTGGCGGGTGAGCTTCCAGTGGGGCTCCACCGGCGAGGGGCAGGACGGAACCAACTCATACTATGTGCGATGTGTCAACAAGCCCTGATCCGATGCAAGGCGGCCGTGTCGATTCTGTACTACTGCCCCACGTACCTCGCTTGCGCAGAAGGGAACTAGAAACAGGAAACTAGCAACGCGAACGCAAACCA
>CAYRKE010000473.1:0-3673 GCA_964424695.1 uncultured Polyangiaceae bacterium
GCTGGTTTTCGCGCTCGGTCCCCATTTCTGGTTTGCGTTCGCGTTGCTAGTTCCCTGTTTCTAGTTCCCTTCTGCGCAAGCGAAGTACCTGGGGCAGTAGTACTAGCGACCTCGTCATGCGAGAAGGCGCGACGCCCCGAATGGGACGCCGCGCCGTCGTGCTCGTGGCGCAGGCTACTCTGGCCGGGCACCAGTGAGCGGCGAGGTCGGAAGACCGCGACCCTGGCGCTGCCCTTACGCGACGTGCTCCGGGGCGTAGGGCATCACCCGCAGGTGGGCCGTGGCATGGTTCTTCGTCGTGAAGTCTCGGTAGGCCCTCTTGACCGCATCTTCCGGCAGGCTCAGCACCGCGGCAGCTTCCGCAGTCGGCACCTGGTGCTCCCAGCCGTAGAGGAGGTAGTCGAGCTTGTCGAAGGGGATCCTGAAGAAGAATTCCTGGTCGGTCACGGGCAGGCTGAACGTATCGGGGCTGGGCTGCCGATTCGCTATCTCCGGGATGACCTTGAGATACTCCGACATCTGATAGACTTGGTTCTTGTACAGGTGAACGAGCGGCTCGAAGTCGCTGCCACCGTCGCCGTACTTGCAGAAGTCACCGAGCAGGAACTCGGTCCGATTCGAGGTGCCACCTACCGCCATGCTGCGCCGATCTGCTTCAGCGTACAGGTGGAGCATACGAGCGCGGATCTTGATGTTCGCGAACGAGGTGACGCCGCGGAACTCGTCCAGCGACAGACGCTTCCTCTTGATCTCGCCGTCGGGCATCTGTACCTGGAGATTGTAAACGGAGAACGCATCTCGCTCCAGGAGATCGGTGGGTAACGTGACGTTGTACTTGAACCCTGGACGATACTCGGGAATGAGCTTCTGGATGTACTCGTCTCGACGTGCGTAGGAGGCCACGCTGTCCACGGTCGGGGTGATGTCAATCTGACGGTACTCGATCCCCAGCTGCTCGGCGTGTTTGATGGCGAACTCGCTGCTGATGGGGTTTGATTCCTTCTCAGGAAGGATCAATCCCACGACCTTGTCCTTTCCCAACGTGTGCACCGCGAGGGAAACGGTGCAGGCCGAATCAATGCCGCCGCTCAGACCGACGACGATCCCCTTGCGACGATAGACGACGTCTACCTGCTCCTTGATGAACGCTGCTAGCCGCTCCAGCTCCTTGGCAGGGTCGATTCGCAGGACATTGAGGTCAAAAGCCATCGTCAGCCTCCTATTTTTAACCATCGAAGATACGCTTGGGTCTTCTTGCATCCACCGCAGGGCACCACTCGCTTTCGAGTGACTGCTCCAGCCACCGCGTTGCCGCAGCTTCGGCATGATCAATCGGCTTTTGGGGTTCCGCAAGCCCTGACTCGTCTCCGCTTCCAAGGCGGCCCCGTGCCCCGGCTTTCTGCGGCCGTGACCGCATGCCCCATCGCGGATCTCGAACGGCAACTCGACGGATTGCCGCGTCAGGAAGGCTCGACCGTGCGCCGACGCCCAGGGAGCATCCGAAGCAGCCCGCTCTGCTGGTTCTTGGGCAGCAGGTAGAAGGCTGCGACGCAATAGGCTAGGGTGGAGACGCCTGCCACACCCACGAACTTCGGAAAGCTGTCGACGGCCGAAATCAGCTTGAAGAGCAGGGGCGGAACGATGAGCAACGGTGAGATGAGGCTCGGGATGACGTAGGCATGGAGTACATACCTGCCGACGCTCACGTGGAGCAATCGTGAGGTATAGACAAGGAGAGCCGCGCTCAGCAGCCAGAGCGGAATCGTGGTTCCCCAGGCGACCCCTTCGATGCCCCAAAACATCGCCAGGATGACGCTGACGACGGCGTTGAGAACGGCCGCGCCAACCATGAGCAAGGTTGGTACCTTGATGGAACCGATACCCAGGAGAATCGCAACGCCCACGCCGCGCTGGACCAAGTAGAACTGGTAGGCAAGCGCAAGGATGATCAAGACCCTGCCGGCCGGACCGCGGAACTCCTCACCCATCCACAGCGCGATGAAGTCTCCTCCCAGAACGATGAACATCACGCACACGGCCTGCATGATGAGGTACGTGAGCCGGCTGTATTCGAGGTAGACGGGGGCGAGCGCGGTGATCTCCTTGCGTGCCTCCATGCTGCTCACTCGCGGCATGAGCGCCTGAGCGATGCCCTCCATGACCTCCGAGAGGTAGAGAAGGAGGTTGTTGGCGACGGAGAAGTAGACGATGAGCCCCACGGAAAGGACCGAACCGATGACGATGGGATCGGTTCTAAAGGAAATGAGCCCGGCCAAGCTCATTACGAGCGCCCACATACTGTAGTGGAAGATCTCCTTGGCCATCGCCTTGGTGCCCGCCGCGAGGGAAAAGCGCATCACGGGATAGTGTCTTCGCACGTAGACGGCCATGACCACCCCCTGAGCGAAGACCGAACCGGCCAGCACCAAGGCGATGACGTACAAGCCGTTGTCGTGCCTCACCAGCAGGAGTGTGGCTACCGTGCGAGTCAGCACCAGCGCGCTCCTGATCATTGCTAGAACGAATTGCTTCTGCTGCGCGTGGATCGTGCCCTCGAGCACCTCGAACAGGAAGCTGCACGCGATGGTGGCGGTGGCGATGAGCGCTGCGATCTTCGCGGGTCGCACGTATGCTTGCGGTATTTCGAAGAGCGTATCGAGCCCCAGCGCCAGGCCAGAGCCCAGCGCGAGTACGATCAGCGCGATGATGCCGTACACGACGAGGCAGGTCCCCACGACCTCATTGACCTTGTCATAGTCCTTCTGTGCCCAGTACTTGGATATGTGACGCACCGTCGACAGCGGCACGCCGAGAGCGAGAAGCTGGAAGTACCCGGTGATCGAGTTGATGAGGAGCCAGACGCCATACTGGTCTTCGCCAATGTTCGATACGAGGAAGGGGTACAGGATGAAGACCGAGGCGGTCGACAGCAGGATCTCCAGCCATTTGCCGAGAACGTTCTTCAGCATGTTTCTTCCTTCTCACCCCGTGTCTGCAGCCGCCCCGTGGGAGCATTCTGAAGCGCTGATGCCGGCCTATTGGTACAAGCCACCCACCGTATCCAACTCGTGAGCCGAGGGCCAGACGCAGAGTGACGGTTCGAACCGTGTCTTCGGTGGGGCGAACCCCAGTCGTGGCCGTGCGACACACTGCAGAGATCGGCGATGGGGTGCACTCCCTGTACGCCTGTAGCAAAAGAACCGCGAGAGTGGAATGTGTTCAGCCCGTTCAGCACTGGGCGGGCGGTTTCCAGCCCCCAGCGGGTTCCCCCAGCAGGGTCCGATGGCTGTGATTACGGTTCGCCTCGGCACGGCGGCTCCGGTCCTCGGGTGCGGGCCCACGCGTCGGGGCATTTGTCGTGGGGGGAGGCTCGCGGCCGGTGTCTCCAGGAAGACGAGACGTTTGCCGGACTCCAAGATGGCGTCGGTGAGCTCACCACCCCGCTCCAATAACTGTGGCATCGTAGACCACAAGGGTTTTCTTGAGATTTCTTGGGGGAGAGGATCCCCAGCGCAGGCGCGGGTTGAGCCGCGGGATGGGTTCCGCCGTCGAGCTCCACTTATGCATCCAGGGTGCGGGCAGCACCGCGAGCGCGGCGCAACTCGCGTACCATACCAATTAGCACTACTGCGAGACCTCGACTGGGACGACGCCCGGCGATCCTGGCCGCTGG
>CAYRKE010000474.1:0-3670 GCA_964424695.1 uncultured Polyangiaceae bacterium
CCCCGGGCCGCCATCCCGCTCCGAATGCTGCCACGAACGCTCGGAACCTCCCGACGGTCACCTTGTACTTGTCGAGCTCGAATCCGCTCACCGTTGCCAGATGCTCTGGCTCCTCATCGGAGCTGCAGCTCATCCCAGCAGGGCAGGCGTCGCTCCCTGCACCGCGCCCCATCGGGTACGCGCTCCCGGCTGGTACCTCCAAGCTCGTACTGCAGCTCTCCCCTTGGCACTCCGTCCCTGCCATCCCAGCGCATGAGAGGCTCTGGCACCTCCCGGCTCGGCAGTCCGCCGTGACGCACTCCGCCTGGCACGCGCCGCAGTGCGCGGCGCTCGTCTGCAAGTCCGTGCATCCATCATCCGCGCTCGGCGCCCGCGGCGTTTCGCAGTCCACAGCTTCTCCGCTGCACTGCGGCGCGCACGCTCCCTCCACGCACTCGGTGCTCGAGGCGTTCAGCAAACTGCACGCACGGCCGCACGCTCCGCAGTGCGCGGCGCTCGTCTGCAAGTCCGTTTCGCACCCATCGTCCGTATCCGGCGCTGTGGGGCTCTCGCAGTCCCCATAGTCACCGATGCAGCGAGGCTGGCACGCCCCTGCCACACAGCTCGTCCCGTCCGCGTTCATCACGCTGCACTCCCGCCCGCACCACCCACAGTGCGCCGCGTTCGTGTCCAGGTTGGTTTCGCACCCGTCGTCTGCCTGCGCCGCCCCCGGCGTCCGGCAGTTCCCATACGGCCCGGCGCACTCCGGGCGGCACTCCCCTCCCACACACGCCACTCTCTCAGCGTGGGCGCTGCTGCATGCGCGCCCGCAAGCCCCGCAGTTCTCCACGTCAGTCTCTAGATCGACGCACCCATCATCGCACTCCATGCACGGTCCGCCGCCCCCCACCCCAGCGCCACCGGTCCCACCGCTCGGGCCTCCGCCGCTGCCGTCGACGTTGCCGCCGACTCCGCCGCTGCCGCCGACGTTGCCGCCGACTCCGCCGCTGTCGCCGACTCCGCCGCTGTCGCCGGCACTGCCGCTTCTCCCGCCGCTGCCGCTGCTCCCGCCGCTGCCGCTGCTCCCGCCGCTGTCGCTGCTCCCGCCGCTGTCGCTGCTCCCGCCGCTGCCGCTACCGCTCTCCCCCACCTGCCCAGCATGCCCACCGCCTCCCCCCATCTCCCGGTCGTACATATCGCTCAGCCCCGAGAGCGCCTGACACGACGCCAGCGCCAAACACCCGAGCGCTACGCTCGCCCTCCCTACTCTCTCGCTAGGATGCTTCTTCATGACCCACCGTTCCTGGACGTCACACCGGGGCTTGACGCGCACCGGAGGCTACCATCTCTGCGGCGTGCCTGTCCCGCCCTCACCTTCCGCAGCCGTTCGTTCCCTGACTCTGCAGAATTCGACACCGTCGGCCCCTCGATCGGCGCGGTACGGAGCGGCATCCATCGAAAGCGTAGGGGGCGACGAGCAAGGCCGACCGATCCCAGAACGCTACACCGCCACTCCGGGGGCTCAACGGACGGCCCGGTCGCGCTAGGCGGCTTTGCGCCATGGCTGGTGTTGCCCCCCGAATCGGGGGTGGCTCACGGGGACCACGCGGTGGGTCACTCCGCCGCAGCCGGTGATGGACCAGCCCTTTGCGCATTGTCATGGATCCAGCCGTAGCTGTAGGGCTCGGTGCACGCCTTTTCCCCGAACGGTGGCTGCGGTAAGCTCGCCGCCTATGGGACTCGCAGTGAACCTCGGCTTCCAGGCGGATCTGAAGCAGAACGATGAGGAGGGCTACGCATGGGCCAAGGAGATGTTCGCCAAAGCGAACGCCGTGCTGACCGACGAAGGCCTCCCCACGTACGACGAACCGGATGAGCTGGTCCTTCCGGCTCAGCAGGCCTGCGGGAGCTTCCCGTACAGCTTCCTCCACTACCTGCGCCGAGCCTTCGCGCACCTCCGCGAACGCCCGGACGAACCGCTCGCGCCGGTGACCGACGGCAACCTGGACGCAGACAAGGAACTGGTCGACGACGCATCGAGCCTGTTCGACTCGCACCTGCTGTGCCACTCGGATTGCGAGGGCCTGTACGTGCCGATCGACTTTCCCGACCCCATCTTCCCGGACGATCCGCAGGCCATCCCCGGCGGCATCCTCGGCTCGAGCCATGGACTACTGCGGGAGCTCGTCGAAGTGGCCCCGCACATTGGCGTGCGCCTCGCGTCGGACGGGTCGTTGCCGCCAGCCGAGGCGGAGCGCATCGCTTCCCTGTCCGAGAACGAAGACCACCCGTTTCACGTCGAGCTGCTGGTCTGGTTTGCCCTGTACGAAGCGGCCGAGACCAGCATACGGCTCCGAACCGCCATCGTCTTTTCGTAGGCCGTGGTCAGCGGGGGAGCTCAGAGGCTGACTCACCCCCTCCTGAGTGGAGTTCGCTCCGTGCCCCGTGCCGCGCTACAATCCGGCCATGGTGTGCAATGGGTGGAGCTTCGGGAGCCTTCTGCTTGGCGTGGTGCTCATCTCCTGTGGCGGGAAGTCGGGGTCCCATGCTTCGGGAGGAGGCGGGAACGGTGACGCCACTAGCGGCGGATCTGGGAGTGGCGTGGCCGGAGCCGGAGGTGGCGACTCGGGTGGCGGCTCGCACTCCGGCGGAGCCGCGACGGGCGGCACGACGACGAGTGGTACAGGGGGCGTGGCGGATGGGGGCGGGATGATGGGATGCTACGTGGCCGTGCAGGCGAACGAGTGCTGTTCCCACCCCTTGGCAGCAGACTCACTCAGTCTCGGCGATCCCTGCCTCGTTCCCTACGATGACGTCTACACGAGTGCGACGCTGGAAGCCTGCCCGGACGCGGAGCTGTGCATGAGCATGGCCTGTACCTACTTCTCGCCGCCGAGCCGCGTCGTTACCAGAAGCGAGACGGGCACCTGCGTTTTCGCGGACGAGTGCGAAACAGCAGGCCGCGACTGCATCCCCGCGATCGACTACAGCCGTTGTTGTTCGTGCGAGGCGGTGTTTCCGCTGGCGGTCGTGGAGACCGAGCCTTGCATCGCCCGGAGCAACGAGACGATCCCGATCGGCTGCGCCGATTGCTCTGCGGCGAACTGCAGCCCTTGCCCCACCGATTCAGTCTCTCCGGTCTGTACTGCTCAGGGCGAGGCCTCGATCCTGACCTGTACAGGCTGATGGCCGTGGCGGCCCCTAGTCGAGAGGACGGCCGAGATCAGGCACGTAACGTGCGGCGCTCCGGTGGCGCTCTCTGTGCGCACCGCGGCTGGCGTGGCACTCCCTGACTTCGTAGTTGCCGCTCGGGGCGCGCGATAGCTGGGTATGGGTGCCACTGGCACGATGCTTGCTAAGTGTCGAAGGATGGCGCAACTGGCACAGTGCGATGTTCGGGTTTCTGGCGGCGGCTTCCGCCTCCTTCTTGCCATAATACTCGCCTCAACCGCTTGCGACAGCGAGCCGTCGCGAGACCAGGCGAGTGTGCCATCCACGGCGGGAGCCGGAAGCAACCCGGAGTCGTCTGAAGGGAGCAACTCCACGCAAGACCAGGCGAGTGTGCCACCCACGGCGGGAGCCGGAAGCAACGTGGAGTCGTCTGAAGGGAGCAACTCCACGGGTGACGCACCAGCGGGGGCTGCGGAAGAGATCCATACTCCCGACGCGCATTGTAAGCGGACGGACCTAA
>CAYRKE010000475.1:0-3646 GCA_964424695.1 uncultured Polyangiaceae bacterium
GCTCGCTGTTGCCCGGACCACCACCGATCCCAGTCAGAGTAGTTGAACCCCGCGTTGTGCGCAGAGAGCTTCATTAGCGCCCGAAGGCAGCAGAGCTTCTCACAGTCCATCACGCCATCGGGACCGGTGTTCGGCATCCACCACAGCGTGTTGATGAGAGTGGGAACGTCCTCAGAACTGCCGTAGTCTCCCACATACGAGCAGGCGTCGTGGTGGTTGCCGGGCGGCATTCGGAGAACTTGGAGGGCAACTGCGAGTCGTTCCGCTTCGGACGCATGCTTGAGCCACTCGATATCGAAAAGCCGCGCATTGGGCAGCCACCATTCGAAGTATCCCACGGCCGTGACGGTACTCAGGGCGCACACACTAACCACCGCGGCCAGCCGCCAGCGGCGGCGTTGTGAAGGCTGAGGAGGAAGCGCACGCACGGGTGGAGTATGTCCCGCGGCAGATGAAGGTGCGAGGAGACAGCCGGGCTCCGCAGGTGCCTGCCTAGGGGTTCTCATGGTCGCTCCGAGAAACGCCGCTCCGCGGCCGAGCTTCCCGCCTCATCCGATCACGCTGACTCCATTCTTCCCTGAGCCATCCCGCCACACCGCCTGCCGCTCCCTCAGACACGCTGGCTCCACCGCCCAGAACTTGCTGTACTTGAGCTGCAGGGCTGCCGCGTACTCAGGGCAGTGGCGGCGGTGGTCCCAGTAGCAGCAGTTGGGATTGATGCATGCGGGGTAGTCCACACATTGCTCGGCCTGCTCAAGCTCGAGCCGATCCGCGCCGGTGTGCTCCGGGCGGAGGGGGGGATTCCTCAAGAGCCTGGCTTGACTACTTGCGATCAGCTGTTGGTCGCGGCTCACGATGCCGGTGTCTGGCACCGTGAGCCGATTCATGGCGTCCCCTCGAGGCCCAAGCGAGACTCACCTACGAGCGATTGGCGGCGTGGTCGAAGTCCTTGCGCTTGATCTTGGCTCGCCTTCCATCGGGATGGTGGAACACCAATCCTTCCGCCAGGTGGCCAGGGGCGAACTTGCTCTCCAGCGAATCGAGGAGCTGCTTCAGTTGCTCGAAACTGCGTTCGGCAACGCTGTACACCGGGATTTCCAGATTGAATGGCACACAGCGGTGTTCCGAGAGCCCGAGCGGATTACCCTGAATCTTCGGACCCAATGCTTCGCAAGAGTGCTCACCATCGGGCCAGTCCCGCACGCTGGTGTTGCGCGCCGCCTCGTAGAGCCAACGGTCCTCGGGGGACGTCTCGTCTGCATCGACGTACCATCCATCAATGATGCCCTGCTTCTTCTGCAGGCTGGTGGGGTTGCGACGCTTCTCGAGCCTCACGACGCTGCCGCTGCGAATCGTCAGGCGAATGTTGGTTCCATCAAGCTTTTCAGTCGGAGTGCCATCTCCCTCGAAGACCCACTCGCAACCCTTGCGAACCTGGTTGATCACCTTGAAGTTCTCACCTCGGTCGAAGATTGTTGGAATCTTTTCCATGACGCTGGTTCCCTTCCTCACTTGATGCAGCAGCTCGTCCGCAGAGACGACACCATGGTGAAGTCCACTGGCGAGAGCGCGAATGAGTTCGGCAACCGAGGAATCAGCCTCGACAGCGACGCGCTTGAGCGCACGCCGCTCATCTGGGCTAATCCAGGCCACGACACGAACCCACCCCTCCGGTGGCTTCCAGGCTGCTAGTTTCGTCGGATCTTTGCGAGGCCTCCCCGGTCCTGTGCGAGCTGCCACAGGGACTCAGGCTAGCGGATAATATTGATGTGTCAATTGGCAAAGCCGAAATGGGCTCCCGGGTCGACTTGTCTGGTCACACGGGACTACTTGGTGTCTGGGCTCAATGCGCTGCCACCGCCGCTGAGGCTGTGGGCGGCGAGTGGAAGATCGGGGGCGTGGGTGGGGAGACGCCATCGCCTTGTTGGCTCGGGCAACTCATCGTGCCCCCGCCTGCACACTGGTAGTGGTCTCGTTCCCAGCTCGGAGGCACCGAGGAGTGAATCGCGGATCTCAAGCTCAACAGCGGTCGCACCATCTCTCTCAGAGAACTGCGTCAGTACTCCTTCTACGAAGGCACGGTCATCGCGTCAGGGGACACCGGCTCGTTCAGGAGCGCGAGAATTCGGTCCGCCACGGTGGGTGGTGGGACCCGCTCGCCGGAGAGGCAGCGACGGAGGGCGCGTTCGCACACGCAAGGGACGCAGTCAGCAGCCTGCGGTGGACCTCCAGCCTCCGGACTCCAGTCTCCAGCCTCCAGCCTCCAGCCTGAAGGAATCTAGCCTACTTCCGCAGCGAGCGGAGCAGGCCGCTCAGGACTTTTGCCGTTTCGGTGGCTTGCGATGCGAGCTTCTGGTTCGCCTCTTCGCTCAGGTAGCCGAGACGGTGGGCAAGCGAAAGCTGGTACTCGACCTCACGCGACGAAGCGTCGGGCCAGATCCAGATCCATCTGCTCGACTTCACCGTCGCTCCAGAAACCGAGAGCACAAACGACCCCACGCCCGAGGCAGCCGAATGAGTGACTCCGCCCCGCCCGACTGCAAGGTGCTGACCGGTACCTTCTCTCGCCATCGCACCCAAGCGAAAGTGGGACACAGTCTCTGCACCGCAGTCGATGGGGCCGGCCCATCTACCCTGTGCGATGGAAACGTGGGGTAGCGAGCGGAAGTGGGACAGGGGTACGCGGATTCTTCCGTGCGCGGCGCAGGTTGCATGTTTTTCCATGGTGGGCCATGCTTTAGATAGTCGCGTGCATCGGAGAACATCGTCATGCGCAACCAGTCACAGATATCGGCCACCATCTCGGAGGCCACCAGAGACCAGCTCGATCGCTTCACTGCGAGCCACGGGCTGAAGAAGAACTTCGTGGTCGAGCAGGCGTTGCTCTTCTTCATGGAGGCTCGACGAGAGCTGCCCGACGAAGCTCTCGTGCCTGCGCGTATCGTTCTGGAAGACAATGTGTTTGATGGTATCGCGAAGCACATAGCAACCCCGCCGGCGCCTACTTCAGCATTGCGGGAGCTGATGCGTGGCAAAGACGATTGAAATCCGACCACTGGCTCGCGATGATGACCGCACGGACTTCTCGTGCGGGCAGCCCGAACTTGACCGCTTCTTCGAACACTACGCGGGGCAGAATCAGTTCAAGTTGCACCTCGCCGTCACCTGTGTTGCCGTGATTGAAGGCCGGATCGTCGGTTTCGCGACGGTGGCTGCGTCGTCGCTGGAGCGAGCGAACATGCCGAAGGCGCGCATGAGAAAGAGGCTTCCTGCGTATCCCTTACCAGTACTTCGCCTGGCTCGTCTCGGGATCGACGTGCGGGCCCAAGGGCGCGGGATCGGGACCGGCCTGCTTCGGCATGTCTTGAAGCTGGCGCTCGACCAGCGTGAACGCCTCGGCTGCATTGGGCTCATCGTGGACGCCAAGCCGGACGCTGTCGGGTTCTACGAGAAGCTCGGGTTCGTCGCCCTCGAAGGCGCGTGCGAAGGGCTGCTTCGCGGCGAACCGCTGCCCATGTTCCTGGCGATTGGAGTCATCGCTACTGCGCTCGAGGGGTGAGGGAGGTGGGATGGAGGCGACGGTGAACCTCTAGGCGGACAACTTCGCGAGGCGTTCGAGCTCCGCAGCGACGGCTGGCTTGGCGAC
>CAYRKE010000476.1:0-1817 GCA_964424695.1 uncultured Polyangiaceae bacterium
GTGGGGTGGTTGCTGCTAACGGCGCGCAGCAAATCCGAAACATGCAGCACCACTTCCTTGCGTTCTCGCCGCTGGTCGACTTCATCGCGGATCCGCTGAAATAGCTCCGGTCGGCTGGTGGTGGCGAGGCTGTTCCAGTCAATCGCCTCGGCCATGGCTTCGCGCAGCTCTTCGATGCCGCGGCCTGTCGCTCCGTCCCCAATCGCTGGCCGGGGCGCGCGCGGTGTGCCACACAGTATTCAGACGGGCTCTCGAGAGGTGCGTTGACCGTGGAAGCTCGAACCAACTCCTGCAGGCGCCATTGGGCGAAGCGGGCTTCCGTGTTCGCTGGTGCTGCCGTGATTATCTCTGTCCTGCTGGGAGGGCGCAGCCTGCGCTGGGTTGCGACGGCATGTCTCGACAGGGCGGCACCGAGTGGTGGTTCAGTGGCGGCTGTCGTTCCGAGTCAGGGGCACTCCGAAGGCCCGCGATCTCCCCGACAGCACGGGCGAGCCCCCCCGGCGGCGCGAACAGCATCGTCAACGCTCCCGACCCCGGGGGAGCTGGCTCTGCCCATCGAGCCACTGCGAAGCACCGGAGTCCCGACCGAGCCGGAGCTCGTGCTCCGCATGCCCTTTCGAGCCGGCACCGTGGTGCTGTGCACGCAGGGTAACCGCGCCCCCGCTGGAAGGACCCATTCCTACCCGCAGAACGCCTACGCACTGGACTTCGCGGCACAAGACCTCGAGCGCGTGGAGGTCGTGGCGTCCGCCCGGGGACGAGTCTCCGAGGTCTTCTCTGAGTCCACTGAGGATTCGGCCTCCGGCGGGGGTTATGGCAACTACGTGCGCCTCGACCACGGTGACGGAGTCTCGAGCTTTTATGCGCATCTCGACCAAGTATCGGTCACGCAGGGGCAGGTCGTTCGAGCTGGGCAAGCCCTGGGCACCATGGGAAGGACCGGAATGGCGTATGATCGGCACTTGCACTTCGCGCTCGACCTTGCTGCGCCCGGCGCAACCACGGGGCTCCTCAACATTCCGATCGCGGAGCTCGTTGCCGCCGATGTCGGGCAAGCTCCGGCGTTCCGCAAGCTTTCGAGTCTCGAGTGCGTCGCGGATCTCACGAGCCCCTGGAGCGGGCATCTCTACGCTTCCGAGAATGATGGGTCGCCGACCCTCGTGCTTGGAGCTCCGCGCGGGCTCCTCCGCCGGACCCTGGTGCAAGCGGCCGCTTCCCTGCGTCAATCTCTCAGTAGCCGCCTGGCTCTGGAGCGCCTCATGGCTAGCGGGAATGGACTTCCCGCAGGTGTCGTTCGCAAGCGCCTGTCCAGCCTCCTCGCGGCGGACCCCGAGAACCCGGTGGCCCTGTATCAGTTTGCCGTGCTGGTGGAGATGCGGGAGCGGGCCTGGCACCGGGCGACGCAACTGCTGAGCGAGGCCGAGCGCTTCGCTAGAGTTCCCCGTCGATACGAGGTGTGGCTCCCCGCCTGGATCGAGAACCAGCGGGGAGTGATTGCCATGAGTACCGGACGCGAGGTCGACGCGAAGCGGCATTTCCAGAGCGCAGCGGCACTGTGGCCCGAAAGGGAGATCCTCGATTTTGGCCGCAACTATCTCGGCTCCGCCAGGGAATCGACCCAGCTCGCACCTTGACATGCGAATCCCGGTGGGACGGCTCGGGCGGGCTTGTCCGTCGTGCGCTCTCATGCCATGAGTGGCGAGCTGCCCTTACTGCCCCGCACCAGGTCGAGCTTCCGGTTCGGTGCCCCAGGGTGCTGCGGGGCACAGCGGAACAGCGGCAAACAACGTGGCCGGAAATACGCTGGACAGCGGCGG
>CAYRKE010000476.1:1917-3610 GCA_964424695.1 uncultured Polyangiaceae bacterium
ACAGGCTGAAGGGAGCAGCCCGCTGCTCGGAGTAGGGGGTCACACCCTGGTCGTGGCAGCCGATCGAGCTCAGGCTGAAGACGACCGAGAAACCAGCAAGGTCCGAGACCGCTCTGGCAATGACCCGCTTTAACGACGCAATCGTCTTCAAGACAACCCGGGACGTAGGCTCCTGGCTCCAAACTCGCCGAATCCTTCGGTAAGGGAGTGACGTCGAGGGATGCGAGCAAGGACTCGTACGCTTCCCGCACCGCCTCACAGTCGCCAGCAGATTCGGCGCAAAACGCCGAGTCAACCCTTGAAGTGACGCAGGACTCGGCCGTCGCACAAGTCTCCACCGGGCCGAAGCAGTCGTACTCCATGCACTCGAAGATCGTTCCGCCAACGCAGAGCCGCTCGCCGGGCCCGCAGCTGCAGCAGCCGCACGGGGTGAGACATCCCTCTCCGCAGAAGGGAACGGGGCCGCAACCAGTTCCGGCGCACGGGTCGTTCGGATCGAAGCGCGTCGAGTCCTGGTCGCTCGTATCGTCGCGAGCCGTGCCTTGGTGGCCGCAAGCGCCCAACACCGTCGCCCCCAAGAGAAGCGCGCCCCAAGACCCGAGGACAACGGCTCGCTTCAGAGTGCCCAACACCATTCCCACGACCTCCAGTTTGACCGAGGATACCGGGAGGCGCCAGGTTCGGCGCGCTTAGGTCCCAATCGATGCTGCCACTGCGGCTTGCTACGACGCGGCAGCGCGAGGCATTGCCGTCAGTGAAGACCCGCGCAGCGTCATGCCATGTCGCTGGTATCCCCGACCACGCGCAGCGCGACGAAGGAGCGCGAGCACGGGCTTGGGGGTCCGTGGCACACCAGCAACGAGCAAGCAAGCGCTCAAACGAGTCGTTTTCGGGTACAGATTGCGTTGGCGAATCGAGGACTTCCACAAAACGTGGAAAAGCGGGTGGTGCGAAGCGGAACAAACGCAGCTGCGCAGCATGCAAGCAGTCGTTCGGTGGGCCACGATACTCGCCATGGTAGCCACTCGAGTTGAACGACCAAAGCATGCGTCACGGACATCACCGAACGTGCCTGCAACGGTTGAACTCAATGAAGACGAAGTCACTGCGCTCGTATTGATGAAGCGAAAACGGGCGCGTCGCGGGGAAACGATTTCATCCACCCCAACGGTCGGCGAAGCCACTGTCTGGATTGCCGAACTTGGTGGCTACACTGGGAAATCCTCAGGGGGGCCACCGGGATCCATCACAATCGCTAGAGGACTCGAACGCGTGCTGAATGCTGCTGAAGTCGTGTCGATGCTTCGAGAGCCGGAGAAATGACACCAATGGTCAGGCACGCGCAGGCGAAGCCGAGCATGCCAGGCCAATCCACGATGAACAGCTGGGGGCAACCTCACTTGACGCTGAGTGCGCGAGGTTCGTGAAGCGTGAGCGCAATTCTGCCAAGCCTGGCGGGTTCACCTCGGCTTCTGACCCAGTGGTTCACTTCGCTCCGGCCCGGTTTTCGCAGTTCGGTTGTCCTAATCGCCGCTGAAGCAGCGGCTCGGTATGGACGGTCACGCCACGCTGATCGACGAGAGTCCCGAGGCGGTTTCGGTGATGCGACGGCGCTTCGAGTCCTACGAAAGCCCAATCCACGTTCCCCCTCTTGGGGATCAGGCCATGCGCCAGCTTGCGGCATTCTCGCGTG
>CAYRKE010000477.1:0-3598 GCA_964424695.1 uncultured Polyangiaceae bacterium
CCGGATCGACCCGGCCGCCCAGAATCAGATCGCCGACCGTGCCGTTGCCCATCAGGGTCGCGCCAGAGGCCACCGTCACGTCCGAGCTCGCCAGCAAGCCGCTGACCAGCAGGGCGCCCGCGCTGACGGTCGTGTCGCCGTTCATGCTGCTGGTTCCCGAGAGCGTCAGCGTGCCCGCGCCCTGCTTGGTCAGCGTGCCCGTGCCCGAGATCTGGCCGGCATAGGTCGAGGCGTCGGAGCGGTTGAAGACCAGTGCCGCGTTGTTGACGATATTGCCCGAAACAATGCCGCTGGTGCCGCCCGCGCCGACCTGCAAGGTGCCCGCGCTGATGGTGGTGCCGCCGCTGTAATCATTCGCCCCGGCGATGATGACCGTGCCGTCTCCCGTCTTGGTGACGCTGCCCGTGCCCGTGAGCTTGTCCGTGCCGTCGGCCACCGTCAGCGTGGCGCTGGCCGGCGTCGTCAGGATCAACGCCTTGCCCAGGGTGATCGTGGAATCCAGTATGGCCGAGCCGGCCTCGTTCATGCCGATCGTTCGCGTGCCGTCGCCGGCCACCACGGTCACATCCGTCACCAGTTCCTTGGTGTCGGCCACGTACAGGGCCACGTCGTTGGCCGTGGTGTTGTAGCCCAGAACGATTTCCGCATCGCCCAGCGCCGTGGAGGAACCCAGTTTCAAGGAGCCGTTTTCGATCAGGGTTTCGCTCCGGTAGGTGGCGTCGCCCGCCATCGTGATCAGCCCCGCGCCGATCTTGTGAACGCCGCCATAGCCCGACAGAGCGCCCTGGATGACCACCGGCTCGGCGTTGTTCAACTGCAGGTAGTAACCGGGAGCCGATCCCCCGGCATCGATGGACACCCCGCCCTGGAGGGTGATGGTGCCCGAGTCGTGGTTGAAGTTGAACTGGCGAGTGCCTGGTGTCTTGGTGTTGCTGTCGTCGAAGAATCCGGCCGCAATGCTCACGTCGTAGTTGTCGGCCACGCTGAAGGTCAGCGTGGCGCTTTGGCTCACTTGGTCTGGGTTGTCCGTGGTGCCCAACTGGTAGATCGTCCCCTCGGTGAACGAGGCGTTGGGGCCGATCGTCGCCGTGCCCGCGTCCTGGAAGATGTTGGCTTCGATCGAGCCGTCGAAGGTCGGCGAGCCGCTGCCGCGGATCACGAGGCCGCGGGTGCCGGGGTTGATAATGTCGCCCGAGAACAGAACCGCATTCACGATTTCCAGCGCCCGGTTGTCGCCATCGTTGTCAAACAGGTCGATATTGCCCGCAATGGTGAAGTCGCCGGTTCCCGTGTTGGCGATGCGCGTCACATAGGTGCCGCCGCCGTCCCCCGCCCACAGATAGATGTCGCCGTTGAGCGTGAGGTTGCCCGTGCCGGTCTTCTCGATGCTGGCCGTGGTGTTGGCGTTGAGGGGCCGCGCAACGATGTCGTTGGCCAGCGTCAACCCGCTGGCGATTTGCAGCGTGGCGTCTCCGGTGCCGGCTTCATCGCCCGACAGGAAGATGTTGCCCGTGCCCGCCGCCGCCGCGTGGTTCAGCACCAGCGTCCCGCGGTCGAAGTAGGTGCCGCCGTCGTAGGTGTTCGCCCCGCCCAGCACCAGCGTGCCGGGCTGGTTCTTGATCATGGAATAGCTCTCCGCCCCGTCGGTGATCACGCCGTTGTACGTCAGCGTCTTGGTGTCCGCCACCGCCAGATAGGCCTGCCCCAGCAGCGTCATCCCGCGGTTGGCGCTCAGCGTAAAGTCGTCCGTCGCCACCAGCGCCGTGCCGGCCGACAGCTTCAGGTGGCCGCCGATCGCCGACTCGGGCACCGCGCCCAAAGAACCGTCCGAAGAAATCTGCAGCGAGCCGCCCTGGATCTCCGTGCCCAGGCTGTACGTGTTGCCGGTGTGGTTCAGCGTGATCGTTCCCGTGCCCAGCTTCAACAGCACGTTCGGGCTGGCCGTGTCCGGGCAATGCGGACTCGAACCGTCTGTCACCTTGCCGCTAATGGTCCGCGTGCCGTTGTCCGCGCCGAACGCCACGTAGCCCAAGTTCGTCACCGCCGTCTCCTGCTTCCAGTAGGAGTACACGTTGGCGCTTCCGTTCCAGTCGTCGGCGTAATAGATGGAGTAGCCGTCGATGCGGTCGCTGTCGCCCGGATTGCCGATCATGGTCAGGTCGTAGTTCGGGGTCTGGCCCACGATGTTGACCGTGTATTCCTTGCTCGACAGGATGTGGTACTCCATCGTGATGGTCGTGTCCCACGGCCGGACCTCGCCCCAGTTGGCGGTCTGGTCGCCGCTGGCGCCATGGGTGGCATACAGATACCCGTAGTTTTCGGCCTGGATGTAGCCGCGGGTGTTGCTGTGCCGGTTGGCCCACGATCCGGTCGAGGCGCCGTCGTTCAGCGACATGCCCAGGACGCCTAAAGGCGACCAGCCATAGACGCTGATGCGGAACCGGTCGCCCGGCTGGAGTTCCCGCGCGGCGCCGCTGCCGTCGCCGTTGGCATTGAAGGTCCGCCAGCCCACCTGCTGCTTGGCGCCAGCCCGGGCCTCCATGGTCAGTTCGGCTCCGCCGTTGTTGGCGGACCAGCCTCCATCGCCCCACCACGAATAGTATTCCACTTGCTGGACCAGCTTCACTTCGTCCGGCGTGCAGGTCAGCGCCGCGGTCTCCCGGCTGCCGGCCAGCGGCGTGCCGCCCGTATGGTAATTGATATATGCGCCGGTGCCGTTGTATTCAAAGACCGTCACATGGTAAGTGGTCTCAGGATCCAACCCGCTCAACGTGAAGCTGCTGCCGTCCCCGTCGTAGCAGATCTTGTTGCCGTCGGCCTGGACGTCCGCGCTCGAGAAGTTCCCGTTCACGCCCGTGGGTGCCGCGCCGTCCGTCGGCGACCAACTGGTCGCACTGCCTTGCTTGACCACCACGATCCGCCGTTCTCCGTTTCCAGACGTCCAGTTCACCGTCATCTGGTTCGCGCCCACCGCGGTGAACGACAAGCTCGACGCATGCGTGGTCGGCTCCGCCGCATTCACCGTCAGCACCCGATCGACCGCCGAGGCCGCATTGAAGTTGGCGTTGCCGGCCTGCGTCGCCCGGATCGTGGACTGGCCGATCCCGACTATCGTCACCGTGTCGCCGGAGATCGTCGCCACGCTGGTATTGAGACTCTCGAAGCTGACCGTCAGCCCGGAATCCGAACTGGCGACCAGATCGAAACCGGCGGCGCCGTTGAGCTGGGTCTGCCAGGCGCCCGCGGCAAAGGTGATCGTCTGGTTGGCCTTGTTGACCGTCAGCAACCGATCCACCGCCGAGGCCGCGTTGTAGTTGGCGTTGCCGGCCTGCGTCGCCCGGATCGTCACTTCACCCGCTCCCACAATCGTCACCGTGGTGCCCGAAATCGTCGCCACGTCCGTGTCCAGGCTTTCAAAACTCACCGTCAGCCCCGAATCCGAGCTGGCAACCAGCTCAAACGGCGCATCGCCGTAGGTCTTGGTCTGCCAGGCGCCCGTCGCAAACGTGATCGTCTGGCTGGCCGGATTCACCGTCACGCTCACGGTGTGTTGCGCCGTGTTGTAGTTGTCCGTGTCCGTGGGGGTATAGGTCACCGA
>CAYRKE010000478.1:0-3597 GCA_964424695.1 uncultured Polyangiaceae bacterium
AGGGACTGATGTTCCTGGTTGGACAGCATCCTTGATAGGGAGACTGCCGCCGCCGAGCTGGCGCGGGACCCGTTGCCAGGAACACGGAGCTCCCGTCGGGAACGGATTAGAGTTCCGTCCCAGCGCCCCACATGTACGCCTCCTGCCAAGGCCGCAAGATCCGCCTTCCGACGGCCGGCATTCATGCCGCGCGAGGGAGAGTCCACTGTTCCCCAAGGACAATTCTCGATGGTTCAACTGCAGCGGGACCGACGGTCCTAGTCTTTGCTTCGAGCGCATGTTCAACGGCGTCGCGACCATCGCAGCTCTGCCCAACAAAGGCTCACGCGGAAAGCCAGAACGAGACGCTCTTTCTCTCGCTCCTGCTCACCAGGTTAGGCCCGCGACAAGGGGGGCACCGGCATCAGATGGCGCGGCCAATGAGTTCCGAAGCAGCCAGCTGCCTCCCGAGGCTTGGCGGACGAGAACCGAAGCAGCCAGCTGCCTCCCGGTGGCTTGGCGGACGAGAACCGAAGCAGCCAGCTGCCTCCCGGTGGCTTGGCGGACGAGATCGAAAGCAGCCAGCTGCCTCAGAAGGCTTGGCTGACGTGTGGGTGAAGCAGCCAGCTGCCTCCAAAGCCTTCGCTGACGAGATGGGAAGCAGCCAGCTGCCTCCAAAGCCGTGCTTGCGCGTCCCGAGCACGGAGCGAGCGTCCTGGCCCCCCATGTGTGGGTCGGTTTCCGTGCCTCTCCGGACAAAGCAACGGCGCTGGGCCGATTTCGAGCAACGGGCTTGGCTCGTGCCCGATGAGATCAGCAAGGTGCGCACCGATCTCGAAGCCGCGCGTACCGAAGGCGAGGGCAGGGGGATCCGCCTCAAGGCGGAGTCGGTGGAGCTCGAGCTTCAGATGACCGCCAAGCGAGATGGGACTGGGGAGGAGCTCGCTCAGCGGGTGTGGTCGGTCGGTCCCTGGGCGCCCGAGTTCCGGACCATCCGTGTCGGCACGGGCTGCCCGGGCGCCGTGGGGCTTCGCCGCGCTCGCGGCCGCGGGGTTGTATCCATCGAGCACACCTGTGTCTCGAATGCGACAGGCTTGCGTGCCAACGCATCAAGCTGCGCGTGTTTCACCCGAGTCAATGTGCTGGCTCGCCTATTGCACTGAGCGCCCGCGGTGCCGCCACTCGGCGAGGACTTCGTGGGATCGTGATGAATGATTGGAACGTGGTGCAGAGGCGCAAGAGGCAGGCGGGTTTCTTCGCGCTGGGACGAGCGTTCGCGTAGCGGCTCCAACACTCGTGCCGATTCGACCTGCATCGGGTCCGGATGTGGATGCGTCGCGAGGCGTCCATGACGGGGCCGGGTCTTGGTCCGCGAGTGCGTCGAGCAGCATGTATTGGCCGACGGTGCGTGCTCCTGCCTGGCCGAGGGGCGCGTGATATCGACTTGGTGGGGAGGGAGCGCCAGTCGCTGCGCGATCCCGCGGACCGGAGGACGGCCAACCCGTTCTTCGATGCCGAAAGTCAGGCAGAGCGGCCGTCGTCGGGGCGGGGCGTTGCCTGGATCACTCCCATCTCCTCGAGCTCAAGGTGCTCGTTCTGGCGCGGCTCGCGCGCCCGCGACGACCGATGAGCAGCGCCAGCGCCATGATTGCCGTGTACGAGCAGAGCAGGTCATCCCTAGGAGCATCGCGGACCGTGCGGCATCCGCAGCCTCCGCTTTGGTTGCCATCTCCGTCTTCGCTCCCGGATCCGTCGATCCGGCCACCGCCGCCAGCTGCTTCGCCGAGCGCGCGCCCTGCATCGGCCGCATGATCCGGGTTAGCTCCTGGACTTCCGGCAAAGCCTGTTCCGTTGGGATCCGCGCTCGTGCCGGCGAGCGAGTATTCACCGGCGGATCCGGCGGCAGACTCAGCGCCGGCCGCGGCCTCCGCGCCAGCAAGAACGGCGGATGAGCCAGCTGCGTCGCCCATCGACCCGCCCTTGCCTGACTCTGCTGAGGTGCCTGGTGTCGCGCTCGAAAAACCGGCGCCGGCCAAGCTGGCGGAACCGTCCGTGGCGTCTGGGGCGCCACCCACCGCCAGAACCGCGGATGAGCCGCCGGATGGTTCGGCTGGGGCGCTGCCTCCGGCCGATGTGGACGTTCCTCCGAGTGGGGCCGTGGACGCGCCACCGTTCGAGGAAGCGACCACACCACCCGTCGAAATGGTGGGAACGCCCCCTGTTGGCTCTCCAGGCTCCCCTCCGTTTCCTCCCTCCGCCGCGTTCTCGGTGCCTCCAGCGCCTGCCTCGCCAGGCTGAGGTTCTGGGTCAGGAACATCCGCTACATCAACACAATCACCACCGACGCAGATGCGGGCCGGGCACTCGTCGCCCGTCGAGCAGTCGCCAAGACATGCTGCGCCATCCGAGACAGCCGCATCTTCCGGGCATTGCGCGGTCGAGCCATCACAGCTCTCCTCCGCGTCGCACCCTCCAGCAGACGCTCGGCACACCGAACCAGATGCGAGGACAGCGTCCGCGGGACACGACCCTGCACCGTCACAGTATTCGGCGACATCGCATCCACCAGCCGAGGGGCGGCATTCCGTCGTCGTTGATGCATGATTGGCCAAGCAGGTCCCGTTGCCGTCACATGTGTCCGGCGAGGTACACGTCGTGGCGGTCGCATCGCCACACGTCGCTTCCGTAGGCTCGAACGCATCAGTCGGGCACTCGGCTCCTACGCCGGTGCACGTCTCAGCAACGTCGCACCCTCCGAGTGATGGGCGGCATGTCGTTCCGGATGTCTGGAACCTACAGTTGCTGGTACAGCACCCATCCACGCGACCATTGTCGACTCCGAGGTCGCAGTCTTCCCCAGCGTCCACGTTTCCATCACCGCAGCCGGGCAGATGCGTGTACTCGACCGCGCCGAGGTCTACCGTGGCATTCACGATCCGGTCGAATCCCACTCCGCGCTGATCGAAGGGCGAGGACTCGCTCGTATCCAGGTCACCATCCATGTCAGCGCTGTCGGGCGGGATATGCGAGCTGCTCCCAGCGCCGATGGCCGGGCTTCCATCGAGGAGAGCGTGCGTCCGCGTAGGGCCACCGTTGTTGGCAAGGGTACCCAGTAGAGGATCCTCGTTGTACACGCAACTTCCAGCAACGCTCCCGTCTTCCACGAGGTTACAGCCCACAATGGTGAAGGACCCGTAGGTGTCATCGTAGGTGTTGCCCTCATTGTTGGCGACGATGGTATTCGCGAGCTCAAAGGTGCCAGAATAGCTGAAGACCCCGCCAGCGTCGGTGTCGGCCGAGTTGTTCGCGATCGTGCAGTTG
This sequence comes from uncultured Polyangiaceae bacterium, assembly GCA_964424695.1. Classification (GTDB taxonomy): domain Bacteria; phylum Myxococcota_A; class Polyangia; order Polyangiales; family Polyangiaceae; genus JAEWRL01. The sequence goes on from CAYRKE010000478.1 coordinate 3,301, forward strand.
GCCGCATAGAACGACCCCTCGTTGTAGATCCCTCCCGCGTATGCCACGGCGTTCAAGGAGACAACGGGGTTGTATGAGTCTCGCGCCCTGTTGCCGCTCACGGTAGAGTTGAGCATGGTGAAGTCGCCGAAGTTTGCGATGCCACCGCCGTAGATCTGCTCGTAGTCGAAGAGAGGAACGCCTTCGTTGTTACTGATCGTACTAGCTACGAGCAGAAATGTGCCGTCGTTGTAGATTGCTCCTCCAATTCCATATGACGTCGAGGCCGATGTGGCTGTGTTGCCCTCGAACGTTGAA
>CAYRKE010000479.1:0-3579 GCA_964424695.1 uncultured Polyangiaceae bacterium
GTCGCAGTGTTGGCATGGGTGATCCTCGGCTTGGTCGGGCTGGCGCAGGCCCAAGAGGACAGTTCGAGCTAAACTCGAGCCCCATGAACAAGATTACCCTCGCCCATCTGCCCACGCCCCTGTGGCATAGTGCTGCCCTCGATCAGCTGATCGGCACGGAAGTGTGGATCAAGCGGGACGATATGACCTCCGGCGCAGCCGCGGGGAACAAGATCCGCAAGCTCGAGTACCTTCTCGGAGACGCCGTCGACCGAAAAGCGACGACCATTCTCACCTGCGGTGGGATCCAATCGAACCATGCCAGGGCCACGGCCATCGCCGCACGCGAGCTTGGGATGCGCTCGGTTCTGTTCCTACGGACCGCCGACGGAAAGCCTCCGGCCGCCAAATCAGGAAACGTGCTGTTGGACGTGATGGTGGACGCGGAGCTGCGCTTCGTAACGGCGGAGCAATACGCCCGGCGAGAATCGGTGATGAGGGGAGCTGCCCAGGACCTCGCTGCGCGCGGCGAACGGCCCTACGTCATTCCAGAAGGTGGCTCCAACGGGCTCGGTGCCCTGGGATACGTCGATGCCATGCAGGAGGTGCGAGAGCAGCTCGACCAGCGCGGCGCTGGACGTCCCGGAGCGCCTTCGCTGGCGACGGAGCTACCCTTCGGCTTCGAGGCGGTTGCGCATGCCTGCGGCTCCGGCGGCACCGCGGCTGGCTGCGTTCTCGGGGCGCGCGCCTTCGGAGTGGCTCCCGAAGTCCATTCTTTCGCCGTATGTGACGATGCCCCCACCTTCGCCGCCATCATCGACCGGATCATCTCCGAGTCAGTCGAGCTACGGCCTGCGCCGGGCGTCCTAGCGCAGCGGTTCATCCACGACCAGTGGAAGGGGCCCGCCTACGGCGTGCCGAGCGAAGAGCAACGGCAATTCCTGCTGGATGTCGCGCGACGGTCGGGAATCATCCTGGATCCCGTGTACACCGGCAAGGCTCTCTTCGGACTCAGCCGGCTCGCCCCAAAGCCGAAGCGCGTCCTCTTCCTACACACCGGGGGCCTGCCGGGCCTGCTCGCCGAACCCGAAGCGCTGGCTCCCGCGGGTGACTTCTAGGCAGCAGAGGCAGTGGCAATGGCAGTGGCCGAGGCAGTGGCAGCCGAGCCGTGATACACTCATTCCTTCGGTCCACTTCCGAAAGGTGATTGAAAGTGACTACCTTTGGCCATCCGGCTTGGTCAGTGGCTGCGATGTTGCTCAGTTGCGGGGGACTGGCGGACGGGTCCGGGCGAAGCTCTGATAGCCCTGGAGCCTCCAACGGGGAAGGCGGAGCCTCCAACGGGAAGGGAGGAGCCCCCACGGGCGAGAGCGGGACAATCGAAAACGGCACTGTCACGAGTACCGATGGTAGCTCCGTGGCTGGCACTCAAGGCAGCACGCCCGCGGCGCCGGAGTGCGACGACTCGTGCACATCCTACACCGCCGAGCTCGAACGTTCGCCTACGTCCTGTGTCCACGCCATGCCGCCCCCGCCAGACGATCACGACAACGGACGCACCCCGCTCTTCCTCGAGTATGCCGATGGCACCGGCGCCGTCAAAACGCTATCCCGCAACTGGGCCGAGCCCTGCGAATCGGGATGGCGTTTGACGCCAGATGGATCCATCGAGGTCTGCGGCAGCGACTGCACAGCACTCCTCGACAATCCCTCGGGGAAACTGCAGCTCCTCGTTGGTTGCCGCGGCCCAGCGTTCTGCTGACCGTACTGCGGGACCTCCGAATGCACGCGAGCTTCACGCGGTGTTGCCCTCGACATCTACGTGGCGCCCGCGGTGACTTTCGCGGTGCTCCATGTGCGCATTGACGCACTCCAAACGTGCGGCATGTCGAGTCATCTCGGCAGGCTCCAAGAATGGGGAATGTGAGCGGTGTCTCGGAGGCGCCGAGAGTGCACCGCTCACATCATCATCCCAGGCGAGCGTCAGCTCCGATGCGTATCAGGGGTTAAGACACTCGATCTGCAGATTCTGTGCAGTCAGCGTTCCGACAACCGGTGCGCCCATCTCAGTGGATGCTTCTTCCAAAACGACCTCGCCGTCGCCAACCCAGCTGAGCAACAGGAAACCAGACTCGCCACCAAACGCCATGATGCTGGCGTAGGTTTCGATACCGTGAAGCGGCCACGTCCCTGGCTTCATGGCGCTGGGCGCGATAGTCAGGGAGAGCGAAATGACCCTCCCGTCGGGCAGGGTTCCGTTCATCTGAACCTGTGGCGCTTCGTCGAGGAACGTGCCCATTCCCGCGAGCCCGAACCACTCGACTTCCAGCGCCTCCCCGTCCATCGACATATCGACGACGAATTGCCCCTGCCCCGGAGCAGCGTTCGCAAGATCCCCCCACTCGGTGCTGAACTCCACCGTCAGGTCACTCTGCATGAATTCGCATGCCGACGGCTCAGCAGCAGCCGCGTCGACCCAATCGCGCGCCGGCTCCGCGAGAGCAGCCGTCATGTCCGCCTTTCGGCTCTCCACAAAGCTGCGCAGATTGCCCAACTGCAAAGCCGAGCTTTCGGGGGCAAGCTCCACAATCTTGTCGAGAGCAGACCCCAGCTCGGCCTCATCCCAGACGCTGTCCACTAGCTCACCCAATCGTTGGCGGTACTTCTCCCGCTCCTCGGGGAGTCCGTACAGACGATTGGCAAGCCTTCCAGAAGCGTACACGGTGATATCCCGAGTGGGGTCCGTCGCCCCCCAGCCACCGAATGCCATGTCGGTACCCCACGGAAAGAAGTAGAACCGATCGGACACAGGATCGTGATAGACTAGGAAGTTGTTGGCACCGCCAGAATAGCTGTCCAGACTGTCGAGAAGGGCTTCCATAGCCCAGAACGTCCTGAAGCTATCGAGATCCACCACGGCCGCCAGAGCCTCGACAACTTCGTCATCGGGGCGGGCCAAGGCCTCAACGACACGCTGCAGATCGCTCCGATCGTTGGTGTCCTCGTTCGTCTTCATTTCGAAGTGGTCGACAGTCGCCTCATCGAAGTCCGCTGCCTGCCCCTCGTAGAGGTTGCCGCTCGCATCATCGAAGTGGCGAGCCAACATGGCCTTGCCCACGGGTTCCACGTTCGTGTAGGTCCCCAAGTCCTCACCGTTCACGAAGACCCGAGCCAGGTTGCACCGCGACGCCGGAAGACCAGCCTCCGAGAACAGCCGATACGCCAGACACTGACGTGCATTGGAGAGATCTTGGCGATTGTTGTTGAGCGTGAGCTTCTTCAGCCCAAGGTGCGACTGCTCGCTCACATTCTGATTCAAGTCGAGCTTGAGAGACGGACGATACATCGATATCGAGCCCAGAAACCCCTTCTTGCGCACGTCAACGTCCTCGTATCGCTCCCCGTCAATGGTGACATCGGCAGTGTAGTGCTCGTACTCGTAGGAGTAGCCTCGCTCGACCATTGCCGTTACCAGGCTGCGCCCTTCGCTCCGCAGCGCGTCCCAGTCATCGGGATCAATCTCTATCTCGATCTGGACCAGGTGATCCGAGTCGTAGAACGCCGCTGTCGGATCGTCACCGGCCGCGTCATCGTCCGCCG
>CAYRKE010000480.1:0-3556 GCA_964424695.1 uncultured Polyangiaceae bacterium
TGGTCCCGGCCGCTGTCGAGCTCGTCCCACCAGTCGTCGAGTTCGTTCCGCCCGCTGTCCAGCGCGTCCCCCCCGCTGCCGGGCTCGACCCACCCGCCGCTTGGCTCGTTCCGCCAGTGGTCGAGCTCGTTCCACCTGATGCGGCGCCGCCACCCGGGGAGTCGTTCGTCCCGCCGGGACCGCCGGGGCCGCCTGCGCCCTCAACGCCTCCAGACGCGGCCGTGCCGTCAGCTCCGCCCTCGCCGCCAGCCCCACCTGAACCGTCGGGGTCGTCCGCCGCAACGTGCCCCAGGGCCATGACCATCAAGGGAACGTCATCACCAGGCAGTGATAGGCCGTTTCGAATGGCCTCGGCAGAGGTGACGGCGGCGAGCTGACCAGCAAGCCCCAGGGACGAGGCTTGGAGAAGCGCGTTGGCTCCCGCGAATCCCGCCTCCACCTCGGACCAATTACTCGCTTCCCATGAAGCAAAGACGATGTAGGCGGGGGCGCCGGGTGGGAGCGATGGCTCGGCTGCAAGGAGTGCGGGGCGGACATCGTCGGTACCGATGCGCTCCAAACGGTGATCCCGAGTGAGCAAGTCGGCGTCGGGCTGCCGGTTGTGATAGCGGTAGATGCCGTCGCCGGCGACGAGGTAGATGCGTTCCGTCAGGTAGTACCGAGCCACAGCGGACGCGACGGTGAGCCCGGCTGGGGAATCGTTGGGCCCAAAGGCGGCCCGGTGCGGGGTGCATCCATAGGACGCCCAGAGCACTTGCCCCATGGCTTCTGCCGACAGCGGCTCGTCGGCAAACTCCGTCGCCAGGCGCAGACCATCGAGAATTGTCTCGAAGGGCAATGCGCCATCCGTCGTTGGTGCCGGCAGACTCCCATCGGAGGGGGTCGCCACCAGTTCGGTCTGGATGCCCGCCACCTCCGACGCCCGACCAAAGCAGTTGGCCATCTGGACCTCGTCGTCGATGCCCCAGGTGTCGCGGGCGTTCTGGGCAGCGGACTCCTTGGTGCAGCAGGCCACCTGATCGCTCTGGGTCGTCCAGAATGCAGTGGACGCAAGATGGGCACACTGGAGTGCTGCCCCCGCGTCCAGCGCCGAGTCTCCCGCTACGGCCAACTCGAAGGCAATGCTGGGCTCGGACATCTGATTGCCCTCCATGTGGAGCGAGACAGAATGGGACGCTGCGTCGTATTCGAAGACACCTTCGGATGTAGCAACGAAGATGCGTCGCTTCGTGCCGACTATGGGCGCCTTGCCCGCGGCCCACAACACGTTGGCGAGCACCGCTTCGGGCAACAGAGCGTCACCAACCGAATGATACGACAACCGACTGTTGAGCACCGCCTCCACGGAGAAGTCGTGAACGATTGGCACTCCGCCGGAAAGGGATGGCGCGGCAACGGCCCTCCTGATGCGGAACAGACCAGGGAAACCAATCCCCACCAGCGCCCCCGTACCACCAGCCGCGAGTGCTTTCAGGAACGTTCTCCGGTGCGACATGCCTTCCTCCTTCGCGAATAGCATCGCTCCTACGACGGCCCCACCCTACACCGGGCAAGGCGATCATCCCAGTGTCCGCGGAGCGATCCGAACAGGCGACCGACGCTTCCCGCCGAATGCTGTCGAACGCTCAGGGCACCACGAAGAACAGGTCGTCCAAGAACACGTCGCTCGTGAAAACCGGGGGCATGTGGCGCCAAGTCGTGCATCCGCTGCTGTGGCCTAGCTGCAAGACGGGAACGTTGCGGCGGAGGGGATTTGGGGCGACCTGCATCCCAAATCCCGCACCTTGATCCGCGACGAAGTCCAGGATCGAGACGCTTGATCGTCAGACCGGCGGTGGAATGCGGATATCGTCGTTAGTGCCTTTGCGACGATCGGGACCGGACGAACTCACAGTCACGTCGCCATCCTGACATTCCACCTCCCATTCGCTTCCCCAAGCGTCGACCTCGGTGCTGTCGCGATCCAAGTCTCCATTCGCCTTGCGCTCCCGGACACTCGGGCAGACGGCATCACTGCGATCCAACTACCCTCTCGGTGCTGCGCCGCAGTCAGAGCGCTCTCGGCGAGGCGTTGCCGCCCAATAGACGCTTCATGCGTAGCGCCGCAGGGATTGCGTGCAGCAGCATCATCAAGACTCCGATGCGAGCAAGGTTCACCGCCACGCCGCCCGGTGAGGCCAAACCAAGGAGTGCCGTGCCCGGGGCAAGAATGAACGGCACAGCGAGGGTCGCCAGCCACAACACCGCGGCAGGCGCAACCAGGATCGGAAGGCGGTTTCCAGCCACGAACACGGCCACCAGAGCGATCCCGACCAGCGCTTGCAGGACGATCGGGATACTCACGGCTGCGTCGCCATCCTCGAGTTCGGCCGATACCGCCCCCAGGAAGTAGACGCCGGCAAGGGCGAGCATCAGGAGTCCTGTGACGAGCGCGACCGTCAGCGCTCGGCGCACAACGGACTTTGCTTTGCGATACTCCACATTGGACGCCGCGAGGCGAGCCTCTAGTGCGGCACGCTCCTCCGAGGTCACTTGGTGCCCACAACCGACGCAGGTGCCGGCTCCTACTGCTATGGCATGTGAATAGCTTGAACAGGGAATGCTTACGGTCATGGTTGTTCTGGCAAACGGATGGGGGGCAGCCGCAGCCTACGTCCAGATCTCGGAGCCATCAAGGCCGAGGACGTGGTACGTTCACCATGGTCGCGTGGAGCCACTTCCCCCGTCGGAACTCAGCCAGCTGCAAACGCGAGTTGAACGAAGCCGCGCCGTGCTCAGATCGCTCCCGCCGCTGCGCCCGCCCCCAGCCCCTCCAGGCGGATGACATCCCCGAGGGCGAACCTGACAACTTGCGCGGCTGACGAGTTCTGCCTCGGGTTCGTTCAACAGCGATTCTCGCGGAGGGGGATAGCTGCGCAGAACCGTAGAAGCCTTGTGCGATCCTGAGAGAGCGGATGGTCTGTTCGTGCTAGGTTCTGTCAATGCTGGTCAAGAATACCGACTCGCGTTTGTACTCGCGCAGAGCGTTTCTTGCTGGTGCAGGGTTGGTTGCGGCTGGAGTTGCGATAGATTCGCTTCTGATTGAGCCGCAATGGCTGGACGTCAGTGAGCACGACGTGGCGATCTCTGGTCTGCCGAGGGACCTTGACGGATTCACCATCGCTCAGATCACCGATGCTCATCTGACTCGGCTTGGCACAGTCGAAGATTCGGTTTTCCGGGCGCTGCAACGAGTCGACGTTCAATTGATAGTTCTTTCGGGCGACATGATAGATTCGCCCGCGTGGCTCGGCGCATTGAAGGAGTTCTGTCTGGGGCTGCGCAGGTCCGGGAGAACGATCGTCGCCGCGCTCGGAAATTGGGAGCATTGGGGAAACGTGCCGGTGCCCGAACTTGCTGAGCTTTATCGCGACCTAGATGTTGAGCTGCTGGTGAATGGCGGCCTCAGGACTTCGGTTGGACTCAGGGTGTTTGCTACTGATGACGCGACCGGAGGCACGCCGCGCGTGCAGAGGCTGTACGATGAGCGCGCCCAAGCCACGGTGATGGTCACGCA
>CAYRKE010000481.1:0-3544 GCA_964424695.1 uncultured Polyangiaceae bacterium
CCGCTTGGGCCTTGGACGAAGTCGGTGGGGTTCGAGTTCCCGCATGGGCGAAATGGCCTTACGCAGGTCCAGTCTTGCTGCGAGGCCGCATCGGATCCCAAGGCGGATCCGAGAGAGCTTCGGCATGGCGGAAACGCCTGCGATCTGGCCATGTGCAGCGAAGAGTAGCCCCACACCCTAGCGAGGAGTTCGAGAGTCGCGGCAGGAGCAGGGACTTGCCTCGACTTTCTGGACCAGAGTACGGTCGAGATGCGAGGGCCGCTTGGCTCGCGAGAATCAGCACTGCAGCGGTTACGTAGGACCCCTGCTCATTCGAGGGCAGCATCGAGTTGGGACACGAGTTGCCCTCGGAGCGACACCTCGAGGCCGCCGTACTCCGAGTGGGCAAAGTCGAGGCGATAACCGTGGCGTTCGACAACACGCCGGGTGATGTCCAAACCAAGGCCCATGCCCCCCGACCTCCGGGTTCTCGACGCTTCGGATCGGAAGTGTCTCTCGGTGAGATGGGGAAGCTCGGTGTCGGTCACGCCAGGCCCGTCGTCGATCACGCGTACCAGGAAACGCCGAGCCTCGGTCTCGACGATGACTGCGACGTGTCCCCCCTCACGATTGTGTCGGATGGCGTTGAAGACCACGTTGCCCAGGGCTTGCTCCAACATGAGCGCGTCCGCCATCACCATGGTTGCCTCGGCTGGGACGCTGTGCACGAGCTCAATTCCCTGTCCGCGCGCGACGGGAATGTGGCGTTCGATGACCCGTTGAACCAAGTCTCGGAGGTCGAAGAGCCCCTCCTCGAGTCCCGGTTCGGCGCTATCGAGACGGGCCGCGATGCTCAGGTTCTTGAGCAACGCTCCAATGTAGTAGGCCTCGCGAAGCGCCCCTGCAAGCTCGGGGTTTCTGGCAAGGCCGCCATCCGAGTCGCGTCCGTGCGGTGCAGTCCGGACCTCGGTCGACGCGAGCTCCGCTAGGTGCCCCTGCAGAACCGTGAGTGGGATCATCACGTCGTGGGTCGTATTGGCTACAAACTCGCGAAGCGCTTGCTCCTTCGCGGCCAGTGCATCCATGTGGGCTCGAAGCTCCTGTCCTGCAGCAACGAAGGCGCGTGCCAGGTCCGAGATTTCGTCGTCACCCTTGGGGATCGATAGCCCTGCGAATGCCTGCCCCGTCGTAGCAATGACGTTGGCAGTCAGACGCCGCACTCGCCGAGCCACCGCGCCCATGGCAAGCCCCACCGCCAGCACGATGCTCAACGAAGGCAAGACCCACGTGAGGAGTCCACGGGTATCAAGCAGACCTCTCACCATGACCCACGGTACCGGTCGGCGCGCTAGAGCGTAGCGACATGCTCCCGAACTGTCGAGGCGGATCAATGCCTCGATTGCTGGCCGCCCTGCATCGGTCGTAGCCTGGGAGGTGACGATATCACCACTCCCGAGCCCAGCGACGAGTGCTGGATCGACCCTGGGTGCCCGATGATCCAGGGGGCGCACGTCCTTGTCGTACGCGTAGACTACGATCCCACCGAGCCCGTGCGCCCGCCCAGGAGAGCCCGCCGCGCGACGACCAAACCCAGGTGCATGAGGGGCAAACCGAGCCGACCAGGATTCGGGGTGAGCGTTGCACGAAGCGATTGCGTCCGCGTCGAGGTGAGTCTGCAACGCAGACGTGACAGAGCTTTCCACCAGCTGGAACCGGGATCGACGCTCCATCCAGGCAAACACTGTGACTACCGGGACTGCGACGAGCACCGTTGTCATGAGCACGCGGGTGGAAAGCCTCACGGTTCGCCTGCTTGTCGAAGTCGGTAGCCGATGCCCCAGACCGTCTCGATCATCCCTTCTCGCCCCAGTTTTCGGCGCAGTCGCGACACGTGGACGTCGAGCGTCCGCTCGGTTCCCTGCCGATCCGCGTCCAGGACGTCTTCGACCAGTGTTCGTCGGCTAACGGCTGCTCCTGGCCGATTCGCCAGCGCCAAGAGGATCCCGAACTCGCTTGGGGTAAGGTCGAGAACCGTGCCCGCGAGCACCGCGCGGCGCTCGTGTCTGTCGATGATCAGGTCCCCCACCTCGATCGAGTCGGTTTCTTGGATCCTGGGTCTCCTGAGACGCGCCTTGACTCGCGCCAGGAGCTCCTCGGGCCAGAACGGTTTGGTGACATAGTCGTCGGCCCCGAGCTGCAGGGCTCGCACCTTGTCACTCGTATCTCCTCGCGCACTTAGCACCAGCACTGGCACTTCGGAGTAGCGTCGCAGCTCCTTGAGTACGTCAAGCCCGTAGCGACCAGGAAGCATGATGTCGAGAACGACGAGATCTAGTTTGCGAGCGAAGTCCGGCGTAATCGATCTCCCCTCCTGCCACCACTCCGTGTCGCACCCAGCACGCTCGAGATACGTCTTGACCTGCTGGCCGAGCTCTTGGTCGTCTTCGATGAGTAGAACGCGGGGACGGATTGCCATGGTTGTCAGTGCCACGAACCTCTCGAAAGGAGTCCTTAAGACTTCGAGCCTAGGTTGACTCTCGGCGCACATCGGCGCCGACCACCAGGAGGCTACAATCATGCGACAACGAAGAACTCTGGCCGTAAGCTCCACGGTTATCGCCGCGCTTCTGCTGCTGGGCCTGAGTGGGCCTGCTTGCTCGAGTCTTGCAGACCAGGCGGAACAGGCCTGGGCCACTGGCGCCCTGTCCAGCGAGACAGAGCCGAGTCTGCGGCGCGGAGCGCCCGACCCCCTGCTGGCCATTGGTCCTGGTGGTCCAAACTCGGGAATGGGTTTGGGCATGATCGAGGGAGTCCCCGAGGTGGCTCTGCGGTGCGATGAGAGCCCCGAGATCGAGTACCAGACCGTATGCGGACAGGAGATCCCCCGCGTTACGACCTACGAGTGGAGTGAGTGCCACGCCGGTCTCCGCAAAAGCCGTCAGGGTCGTGACATGAACGGAGCTGGCAGCTCCGGCTCGGTCGTGGTGACCAGCGTCGTGTCGGGAACCACTGACACGTGCGACGCCACCTCGAGCGTGCAGATCGACGAGTCGATCCGCGTCGCGGTCAGCCGGGTGACGCCCCGTGGGCTTACGATCGCGCACACAGGCGTTCTGGAGTCGACCTCGCGGCACCCGCTCGGAGCTTCGGAGTACGTCAAGGAGGTGAAGGTGGACCTTCATCGTGAACTCACAAACGACTCGGCCCAGAGCCGCGTCTCTGGGGACATCCGGGGCGAAGCAACCGTGGCCTACACAGCGGCAGGAGGTGGTGTGCAGCGCACGTTGGACGGAGCGCTTCGCTACGATTTCGGCGACGCGGGCAGCGGGACGCTCGAGCTCGAGAGCGTCATTCGAGTCGATTCGAGTGTGTGTTGGTATCCCGTTGGCGGAAAAGTGACACGGACCGACACGCAGAACAACGTGACCGAGATCGCCTATTCTGGTGCCTGCGGACAGGCAACCGTGAACGGAGCGACCATCGGTCTTGGCGATGTCGAGGGTTACGGAGGCAGGGGGCACGGTCGCGGCGCGCACCACGGCCGAGGCAACGGTAACGGCAACGG
>CAYRKE010000482.1:0-3534 GCA_964424695.1 uncultured Polyangiaceae bacterium
GGTTGGCCACTCGACGTTTGTACCGGCACCGTGCCCAGTGAGCGGTTGCGAGTAGTACGACTGCCCCAGGTCGCCGCTGTTAGTACTACTGTCCCAGGTAGCGAGCTGCTGGCGAGGGCAGAAGCGACTCCCCTGCCCTTCGAGCGCGAAAAACTCGCGGCACAGATGCGATGAAGCCTACCAGCCCTCACTGGAGGAATGCTTCGCCCCCCTATTCCTCGGGCTCACAGGCCCAATCGGCAAGAAGTCGCTCACCGGTCCGCTCATCCTCGATGAGCCCATTCGCGCGCAGCCTCAGCCCGTGCCGGAGTGGCTCACGAACTACGATCTCGTCGCGCCCCTCACGGCCGTGCCCCTAGGCGCCTTGCGAAGCCAGTTCCCGCTTTGGCAGACGGAAAGGGCTTGGCGCGCCCTCTGCATGCTCCCGTTTCTCTTCGGAGCAGTCCCAGAGGACTGGCGCGACAAGGGCGAGAGGCTGGCAACATCCCTCTCCGTCCCCTCTCTGTTCCTCTTCGTTCCCCACCCCGATCGCTACTCACTCCAGTTCAGCGAGGGCAGCGCAGAAGACTGGGGCAAGGAGAGCGCCTCTGCCCTCTGGGACTTCCACACAAGCAGAGTCCTCTGGGCGGAAGGCATCCACACGCGCGATTCCTTGCGTGAACAGGGCAAGACCTTCAAGGAGCTCTTCGGGGATGATGCTGAGAAATAGCGCGAAGTCTTCGCGTGCCGTCGCAGGGCATCGTTCGAGCGAGGGGCTACATGTAGCCCCCAGTGTGCCTTGAAAGAGCTTTGCGGTGACGGAGTCGGGGATGCGTCAGAACTCCGCAAACTCGGGGTTGGGCTCCGGAGTGACCGCCATGCATTCGAATTCCACCAACCACGTCGGGCGGCACACCGGCGCTCTGACGACGACGGTCGGCACTCCCGGACAGCGGGTGGAGAGGAATTCGGACACGAACGCTCCGTCACTTGGATCTCGGACGTAGGCGAACAGACAGACGAGATCGGACAGTCGCGCCCCACCGTCCTCCAACAGCGCACAGACATTCTCCATGGCGCGCTCGCATTGACGGGCGACGTCGCCGACATGCAGGGTTCTTCCGTCCGGATCGATACTCGCAGTACCGGAGATGAAGAGGTGGCATCGATCCCCGTAGGCGATGCGCGTTCCTCTTTCGAAGGTGACGCCGTACACATGAGTCGGGCCGAGCTTCGTGGGGGCGGACAGGTACTGCACTTGTCGACTGGAAAGGTTTCCAATCGCGTACGCATCCAGGTGGATTCGGTCCTCCGCCTTCGCGCCGCGTCCCGCGATTCCGGTACTTGCGATGTAGTGGGTCTCAGCGCTCAGTCCCACCTCCGAGAACCGCTGCCGGCGCGCCTCGACCAGGGCAGGGTACTCAGTGTCGATGTCTTCCACGTAGAACCAGGTGCGGACTGCGTGATCTCGAAGGCTCGCGCCGTGCCTCGTGAGTTCCTCCTCGAGCCGCTGGAGTGCAGCCATTGTTTGCGCCCTCACCGTCCCCTGAGCAGCGCCCGTCAGCCCGCAAATCCAGAGGTGACAGCGCCCCGCGTGCTCGAGCGCCACGCCGCCTGGAATGGCGCGTCTCGCTGCGCAGCCATCGCCTGACACGTGATACTCCCAAATAGCCAGCTTCTGGCCGCCCACCGGTGGTTGCTCGATAACCGATAGGCCCATGGGCGCGGAAGAGTGTACGGTCCCCAGAGGAGACCGAGCCAACGGACCTGCCTGATTGGCAACATCACTGAGGAAGACACGCCGCAGCAGCGTGCTGGAGGAGTTCAGATCATAGCGCAGCAGCGCATCCTCGCGTGCTTGCTCGATGGCATCAAGCTGTGCCTCGAAGCCCCCCCTTGCTGGCGCCACCACACAGAGATGTGTCTCGCTCAGGAGATGGGGCGCCCCAGCGAAGCGCGCGACGCACACGACAGCGCCGCCTTGTGATTCAGAGGTGCGGTGTTCAACTCGCATGATACTTCGTTCGGAGTCGCCTAGCCTTCGAGGAGGGGCAGAACCCTGCCTTCGAGTTGTTCCATCAGGGAGGCGGTCTCGGCTTGCGCCTTCTCGAGCCTGCCATCGTGCCGTCCGTCACGTGTGGCATCAGGAGACGTGATACACCCATTCTCGATTGCGATGATGGCTTCAATGGCTCGGCCGAGCTGGTCGCCGACCAGCGTAGTCAGCTCGGGCTCGTACGTTTCCACGACTTGGGAGAGACCGTCGTCGTTCGCCGTTCCATCGAGGCTTCCCAACCAGAGCTTCTTCACGCTCCTTGATGTCTTGTTCCCAAAGCCGACCAGAGAATTGCAGCCAGGCTAAAACCCAACGAGATCGGAGTCGCGGGCTTTGAGGGGATCCACGATCTTGCCGGAGGCCACTTCATCACAGATGGTCAGCATATCACCGATCAATTCGCGCATGGTATGGGTCTGTGTCGAGTAGAGCCCGTCCGAGGTGCCCGCATTGATGAATCGCTCTCCGTTGCCAACTCACCCCAGGCTGCCGTTCCATGAGGTCACAAGCTGTTCCGTATCCAGGTCAAGGGCGTCGGTCAGCACCATCAGCCACTCGAGCTCTCTCGGAGCAGCGACGCGATCCTCGACGGATCTCGCATGACTATCTCCCCACGGCAGGGATTCGATTGCGCAAAATCCTCTCATGCTCCCGCCAGAGTCTCTACTCACGGGAGGCTCCCTAATCCTACTGCCGAAGACTCTCAGGCAGCCCGCCCGTGGGGCTCGGTTTCTGGCGAAGTTGCGTCTCTTCTTCCGCTCGACCTCGCACTTAAGGTTCGCTCGCAGGGACACAGAGTGCGTGCTCCAGCTCGGGCCGCATGGCTTCGACATGGCTGACACCGTGCCTGGTCACCTTGCCGGCATGCTACCTGCGCAGCCCCCACTTGACCACATGAGGGTCACCCATCCAGAGTCCAGCAAAGATGCGGCTCGACACGTCCGAACTGTGCTACCTTGTGCGCGTGCGAGTAGCAGTCGTCCCAAGCAAAACGAATGCCCTGGCGGTTGCCATTTGCTGTTCCAGGCTCACGGGTTGTCCGCAGTTGCTGGAGGATGACTTCCGAGCTGTCGAAGCGAACGCAGGAGGCGGCAACACGGGCGCTTCGTCGAATGGCGACGCTGGCGCGAGCGGCTTGATTGGCGGTGTTGGTGGAGCAGGAGGGAGGAATACTGGCAGTGCAGCCAACACCGGCGGTGTCAGTGACACGGGCGGAGCCACCAACACGGCTGGCACCACCAGCACGGGTGGAGCCCCCAACACGGCTGAAGCCCCCAACACGGCTGGAGCCACCGGCACGGCTGGAGCCACCAACACGGCTGGTGCCACCAACACGGCTGGAGCCGCCGGCACGGCTGGAGCCACCGGCGCGGCCGGAGCCACCAACACGGCTGGAGCCACCGGCGCGGCTGGTGCCACCGGCACGGGTGGAACCACCAGCACGGGTGGAACCACCAACACAGGTGGAACCACCAACACAGGTGGAACCACCAACACAG
>CAYRKE010000483.1:0-3515 GCA_964424695.1 uncultured Polyangiaceae bacterium
AGACCCAATGCATCTCCAGCTCGAGGCGGCAATATCCGAGAATGAAAGAGCAACTCGTTGGGGTCCACGGGCCATCTGGAGACAGTCGTCGCCATTCTCATGTGAAGACTCGAATGCCCGTAGACAACGCGCCAGCCTGGCGCAGCTCGTGCGCCGTAGGAGCGGCCCGGCAGCGTCGCCGGGCGAAGCGTCCCTTGGCTGCGCTCCGACGCAGACGAAACACGGGTGCAACTGAAGCCGCCGAGCGGTGCGCGGCGACGCGCAAAGCCGCCCCATCCGTTGGGTATCCCCGCCCGCGCGAGCACGCGCCGAAGGCGCTTGCGAGTCCGGGCTTGGGGGTCCCTGGCACGCGCAGGCGCAGCCGAGCATGGCACGCCTCACCTCGACGACACGCTCAAACCATGCCCAGGGTCTCTGAAGCTGGCGGCCCGGCTCGAGAGCGAGCGAGCAACGTGCTTGGAACCTACGGCAGAGCTCGACAGTCGGTACCAGTCGCGGGTCCGGGTTTGCGCCAAGGGATTGGCACATGTTGGGTTCAGGCAGGCTCTAGAAGCGGTTCGGAGAACGCGAGCAACTGAGCCACGAGCTCTGCCTGGCGCCGCGAATCGGTCTTGTCATAGAGCCGAGCTAGGTGAGTACGGACGGTCGCGATGGTCACGTCACAACTGTTCGCGATCTCCTCCGGCGTCAAACCACGCACCAGGAAGTCGGCAACGCGGAGCTCTGCCGTCGTGAGTCCAAAGGTTTTCTGCAACGTTCTTCGGGCGAGCAGCTTGTTCTCGTCGGGATCGCTCAACACCACCAAGAAGCATCGCTGTTCCGCGGGCCACCCAACCGGAACCAGCAGCAAGCGGGCAACGGTCATGACCAAGGGTGCGCTCGTCCCCCGCCTGACAACGGATAGCGTAATGGTCTCATCTCGGGGCGCATGGTCGGCAGACTCCGCAAGAAGGGCAGAGGCCCTCGCCGACTCAGCCCGGAGGAGACTGCGACTTAGACTCCGCTCGTTGACCATGAGTTTGCCGTGCCGCTCCCGAAGCCCGTCTTTTGCGTCGAGGACTCGCTGGGCAGCGGCGTTCTTGAACACGATATCTCCCTCTCCGGATACGAGCAGCACTGGTTGCGCCATTCGCTGCAGCGCTTGCGAATGAATCCCCTGGGGCTGCCAACGTTTGACGATGTCGTGCTGGATCTGAATCGCTCGTGACAGATGTGGCGAGAGCCTCCCAAACTCGACGAGACAATCATCGTCATAGGGGCCGGCCTGCTCGGTCCGAAGGAACGTCGCGTATGCGAAATGGGGACCGCTTCGGTAGAGATTCGCTCCGAGCGAATGCACCCAGCCAGACGGCGCGAGGCAGGTTTGGTAGAAGGCAGAGGCATGCAACTCATCCGAGCTGACGAGTCGCTCGGAACGTGCCACGGACGGGCAGGGCAAGTCCTTGGCTGCCAAGAGCAGGGGATTCATTCGGTGTCGCGGGAAATACATCTCGGCGAACCTGCTCTCGTGTCCTTGCGAGGCACTCCAGAAGGCAGGAACCTCCGCCGAAAGGTCTTCGATGACAAGCAAGGCAGCCGCGGCGTCAAGAGCCTCGCAGAGCCGACCCAGTACCTGCGACCACCGTTCAGGATGGACTGCCGCCGAGTAGATCGTGTTGACGAGGGCCGACAGCTGTTCCGAGAGGGGACCTTCTGAAGACGGGAGGATCGCTTCCACGGTATGACGCACGCCGTGCATCATAGAAGCCCATCGGCAGCGAACAAGCACACGCTGCTGGTCACGCGCGTCATTCATTCGAATGATGCCAATCGCTGATCGGCTTGGGTACGTTCGATTGTTGGTCAGCTAGGTGCCGTGGTGGCACCTCAGCCCACAATTGTGCGCGCCGATCATAGATGCTGGGTTGCCAAATCGCCGCACGGTCGGCGCCGCGACTCGGCGTTCTGCCAGGTCAACGGGACGAATAGACATGAACACCTTCCGTCTCTTCAACTACGTCAGCTGCTCCATCATCGGGCTCGTGGATTGCAGCCTCGCTGTCGCCCAACAGACCGATGGGGCGGCCACGGCGTCTGTGCAGGGGGCCGCTGCCGTTTCTCCGCCCCAAGCCCCTGGGCCTGCTGCAACGCCCACAGGGGAGGCTCAGCAGGCACAATCTGCCTCCGGGTCCACGGTTTCCCCAACGCCGGAGGGCGGAGAACAGGCCCCGCCGCCAGCGCTCCCACCTCGAGCGTGCTTTCCGGAGTGTCGGGCAGGGTATCTGTGCCACGAGGGAACCTGCATCTCGAGGTGCAACCCTCCCTGTGCAGTCGGCGAACAGTGCAGCGAATCTGGGCTCTGCACTGCGCCCCCCCCAGGTCGGCCGCCCCCTCCCCCCACGAGAGCGACCACGAGTGCGACCGAAACGCCGCCGCTAGCACCGAGCACCGCAGAGTCCCCAGCGGACAGGTCGCTTCTGCTCGAGCGATGGGCCATCGGGGGGGCAGTTGGGGTCTCGCTGCCTGGCACCATCTACGTTGGCTCCTCTGGAGAATTCGACACGGAGACCTCCTATGTGCTGGATTTGTTCGCCGACGCAATCGTGGCTCCGATGTTCTCGATTGGCGGCTTCATCACCCACGCGCCACTCGTTTCAGAGGACACCGACGCAAAGCTCTGGTCACTGGGGTTCACGATGAAGGCTCGCTTCGCCATGTCCAACCGCATGGCGCTGCGGCCAGCGGTGGTCATTGGCTACAACTCCATAACCATCGACGACAGCGACTTGGACGCGTTTCAGGGGCTCAATGTCGGAGCGCACCTCGATCTCGCCATTGCGCTGAGTCGCAGTGGGGGTCTCGTTCCGCGTCTAGGCTTCTTCTCCCAACCCGTTGGGGGAAACGGCGATCTCGACCTTGACTTCGCCCCTATCATTTACGCCGCAGTCGGATATGAGTTTGGAAGATAGGCAACAGCAGCGAAGACCCCTCGAGCCACTCACGGCCAAGCAGACGTCACGTCGTGCTGCCGAGGCGGCAATCGCGTAGACCAAGGAGAAGTGAAGAATGAGAATTTCAGCAACTATCTGGCTAGCACTTGGTATCGGCCTCATCGGTCCTGGTTGCGGGGGGGGCGAGGACGAACAATCCGGGATCTGCGTCGCCGACTACGGAACGGTCGTGGAGTGCTTCGACTGTTGGGACCGAGCCCTCTGCAAAGAGAGTTCTTCTCGCACCTGGATCGAGGAGCAGGACTCGTGTCCGAGTGCCGGATACTCTTCACCTACCGGGAACGAGTGTGGGTATACTCACTAGCCATTCCGAGTGGCGACGAGGCAGCGACGAGGCAGCGCCGCGTGGTCGGCGCTGCCCTGCGCCAAGCTCCAATCGCTCGTTACGACACGGCCAAGGCACTGGCCCACTTCCCTGCGCCGGTGCGACGAACGCTTCGACCGTTGCACCCCATTGTGCGAGAGAAACTAAGGACAATCGAACTGCGAAAACCGGGCCGGAGCAGAGTAGACCGCCGAGTCAGA
>CAYRKE010000484.1:0-3443 GCA_964424695.1 uncultured Polyangiaceae bacterium
ACGTGGACACCGGCTTGGGTGGCGACGTGGACACCGGCTTGGGTGGCAATGCGGACACCGGTTCGGGCGGCACTGGCGGCACTGCCTCCGGTTCCGGAGGAGCGGTCCCTGGTTCGGGAGCCTCGAACGATGACCCGCTGGTGACTGCGAAGGTCGAAGAGCTCCTGTCGAAAATGACCTTGGAGCAGAAGACCGCGCAGATGACCCAGATCCAGTTCGAAGACGTTTCGACGGAAGGGGCACGCGCCGAATGTTACGGTTCCATTTTCAACGGTGGGGAGGAACTCCCTTTCACGAACGACCCCGCCACATGGGCCGAGAACCTCGACCAACTACAGCGGGCAACGATTGAAGGTTGCGGTATCCCGATGCTCTACGGCATCGACGCTGTCCACGGCAATGCCAAGGTCATCGGCTCCACGGTGTTTCCCCACGAAGTCGGATTGGGTGCGAGCGGAGACGCCGACCTCGTCGAGAGGATCGGCAGGGCCGTGGGCAAGGAATGCCGCGGTGCAGGCATACACTGGGTGTTTTCGCCGACTTTGGCGGTCGCTCGGGACGAACGCTGGGGGCGCACCTACGAGAGCTTCGGTGAGACTCCAGAACTCAGCTCGACGCTCGGCGCCGCCTACATCAAGGGACTGCAGGGAGGCGGCGATCTAGCGGATCCGGGATCGGTGGTAGCCACGGCCAAGCACTACGTCGGAGACGGCGCCACCACCGGTGGGATCAACGCGGGTCTCGTCGAGATAACGGAAGCCACCCTACGGGCCATCCACCTTCCCCCCTACCAAGCGGCGGTGGAACAAAACGTCGCGTCGGTGATGCCCTCCTACCATCAGTGGCAGAGGGATGGATCGCCTCACTACATGAGCAACGACGACTTTGCGCTCAACACGCTGCTGAAGACCGAAGTCGGCTTCAAAGGGTTCTGCATCTCCGATTACGACGCGGTCGCGCGAACGCGGGGGACGGCGAACGATGGAAGCCAACTCCCCTATTCTCAGGACGCCGTGACCACGTCTGTCAACGCGGGGATGGACATGGCCATGGTCGCGATGCAAGGCGGCGCCAGTGACTGGTTGCGCTTCCTCCGTAGCGGCATCATCCCCCAGAGTCGCATCGACGACGCCGTTCGCCGCATACTTCGTATCAAGGTGTTGATGGGCCTGTTCGACAACGACTTCGAAAGAGCGACCTCGAACGCGGCACTGCGCGGTGAGATTTGGTCCGATGAGCATCAGAACCTGGCGCGAGAAGCCGTCCAGAAATCACTGGTGCTGCTCAAGAACGATGGGATCTTGCCGCTCTCGAAGACACAAGCCATCAAGGTGGTGGGCCCGTACGCCGACTCGATGGGAGCCCAGGCGGGGGGCTGGACCGTCAGCTGGCAGGGAAGCGACGAATACGGGAATGACAAGGTCATGGGAGAGACGATCCTTGCCGGGCTACAAGCACTCAACAGTAACGTCGAGTACAACTCCACCATCGCGGCAGGGGATGTCGTCATCGCGGTAGTCGGTGAGCGTCCCTCGGCCGAGGAATTCGGCGACGACGGCCACAAAGCACGCGACGCGAACACCTGGGCGTCCGTCCGTCTGCACAAGCAGCCCGGTTTCGCGGAGCTACAGGCGGCGCTCGATGCTGGAGCCAGAGTGATTCTGGTCATCATGTCCGGCCGACCCATGGTCATCGAGGACCCCGCCGTGATCGAGAAATGCGGTGCGATCGTCGAAGCCTGGCTACCCGGGTCGCGCGGCATCGGCGTGGCCGACGTCCTGTTCGGCGACGTCAACTTCACCGGCACCCTACCGCACACCTGGCCCAGAACCTTCGACCAGATCCCGGTCAACGTGAACAAGCAAAGCGACGAACCTGGCTACGACGCAGCTACCACGGATGTCCTCTATCCCTACGGATACGGGCTCACCTACGGAGCGCCCTGAGCGACGGCTCTCCTCTTGCGGCGGTCCACGGTCAGAGGCGGTGAATTCCGACGTCTGCGAGTAGCAGGCCTCGCTTCTTCACCGCCATCGTCGCGTTGTCGGTGTTTGTCTGGCGAGCACTCTGGCACCTATCGGCTCGCGAATTCGGACCGGCGCGACGGTCCTGGTGGCAAGAGGTCAATACCACCCCATCTCCACGAAGCGCTGGTGTTCGCCTTGTGCGGAAGCCATCTGGAGAGACGACGCACGTGGAGCTCGGTGCCGCCGAGCTTGCTCCCGAGCCCAGTCTTCAGATAGCGATCCATACGGGACGGCAGGATTCCTGGATAGCCGGCACGCCTCGAGCAGCCCGCGTTACGCTTCCTTGGTTGGGCACTTGGGCCCCTCGGCGCTCTCAACGAACTCTCCCAGCAGCTGAAGCGCCACGTCGCGAGTCGCCCCTCGCGCAAGCGGCTCCCCGGTGCCACGAATCAGGTCGTACGCCGCGCCCTCCCGCAGCACTCGAATGAAGTGGTCCCGGCTTCGGTAAACGAAGAGCCCGTCGCTGAACGAGCGCCCCAGCAACTGGTTGAGGTCGCGGCGCGACAGCCCGTCTTCGCGCCAGAAATAGCGTGTGCCCTCATCCTCGACAACTAAGTAGCTCCAGCTGCGGGGAACACCAGCGGTGCGCCAGCGAAAGTGACCATGAAGCGCCATGAAGAAGTGGCCGTTCCACGTCGGCTCGTCGTCCTCGTCCTCTTCCTCGTCGTCACCATCCTCGTCCCTCGCGGGTCGCTCAGGCTTCTGGTGGGGGAGCCAGCAACCGACCTCGACCTCCCAGAGGAGGATCTCGAGCAGCTGCTCGAAGCTCTCAGCGGCGACGAACTTGTCGTCCTCATTCCGACCGAAATTGATGATCTGTCCGGCATGCCCCTCCACGTCGGGGTTGAGATCGACTCCGACGTAATCAGGTCGGGCCAGATCTCCCCAGAGCGGGATCCACCGGGGATCGGAGTATGCACAGCGAATCTTCCCCTCCGCCATCGAACTACAAGACTCGCCCATCTCCTCGAGCCATTCCTCGCCTTGGCTTGCCCGAAGCTTCGCCCAGCTGTCCCACGCCAGCCGAACCATCTCCGTCGAATAAAAGGTCAGTGTCGGGATTGCCTCGAGCATCTCCGGCGTCCAGTCACTCGTCGAGTGCATGCTGTGGATCTGCCCGTTGTTGATCCGCCACACGTCCTTCACGCCCTGAGGCAGCTCGATGCCCAGGTGCCGCTCGAGCTCCGCGATCGCCTCAGGCGACGCTGGCGGTGCCAGATTGGCGTAATGCGCAGGCATGTTCTGCTGGAGCCACCTCGTGTAACGGGTCCACAGCTGTGTCGCGACAGAATTGGGTATGTGCCCTCTCATGGTTGCCCGGCAACACTATCACCTGCCGGTTGGCGCTAGAAGCCCCAAGAAGTGGCGGCTTGCCCGGATTGAGTTCGCGTAGCGCCCGCCCCCGCCCGCTCACGC
>CAYRKE010000485.1:0-3442 GCA_964424695.1 uncultured Polyangiaceae bacterium
CTGGGGTTCGGTGCGGGCCTCGAACGCGGCGTTAACCGGAACATGATTGGGTTCATGGCCAACCGGGTCTATCTCTGGGGGGGGAGAACCACGATGGCCCATGCCGGGCTCAAGCCCGGTCGAGTCATCCGTTACGAGAATTCGGACGTGGACCTGTTGAAGCGGGAACTTCCGTCGGTGAGGCTCGTATCCCCGACTCTGGACCTGGCGGGTTGGCGGGACGGAGCCAGCGTGACCCGGCGGGAGTACGTGGGCAACTTCCGCGTCGTGGGCGTTGGCGCCGCGTTCTCGAGGGTGGACAGGCTTCCGGCGGAGGAGGGACGGTCCGTCAACGCCGTGGATGTCGAGGACCGCCGCAAGGTGGCCGTCATCGGCAGACGGGTACGCAGCATTCTGTTTCCCCGGGGCGAGGACCCCATCGGACGGTACATTTCGATTCGAGGGGTGTTCTTCCAGGTCGTGGGGGTTTTCCACTCGCCGAAGCCTGGGGACGGTGGAGAACGCGACGATGGAAGCATCCTCATTCCCATCAGCACGCTGCAGACGAGCTACAATCGCGCGGATTCTGTCGGCGTCCTCACCCTTCTGGTGGACTCGAATGCCGAGGCCACTGACGTCGAGACGGCGGCGCGGGCTGTCCTGGCCCGCAAGTATCGCGTCGGCCCCAAGGATCGGCAGGCCATCGGTTCGTTCAACGAAGGCGAGCAGTTCCAGCGATATCAGCGGCTCTTCGTCGGGATGAATTTCTTCATGTGGTTCGTTAGTGTCGCGACCATGCTCGCCGGGACGCTCGGGGTCAGCAACATCATGCTCATTTCGGTCAAGGAACGAACGCGGGAGATCGGTGTGCGAAAAGCGTTGGGGGCCACGCCGTGGTCCATCGTGCTTCTGATCATGCAGGAGGCTGCCATGCTGACGGTGCTGTCAGGGTACTCAGGCCTCGTCGCGGGCGTCGGCGTGCTGGAGCTGGTGTCGCGCATTCTCGAAGAGGCGAAGGGACCTGTTGCTGCTCCCAGCATCGATCTCGGGACGGCTCTGTTGGCTACCGCGCTTCTCGTGGTCACGGGCGTTCTGGCTGGCGTCGGTCCTGCTCGCCACGCCGCAGGGGTCGAGCCCGTCGTAGCGTTGAGGGCCGAGTGATGCGGCGCGTCCTTCCCCTCGTCGTGGCCCTGCTCGTGATGGCGGCCTTCGGTGCCACGCTCTACTTCCTCTATCAGAAATCCAGGACGAAATCGGTCGTCTACAAAACGGAGACCCTCGCCCGCATGCCCATCGTTCGCAAGACCGTGGCAGCCGGCGCCATCGTCCCGCGGCGAGAGGTCGCCATCAAGCCGCGGGTCTCGGGCGTGCTCGAGAAGCTCTACGTCGAGCCCGGCAGGCACGTGAAATCGGGCGATTTGGTGGCGCGCATCAAGATCATTCCCAACGTCGTGAGCGTCAACAATGCCGAGGCGCGCCTCGAGACCGCTCGGCTCAGCGCGTCGAACGCGGAGCGGGAGTATGCACGTGTCGGTGCGCTCTACACCGATGGGCTTGTCTCTGAGGCCGAGCGTAGTCGTGCCGAGCTCGAGGTTCAGTTGGCCAAGCAGGAGCTCGAGGCCTCGACGGACAACCTTCAACTCGTCAAGGAGGGGGCGATTCGTGGGTCGGGCAAGGTCAGCAACGTCGTCCGTTCCACGGTGGAGGGAATGGTCATCGAGGTTCCCGTGAAAGAAGGAGCCTCTGTGACCGAGGCCAATACCTTCAATGAGGGAACCACGATTGCGTCTGTTGCGGACATGAAGGATCTGGTGTTCCAGGGGTTCGTCGACGAGAGCGAGGTCGCGAAGCTCGAGGAGGGAATGCCCGCGCAGATTTCCATTGGCGCGATGGAGGATAGACCGTTTGGCGGCAAGCTGGAGTACATCTCGCCCAAGGGAGTCGAGCGGGAGGGCAGAATCGAATTCGAGGTGCGCGCCGCGCTCACTCTGCAAGAGGGGGCATTCGTCCGAGCGAACTACAGCGCCAACGCGGATATCATCCTCGAGCGCAGGGACAGTGCTCTGGCGATTCGAGAGGCGCTGGTGACCTATGAGGGCAAGCAGGCCCACGTCGAGGTGGAGCGAAGCCCACAGCAGTTCGAGCGTCGAGCGGTCAGGCTCGGTCTGAGCGACGGCATCCACGTGGAAGTGCTGGCTGGGCTCGATCCCAAGGAGCGACTCAAGGTGCCGACCCAGAAGTCCGGCGAGTAGTATGCGTTCTCGCACGCGTCCGGACCCGACGCACAAAAAGGCGAGATGCCGTCCAGGCCCAACCCCGGCTCCTTTCGGGGTTGGCGACAGCGCGTTGCTCGGCGCTGTCCGCTTGGGCGGCATCTCGTTGGAGTGGTTCCCCGGGTGGGAAGGGTGGGGCGCCGCATGGGCGCCCCATGGTGGAGGCGTTAGTCGCTCATGATGGCACTCAGGGTGCTGCTCAGCGCGCCCAGGCCTGGGTCGTAGGCGTAGATCTCCGAGTTCGAGTCGAGGGTCTTCGGGCATATCGAGCTTACCATCGCGGTGTCCCCGAGCTCCCTCAGCACCTCGAGCTGCCGCAGTGTCGGGTAGGCTTTCCCGCCGAACTGAATGGTCGAGTATTGACCCTCCGAGTCTTGGCACAGCGGGCTCATGGTTGCCTCGACGTCTTCCAGCGGGGAAGTCGCATCCCCGTAGAGCGACGGCGCGCAGTCGCAGGATTGCCACTCCGGCGTAGTGGCGCAGTCGACGGGTTGCGTGAGGGAGAAGGTGCAGGCGAACTGCAGGTCGCGGCCGTCGGTGTTACGCTCATGCCCGTTGATGGAACTCGCGGTCGGGCTCGATGAGTTGGCGGGCGCCATCGACTCGCCTGTCACCGGGTTCGAGCCTTGACGTGCCGCTATGCTTTCCACCATGTAGGGATCCCGCGGACGCTCGTAGTCCTTGGGGCTACCGGCGATCATGTCCCAGTACGTGTATTCCTGACCGGGGACCGTGCCGCGGAGGCCGGCGGGCCCCAGCAGCGCCAGCTTGCTCGGGTCCTCGAGGCTATCCGGCGAAACGATGTCCTGCCACGGAACGCCGAGGATGCCATGGAGCGTCACAGCGGAGGGCGAGCGACCTTCGGGGTTCGCGAAGAGAGGGTTGGTCACTGGCGTGCCGGGGTCGCAATCGACTCCGAGCTGGTTTGCGCGGCGGCACTCGCAGTCTCCGTCGTGGAAGGTCGAATCTGGGCATAGGGTCGGGCTCGTCAGGGCGACCGAGTACCGGGACGTTGGGTGCAGGAGATCGAGGCCGAAGCGACGCTTCTGCTCGAAACATCGGAGATTGGATGCGTCCTCCCGGGCGGTGAGCTGTTCAATGACATTTCCGCTCGAATCGGCGCAGGCGTCCTCCCTGGAGGGGCACTCGCTGGGCCAACTCGACGCCGAGGTTGCGCACGAGACGCAGCA
>CAYRKE010000486.1:0-3412 GCA_964424695.1 uncultured Polyangiaceae bacterium
CAGCGGCGGAGTCAGCGGCGGAGTCAGCGGCAGCGGTGGAGTCAGCGGCAGCGCTGGAGTCACCGGCGGGAGCAGCGGCAGCGGCGGAGTCAGCGGCAGCGGCGGCGACAGCGCAGCGGCAGCGGCGGGAGCAGCGGCAGCGGTGGGAGCAGCGGCGGAGTCGGCGGCAACGTCGGCGGCAGCGGCGGAGGCCCGAGCGGTGGGACCGGTGGCGCAGGGGTGGGCGGCGGGCTGTGCACGGAGTGCGGGGATGGGTGCGTCGATCTAGAGACTGACGTGGAGAACTGCGGGGCTTGCGGGCACGCATGCAGCAGCGCCCACGCTGAGAGCGTGGCGTGTGTGGGAGGGGAGTGCCGCCCGGAGTGCGCCGACGACTACGGGAACTGCCGGACGCCAGACGCGCCGTCGGCAGACGACGGTTGCGAAACCAACCTGGACACGAACGCGGAGCACTGTGGGGCGTGCGGGCGGGAGTGCAGCGTGATGAACGCGGACGGGACGAGCTGTGTGGCAGGGGCGTGCCAGCCTCGCTGCATCGGTGACTATGGGGATTGCGAGAGCCCCACAGCGCCGGATACGGACGACGGGTGCGAAACGGACTTGCAGACAAGCGCCGCGCACTGCGGAGCATGCGGCCGCGGGTGCAGCGTGGAGAACGCCTCGAGCACCGAGTGCGTGGCTGGAGCCTGCGAGCCGCAGTGCAGTGCGGAGTATGGGAACTGCGCGAGCCCGGAGGCGCCGAGCGCGGACGACGGGTGCGAAACGAATCTGCGAACGAGCGCCGCGCACTGCGGAGCGTGCCGCCGTGTGTGCAGTCTGCTGAACGCCTCGAGCACGGAGTGCGTGAGCGGAGCCTGCGAGCCGCAATGCAGCGGAGAAGCGGAGGACTGCGAAACGCCAGAGGCGCCGAACGCCGATGATGGCTGCGAAACGGACTTGCAGACGAGCGCCGCGCACTGTGGGGCGTGCCAGGCGGAGTGCATCACGTCGGACTGCCGAGCCGGGAGGTGCCAGAGCCTGTCGTGCGCGGGGATGGCAGGGACGGAGTGCCAAGGGGAGAGCTGCTGCACGAGCTTGGAGGTACCAGCCGGGAGCGCCTATCCAATGGGGCGAGGCTCAGGGAGCGACGCCTGCCCTGTTGGGATGACCTGCTATACGTATGAGGAGCCAGAACATCCGGCGACGGTGAGCGGATTCGAGCTCGACAAGTACGAGGTGACGGTCGGGAGGTT
Source organism: uncultured Polyangiaceae bacterium (assembly GCA_964424695.1). GTDB lineage: Bacteria > Myxococcota_A > Polyangia > Polyangiales > Polyangiaceae > JAEWRL01. Next base: position 1,233 of record CAYRKE010000486.1, read on the forward strand.
CCGTGCGTTCGTGGCAGCATTCGGGGCGGGATGGCGACCCGCGGTCGGGGAAGGGGAGCACCCGATGATCCCAGGAACCGGGTGGGGAGACGGCTGGCCGTTGCCCGCGAGCCAGAGCGAGCTGGAGGACCTGCTGGCTTGCTACGCGAGCTACGAGAGGTGGCGGACGAGCCCAGGGAGCGTCGTGGGGGAAGCGCATCCGCTGAACTGCGTGAACTGGTACGAGGCAGAGGCATTCTGCATCTGAGATGGCGGGAGGCTGCCCACCGAGGCAGAGTGGGAGAAGGCGGCAGCCGGGGGAGAGGAGAATCGACTCTATCCGTGGGGAGGCGCAGAGCCAAACGCAGAGAATGGGAGCTGGAGTGGGTCAGCGAATTCCCCGTTCATCGCGGTGGGCACGTACCAGGGCCTCACCGGGGAGTGGAATGGGCGTTGGGGGCACGCAGATCTGGCTGGGAGCCTCTACGAGTGGGCCTTTGACTGGTACGCCAGTGACTACTACATCGCGACACAGGTCGGTTGCGCGGATTGTTGTGATCTGGTTGCCGCTTCTGGCCGCGTGTTTCGGGGTGGCGTCTTTGACAACGCTGCCACGAACCTCCGTTCCGCGAACCGCGGCAACTATGCCCCGGCGAATCACAACGGCAGCATCGGGTTTCGTTGCTCCAGGGCCTTGGCACTGGAGTAGCTCATGACGGTACTTGGCCCGCTCAAGGGTCTGGTCGTCATCGACGCTTCCGTATCAATGGAAGTCCCCCCGCTCGTCGGCGGGTGCGCAGAAGAGCTCGTAGTCGCGACTCTTCCACAGACTGAGGGGACAGCTGAGCCTGAAGAGCCGGTGCCCCTTCCGCCCAGTCCCCTGCACTGGAGTGCGAGCGGACGGCGCGTCAGAGACTCGAATCCCACGTTAGCTTCAAACCGCGTCGAGATCTATCTGCCACAGACTCACGGCGGAGGAGCTGACACCGTTTCCGATGAACACCAGGGTGCCGTGGGGGCCGGCCATCTGCAACCCTATGCGGCTATCGGATGTGACGGTTGGCGCGGTGTCGATCTCGTAGGTTCGCTCGGTTGAGGGAAGCTGCAGCCGAATGAGCTTGAGTTGCCTCATGACGTTCTGCACGCTCACCGTGCGATACAAGCAGCAGAATTCGCCACACCATTGCGCTTCGACCCTGGTGACGGCAGTTCCGGTGGTCACCACCGCGACGAGCCAGGGCACGCCGGCGCTATCGCGACTGATTCGGTCGGTCACCTGCGACATCGCGGTGATCACCGGTGTCGTGGAGGTAGAACCGCTCGCACTCCCGCAGGACCCGGGATTGGAGTTCCCGCCGTTCATGATCTGGGACATGGGCGGGGTCCAAGGGGCATCCGGGAGTACCAGCAGCGGGGCAGGCACATAGTCGTGCGACGCGGGATCGCGTTCCGCGAGCGCCGTCGCTTCCTCCGCTGTCATCCCGTAGAGCTGGGCGAAGCGGCTGGCCATGAAGTCTGAAGCCGCACCGGTGACCACGAGGGCGCGAGGCCGTCCACTCCCCTGACCCTGCGCTTGTCCGAAGACGCTTATCGCCCGATCCCCGTCCAGATCCCACTGCTCGCCGCCAGACTCGCGCGCGACACCAACGGCGACTTGCTCCATAGCGTCCGCAGCAAACCATTGCTCATCGTCGGCGAACATCATGCGGGGACCGCTCCGTCCGCTGACGACCAGCCACGATTGCGTACTGCATGGGTAGTGCACGGTCGTCGCTGGCGTTTCCAGGGACGAGGCCTGGCTCACCGCGAGGTCGACGCCGTCGTCGTTCGAGGTGGCGGTGACCCAGAAGACCTGATCCTCGTGGAGACGCATCGTGACACTGGTCTCGGATACCAGCCGCTCCGCGGTCAGGCTTGCAGGTAGCCCCCGGTACAGTTCAAAGACCTGTCCGTCCGTCGTGGCCTCGCTATGGACCACCGCCGGGAACTCACCGGGGCTCGCCAGAAGGCCGCCCGAGACTTCCTCGGGGAGGTCGAACTCCACCGCTGGGGCGTCTCCAAAGGCATGAAGGGCTGCAAAGTCCGGTGGCGCTGGCGACACCAGTGCCCAGCCTCGACCGCCGTGATGGGTGGTGGTGATGGTGATGCCAGCAGAGCACGAGATGCGGCCGACCTCGCTCGCTGGCGGAACCCAGGTTAGG
>CAYRKE010000487.1:0-3387 GCA_964424695.1 uncultured Polyangiaceae bacterium
AATTGACGCGAGAGGCCTCAGGTGTCCGCAACCGATCCTCAGGGTCGCGGCGAAGCTGCCTGAATTGGCCAAGGGAGACCTCCTCGAGGTCTGGGGCGACTGCTCGACCTTCGAGGAAGACATGCGCAAGTGGTGCCAGCGCATGGGAAAGACGCTCCTCGCCGTCAACCAGGAAGGAAGCACCAAGCTCATTCGGGTCCAAGTCTGAAACGGCCTTTGGCGTTCGCCGCGTTCCACTATCCACGGACAATCTCATGCAGAATGAACCGATGTTGGATATCGAAAAGCTCAATCACGTACGAGAAGTGATTGCCGGCATTTGTAAGGGGGCTGAGCCGGAGCCTGTCGACACCGAGGCTGGTCACCCTGCGGTAAACGCCTTGCTTCAGGAGGTCAACCAGCTCCTGGGTGCATTCAAGGAACAAGCGCATGCGGCGCATACGGCATCGCTCGAGATGGCGCTCGGAGTGTCGGACTGTTTCGAAGCGCTCTCTCAGGCCCGCAAGGGCAACCTGAACATTCGCGTGAGCGAATCGACAATCAACTCGTCGGATGAGTTACTGAGCAAGCTCGGTCACTACCTGAACCTGACGCTGCAGGAGATGAAGGACGTCATCGATCGGCAGCGCTACGCCATTCGCTCGCTCTCTACGCCGATCTTGCAGATTTGGGACGATGTTCTGGTGTTGCCGGTCATTGGCATCCTCGATACGCAACGCAGCAACGACATCATGGAGACCCTGCTGGATGCGGTTGTCCGCATGCACGCAAGGTACGTGATTCTCGACGTTACCGGTGTCGAGGTAGTAGACACCAAGACTGCCGATCACCTCATCAAAGTCGTCAGTTCGGCTCGGCTGCTCGGCGCCCAGTGCGTGCTCACCGGCATTCAGCCGGCGGTGGCGCAAACCCTTGTCGAACTCGGCATAGACTTATCCACACTAGCGACGATGCGGAACCTACAGGACGGGCTGCACGAGTGCCTCCGCCGCAGAGAGCTCCGCGCGGCCTCACTCGCCAAGAGCCCGCTGTCGCAGCGCAGGGACGCACATGACCGCTGAATTCCGCATCCCGGTCGTCGAGCTCTATGGGACTCTGCTGGTTCCGATCCAGGTCGCCCTCAGTGATCAGCTCATCCTGAATCTCAAGGACGATGTGAGTCGAGCCATTCAACGCACGAACGCTTGCGGCCTCGTCATCGACCTGTCCGGTGTCGACATCCTCGACAGCTACTTGTCGTGCGCCATCCATCACATCTGCTCGATCGCCAAGCTGATGGGACTGCGCAGCGTACTCACGGGCATGAATGCGGCGATGGCCATGACCCTCGTCGAAATGGGGCTTGCATTCAAGGAGATCGATACCGCGCGTTGCATCGAGGACGCGTTGGATTCCCTGCGCAGCATCGACCAGCACGAAACCGACGGCGGCTCGGCGCAGAACGATGAGCCAGGGATGGTCGCATGGTAAGCCTCGAGCGGCGGTTGCTCGAGGTTCTCGCTCGGCACATGAGCGCCATCGTCGCGCGCTCGACGCTTCAGCTCAGCGCTTCCCGCTGTCATGTCGACCTACACAGCTTGCGCCCTGGCGACAGAGAGCCCCTCGCGGCCCAAATCATCAATGCCTGTCACATCTTCGTGCAGTCGCGTTCCGACCGCACAGCTCTCCAGTCCGAGCTGTGCACTGTGCTTGAGCTGGCGGACGAAGGCCGTCTCACGCGCGAAAGCGCCTGCATCCGTGTCGAACAGGCTTTCGACGTCATGCTGGCCCGTGATACCGGCAGAGACTTCAGTGCGGCCCTCGGCTTCTCGCTGGGGTACCAGAACAGGGTCGCGACTGCCATCTCCGAGCTGGCCCGCAATATCGTGCAATATGCCGGCTGCGGCGAGATCACCCTCAGACGGCTGCCCAACGACCGCAGCGGAATCGAGATCCGCGCTGTCGACCGGGGGCCTGGCATCCCGCACCTGGAGTCCGTGCTTTCCGGCACCTATCGCTCCAAGACCGGCATGGGAATGGGACTGCTCGGCACCAAGCGGCTGATGGACGAATTCGAAATCGACACTCAACCGGGCAAGGGAACTGCCATAACGCTACGAAAGTACGTCTAGCAATGGAGGTACAAGTCGGTGTAGAAACTCGGCCCAAGCTCGGTGAGCAGGTGTGCGGTGACGCCTACCTGGTCGTTCCCGTTGGAGCCAACCAGCTTGTTGGGATCGTTGATGGTGTGGGTCACGGTCCAGAAGCCGCCGTGGTGGCCGATCGCTTCATCTCACACGTCCTTGGGGATCCGGCGGCCGCGCTCGACGCGATCTTCGACGGCGCCCGCACGGTGCTTGCCGGTAGCCGCGGGGTAGCGGCGACGCTGCTGCGGATCGATACCAACGCCGGGTGCCTCGAGTTTGCCGGAATCGGTAATGTGAACCTCGTGGCACATGCGGCGAATCCGAGCAGGCCAGCCCCGCAGGCTGGCATCATCGGACGCTCACAACCCAAAGCCCGAGTGCGCGTCTTGTCGGTCACACGCGGTGACGTCGTAGCGCTGTTTTCCGACGGCATTTCGAGCCGCGTTCAGATCACTCCCTTCTTGCACCTGGGGGCCGAAGCGATGGCGCGTGCCATTGTCGACGCACACGGTGCTCATCACGACGATGCCACGTGCATGGTGCTCCAGTTCTCATGAGGCTACCGTGACGGACACCGCTGGACAAACCTGGTTCGTGAAGCAGGCGTCGGACGTAATCTGGATCCGCAACGAGGCACTCGCCCTGACGAAGGCTCAGGGTCTTTCGCCCAGCGGCGCCTGGGACGTGACCATCGCAGTCTGCGAGCTGGCGACCAATATCGCCAAATTCGCTGGCATCGGTGAGATCACGTTGCGCCCGTGCGAGGAGCTGGGACGACGCGGCGTCGAGCTAGTGGCCGAGGACCGGGGTCCAGGCATCGCCGATCCAGAGGCAGTGCTGGTCGACGGCTTTTCGGAGGGACGCATGATCTCGCCTGAGGTCGCCATCAGGGAACGGCGCGGGCTCGGCTGCGGGCTCGGCGCCGTCCGACGCGCGATGAGCTCGCTCAGCATCGAGCGCCGTGAGGGTGGAGGCGCTCGCATCGTCGCGAGGCGGTGGATTGTATGACGGGCCACCAGGAGGATACCGCGCGAGCGGCCTTTCGGAACGGGGTCGCGGGTGCAGAAGTGCCGAACTTCCAGCCCAGAATCGTGGGCGTATTGTGCAATTGGTGCTCGTACTCCGGCGCGGACATGGCTGGGCAAGCCAAACTCCGCTACCCGAGCAACCTGCTCATCCTGCGCGTCATGTGCTCGGGTCGTGTAGACACAACACTGGTTCTCAACGCGCTTGCGCGCGGTGCTGACGGCGTCCTCGTGTG
>CAYRKE010000488.1:0-3373 GCA_964424695.1 uncultured Polyangiaceae bacterium
CCCTCCGGTCACCCGAAACCGAAACCGCGCTGCCTACCTATCCCTAGACGGCCGTCCTCGGCTGGACACGGGGTGGCGACCACCGGCGGGTCGAGCCGAGCGCGTGCCAAGCACCTCGACGAGGTCGCGCTGCTCGCCCGGGAACACGTCGGAATCGGCGCCAACGGCGGGAAAAGCAGGCGCGCCGGAACCACTGTCATCGCCTCGGCGGGTTCGTCGAATTGGGAACACGTAACCACTGGTCGCCGGGGCTACGGTGGGTCCGGCGTCGAGACGCGCCCGAGCTGCACGGCCGCGAACCCGGCAACCACTGGCATGGGAAGGAGCGTGAAGGCCTTGGCGAAGTGCTGCTCGCCGGCTTCTCGGTGACCTTGTCGCACCGCGATCGCTCCTTCCTGGTTCGAAAGCCGCTCGGTGTCTCCCTTATCGCTCGCGGGCGACGCGCATGCCGCCGCCGAAGCTGACCGTCCATACCTCTCTGGGGTCGTAGGGATTCCAGAAAACCCGCACGGGTTGCTCGAAGGGGTAGTCGCGATCCTGCCGGAACTCGGGCTGCTCCGCCTCAAGGTTTTCGGTGAGCCAGAGGCCTTCACCTTGCGTCGTCATGTACATCCGGTTCGGATTCTTGGGATCGATGGCGCAGGACTCGACCCGATGGCGAGCGGCGATGCGCTGCCACGTGAGGCCGCGGTCCGTCGTGCGGTAGAGCCCGCCGAAGTCTTGCTCGTCGTGGCTGAACACAGCCACGTACCAGCGGTTATCGTCACGCGGATCGATGACGATGTCCTTGGTCCAGTAGTGCATCTGGGGCGCCGAGCGATCCTCCCAAGCCGCCGCCCCAGGTGGCAGCAGGAAGACGCCGGCGCGATCGGTGAACACCCTGGTGTTGCCATCCTGGTGCCCCGAGTAGGTGGCCACGATATTGCCGTCGGGCAACACATGGACGTTGTAGGGGTGGCCCTTGGTCCGAGGCGGCGCCGGCAGGGGCGTGGCGCCTTGCTCGAGTTGATCGAGATCGAGCCGGTAGATGCCGCCAACCTGGCTGTTCACCACGCTGGCATAGAGGTGGTTGGGCGGGTTGGGATCCAGGGCCAGCCAAACCACGGGGTGCTGGAAATCGTGAACGATGCTCCAGTGCGCGCCACCATCCGACGAGGTAACGACGGTTCCGGTGCCGGGGTCGATGCGCTGGTCGCGCATCCAGGGACTCTGGTAGAGGTCGTGCACGCTCGACGTGGCCCCGTACAGAACGCCCGAGGGATGCGTGACCACGTGGTAGGTCGTGTTGTCGCGCAGCCCGTTCCCGCCATCCCGCGACCAAGACTCTCCGCCATCTTGGCTGAACACGCTGATGATGTCGGTGATCGAGCCGAAGATGGTACGAGGGCCGGTCCAGGTCAGCCACCAACCCGAGGTCTGCTCGACCCCGCTCGTCCGATAGGACTTGGACATCGGCGTGTCCTCCCCCTCGCGGTTCTGGTCTCGCGGATCGACGTAGGCCTGGCGCCAGTGCCTGCCACCATCGTCGCTCACGTGCACGTAGCCGAGGTCGGTCAACACCACGCGCCGGGCATCGCTCGGCGACACGGCAAGACCGAGGGCCATGTCGGCGAACTCCCAGCCCATGTCGCCGTTGGTGCCGCTCCAACCGGTGGCGACGTTGGCGTTCCCTTCGGTCAAGAACACGTGCCGCCAGCTCCGGCCGCCGTCGTCGGTCTTGAGCACGATGGGTCGTCCCAGATTTTCGGGATCCTGCTCGTCACGAGCCGTTCCTGCCACGTAGGCGATACCAGGCTGGTGGCCTGCGGTGGCGACCATGCTGAGCTTCTCCAAAGGCGACAGGTCGGGTGTCACCCGCTCCCAACTGTCCTCGGCCACGTTGAGCCGGTACACGCCGGCGAACAGGGGCCAGTCGAGACCGGTGATATCGGCATAGATGGTGCGTTGCCCGTCGCTGTCCTGGTTCTTGTAGGTGACCGCAAAGAAACGGGTGGTACGCCCGCGGTGGGTGGCCGCAAAGGAAACGATGCTCTCGTCGGCTGGAATGCCCTGGTTGAGCTCCGGACCAAACGTCCCGCCATCGTCATGCGAGACCAGCACCCCGTCGGTGGTCGCGGCGTAGATCGTGCTTCCCGCGAAGTGTGCTCCCGCCACCACCATGCCGTCCGGCCACGTCGTCGTGTACACCGAGGCGAAGCTCTGCCCACCGTCGCCCGAGTAGTAGAGTTGCTGCTCGTCGGCATATAGCACCCGCTTTGGGTTACGGTAATCGACGAGAATGTTCTTGGGGGCGGGTGAATCGCCCGGCGTGGTCACCGGCGCATCCCACGTACGCCCCCCGTCGATGCTCTTGATGATGCTGGGCGTGCGCGGCGTCTCCGGCGTGTTGAGCGCGTAGCGCACGCGCGGATCGGCGGTGAAACGCACGTAGGATTGCATACCTCCCTGAAAGACATAGAACGGCAGCGTCCGCCAGCTTCGCCCGTAGTCTACCGAGTGGAAGACGTCGGTCATGTCGCTCGCTATGAAGATTTCCGTCCCCCGATGCGGATTGATGGACGGGACGAACAACGCACCTCCGCCGCCCACTCCTCGCGAGGTCCAATGCATGCGCGGTTGCCGGCACAGCGGCTCGCTGTGCGCTTTGACTGGGATGGCGGGGGCATTGCCCGGTGCGCTCGAGCCCGCAGGCGGCGCCCCGTCACACGCAACCGAGAGCGTGGTAAGCGCCAACAATCCGGGCAGATGGCAGCCGCCTAGCCGCCGATGAACGAGACTGCCACGTGCTACCAAGCTTCGCAGACACCGCTTCGCCATGGACCCCTCCGTTGTTCGAGTGTCATCAACCTGTCACTGTGATCTCAGTGGGGCGAGGAATCATCCGCAACCAGCCAGAGAACCACTCCGGCCCTTGCCTGTCAACGGCCGCGTCACCCTGGGGCGCTTAACTGAGAAGGGGCAGCGGATAGATAGAGGCTCTTAGATCCTGGCCCGAGCGAGTAGAGAGCGGAGCAGACCGCCGGAGCAGACCGCCGGGGCAGACCGCCGGGGCAGACCGCCGGGGCAGACCGCCGGGGCAGACGCCAAGATGAACCCGCCAGACTTGGCGGAATTGCGCCCATGGTTAACGAGACTCTCCGGCCCTGCTGGTGTTGCCCCCCAGCTTTGTCCCGCGCAGCGTCCTGGCATGCTCGGCTTCGCTTGCGCGTGCCAGGTTGAGTTGCCCCCCAGCTTTGTCCCGCGCAGCGTCCTGGCACGCCGCTGCTGCTATCCCCCGATGACCTGCTGGTTCGGCTGTGCGCGGCAGTGCCGCCCCCGCGGGTACACCAGGTGAGGTACTTCGGCGTACTGTCGAGCCATGCATCGCTGCGGC
>CAYRKE010000489.1:0-3367 GCA_964424695.1 uncultured Polyangiaceae bacterium
GAGCCACAGCCCGATGGCGACGATGTGTCTCGGATACCCAAGCGCTACTCGCGCGCGTCACGCCAAATCGAAGCCGTTTTGGCACGACAACGCCTCGCCCTGCGCCCAGTCTCGTTCTTTGCGGCAGCATCAGAGTACTGGCCGGAGTCTGAACGGACGACATTGACGGGGACCCGGTTTCGCGGAATGGTTTCCCTTCCCGACTTCGGGGACAGTCCGGGATACGGCCATGTCACCGCTCTCACAGGATCTTCAGAACAATGCCGGCAATTCTGAGTAGGCCCGCCAGGGAGGCGTGGCGAAGGCCAGCCTGGTCCCGGATTCGCCGAGTTGTCGGGTTGGCAGCATTAGCCTGCCCTGCGTGTACCTGCCGGTCCCAGCCGCAAGACAAACCGACTTCGTCGGCCTGTCCTTCTGAGGCAATGTCCACGGCCACCAAACCATCCGCCTCTAGTTCACGGGTGTCGACGGACGCGCCACAGAATCGGGACAGTACTGGTTTTCGGCCGATCTCGCCTTCGACCGGAGTAGTCATCACAGCTGCAAACGTGTGGTTGCGTTGGGATCCTCCGACAGACGCGGTGGTGTTGTTGAGCCGACACGCGGATTTCTCACAGCCGGACTATCGGATTGACGGACGGGGAGGAGAAACGCTGCAACGCAACCTCCCACAAGGCAGGTGGTTCTGGCGAATCATGGGCAAGAACGGCGGCAAGGCGAGCCCAATTTGGGCCTTCAGAGTCTTGCCGCGACACGGCGACACTGCCGCCCGTCAAGGCGTTTTGACAGGAAGCGACGTGAATGGAGACGGTTTCGACGACATTCTTCTGCCGGAGGGAGTCGTGTTGGGCCGCCGCAAATTCGCTGGCTCTAGCTTGCAGGCTCTTCCCGTTGCATTCGGGAAATCCGTTCCGAAGGAGCTCCAGCGCTTGCCGGACGAACTGTCACACGAATGGGGTACACCCTTCTGTGTGGGGGACGTTGATGGTGATGGGCTTCCCAACACCACCGTGTTGGTTGTCCGTCGCGCGTATGAACCAGACCACCGCAAACCACAAAGGCTCTGGCTCGAGAGCAGCCGCGAGCTCTCAGCGCCATGGCGAACGACGGCACGCGCGCCGGACCAAGTTCGGCCTTTGGGCGACGTCAATCGCGACGGGTATGCGGACCTGCTCGAGTGTCCCGTGTCACCGACCAGTCCTCCCTGCCAAGTCTGGGGTGGTTCCGCGGACGAGCGGCGGTTGACGCTGCTAGGGGAATTGCCACGATACTCCGAGTACGCAACCGGAGGGGACATCGACAATGACGGGTTCATGGACGTCGTGGGCATCACGAAGGCGGGCGCCATTGCCATCCACCGAGGCTGCGAGTCGGGTCTTCCTGCCGCGCCGGATCGCGTGATATCTGTTGGAGTTGGAGCACGACTCGAGGACATTCGCCTGATTGATATTGACGGGGACGCGGCTGCGGACATCTTTGGAATTGGCTGCATCGAAGACTACAAACACTTCTGCTGGTGGATGGTAAGCGGCATGTCAGCCTCGACCTCCAACACTCCCACCAGCACAATCACCAAGAGCCCCCTCCCCGAATCGTATGAGGTAGGGGGAATGGACTGGGGCATTGCACTACGTTCCGGTCGCAGCGGCGGTGCTCAGATAGTCGCTGCCGCTGGAGCTTTCGTTGCTGGTTTCGCTTGGCTTCGCGTTTCTGACGTCGGAAAGGTGACGTTAACCGACCACGTGCCGACGCCCGTCACTGACGCGGAAGGTCAGAAACCTCGTTTCGTCGGAGACACTAACGGCGACGGTTTCGACGATCTTCTTATCGCCACTTGGCTCGATATCTCGTTGGACTTCGCGCTCTACCTGGGAAACGGGAGACCATTTGGCCCAGCGATGCCCCGTTGGGGGCTGGAAGCAAACCGTTCCGCGGTAAGCGGTTTCTTAGAAGAGCCCTGGTAGCTTCTTGCAGTGACCAGATACGATTATCGTCCGTTTCGCACGCTCAGAGCTTCGCGAATCCCGAGCAACTGAGGGCGTGTTCCATGAAGATACAAGGCATCAGATGGTGAACGCTCTCGTCGTTACTTGGGTCTAAGAGGTAGCCAGGGTTGGGTTGTGTGCTAGCCTGCTCGGTCTTAACCGTCGTCCAGAATGGCGACATCGGAGCGTAGACAAACGTCGCTTGATTCGTTTGGTGCTCTTGGGCTCCCCGATTGGATCGAGGCGCCGGCACCTTGAACGGGTTGGGTTGGCAAGCATCAAAGTGGGGATAATGCGTGTATATTCGAACTCGCCGGCTCGGCTGCTTCTTCACCCATTGGCTCAGGCTCTTGACGAATTCCCCATAACTCGCAGTGTTCTTGCTGCTCCCAGCGGGTGAGACAACGTCTAGACAGTACAGCTCGAGCAGCTCGGGGAACAAGGAGCCAGTGGGATCTGACGTAACAAGAGCGTCGAGAGGCACGCCCCCCTCGCTGAACGCCGACAGTGCACAGTGTCCCAGGTCGGGCTCGCTCCAGCGGTGTTTTCCGACGTCTTTCTTCAACCAGAAGGCAAGTTCCTGGCAATACAACCGCAGGTTGCTTGCCTGCACAACACCGTTGTAGTAGCCATTTGGCGGCGGCAGAAGGAAGGCGAAGATGCACTTGCGCCGGGCAGCGATGCTCTGATGGACCAATCGATGCATGCCATTGGTCAAATATATCTTTAGCATGTCGTTAAAACTATTCGCGCCATGTGAGAATGGGTAAGGTGGCTTCTTGTTCTTGTTTCCGCCTGTGCTGGGCGTGAAGAATATGTTCATTGGAACGGGTTGCGTGAGGTCCAATCCGTCCGGGATATAAAGAGCGGACAGTTGTGGCACTGTCGAATCTGGAGTGTGAGCAAAGCGCAACTTCCCAACACCCGGTCCGAAACATGGGACCTTCTGGATTTGGCCAGCGAAACGCCCCCAACCGGAGCCTCCAGAGCGCAGCACGTCTGCGCCGCTGAATACCAATGAATCGAGCGACCAAGAGGGAATCGGTTCACATCCATGCGCAGTTCGAGCAGACTCGGCCTCTCGGAACAGGGTGAGCCAGGCAGTGAATACATGCTGGAAGACTCCGTCCTGGGGGGCACTGCTGTAGGTGGTTCCGACCAACGTGTCTGAGCCATAATCCACTGGATCTAGGTACACGAGTCGGGGCGACGCGGTGGGAACGACAACCAGCGCCTGTTGTACCGTCCAGTAGTGTTGTCGCGAAATTTTGGCGACAAATGGCACGTTGGGAAGGACCTTGACGCCGTTCTTTCGCTCGTCGGAGGTCAGGGGCCGCCACGTGGTCCCCTGGATGTCGAACGAGATCTCCAGTTGGGCCGAT
>CAYRKE010000490.1:0-3354 GCA_964424695.1 uncultured Polyangiaceae bacterium
CTAAATCCGCAAACGCGTCGCGAAACGACGCGAAACGCTGGGTTCGGGGAGCGCTTCGTGACGATTCGCTACCGCTCAATACGCGGCGTGGACGATTGGTGAACGATTGGGGAGGTGGCGGCCGCGGCGTTCCCGCGCTCGTGGCTGAGCGCACGCAGGTGCATCGTGGCCAACCAGTCGCCTCACCTCACCTACTGGTCGGACGAGCGTCCGTCTGATGAGGCTTCCGCTTCCCCGCGAAGTCGTCGCACCTGGATCCCCGGTTTTCCATCTGCCCCCGCTCAGGTAGCTCGCCGAACGCGGCAGGACTCAGAACAGCTGACCGATTCAGCTAGTTTCGCTCCAAACACCTCCGCTAGCTAGGGAATCGACTAGGATACTGAACGGTTGAACCAGGTCGTCGGGAGTGATCTACTCCCCGCAAGCTCAACCCGTGCAATCATCCCCACTGGCATCTCCCCAAACCCCACCATCGCTCCTCCCGAGCCAATCAGGTTCGGCCCTCGGCAGGAAGAAGCGGCATCTAGCGTGACCTGGTCCTTCGAGCGCAAAGCGCACAAGGTCTTCGAGCGCAACCCGTTGGTCGCGGTGGTCGTCGAACTGCGCTTCCACCCAGTCCTCAAGGTTCCGGACCTCGTAGCTGACTTTCAGGACAGGGTGCGTTGCACCTTTCCTGGATACAAGGAGGTCAGGCGGCAGCTCGTCACGATGGGCCCAGTGGCTCCGGTGGAGGTCCGCGACGAGAAGCTGTTCAACTTCGTCAAAGCTGAAGAGACCACGACGCTCGCCTTAAGCGAGACTTCTCTCTCCGTCGAATGCCACCAACACGAGCACCGTGAATCGTTCATCGCCGATGCGAAAGTTGGAATGGATGCATTGACAGCCGTGTACGGGCGGATTGCCCCAGTTCGGCTCGGCCTTCGCTACGTCAACGTAATCGACAAGCAGCTGGTCGAACGGGACCTCCGCCGCGCCACCACCTGGGAGACCCTCATCGCTCCGAGATTCCTGAGCGTTCCCACCGGCATCGCGAATCTCGATGGTACGGTCTTTGCGGCGGAAGTGGCGTCGTCACTCCCGTCTGGAGGGGGAATGGCGATTAGGCACGGCCTGCTCCAGGATGCCGACGGCCAGAAGAAGTTCCGACTCGACGTGGATCGCTACATCGATCGCGACATAGTGATGGAAGAAGTTGTTCGTCACCTCCACGAGTTCGCCGAAGACATCTTCTCCGTCTTCGCGCTAGTCATGGGGCCAGACTTGCAGGCGTGGATGCCAGAGAGAACGCAGCCGTGAGTGGAAACCTTGCACGTGTCGAGACCCGAATTGGTGGCTTCACGCGATGGGATATTGCGTTACCGGTTTCGGGTCCTGCTATTCAGCTACGCTACACGGCACTCAATCAACAGGAGACATCTCTGCCGACAGGAATGCAGCCGACGGCTCTCCTTCAAGACGCAACTGGCACCCACACTATTGGAGGGGTAGTCGAGTGCGTCGGAGGTGAAGTTGCCGCAACGGTCAATGCGTCAATCGAATTCGTTCAGGCAGTCGCACAAGCGATCCCGCTCGACGAGGAGGACGAACGCCTCGTCGATGCGTTGATCGCGCGCAAGACAGCGACCGCCACGAAGCGACCGCTCAGGCGGAAGGGGTAGTTGGGGGGGCTGCATGGTCGCGACTAGTGAGCGCTGGCCGCCAGTCTACGACGCCGAAGACCTGGTTCGAGAAATCAAACGACTGACACTGCGCGAGGACCTTGAATCATCGTTCTTCGATTGGCGTCGGGATCGCTCCCCTCACGTCCCAGCAGACGTGTGCCAAGGCGACGTGGTTCGGCTGGATGCAGACGTCCCCTTGATCGGCGCATCGGGAGAGGCCGAGGCGATGGAACATCCAGGAGGGCACTGGTTGGTGATCGGCAACAGTTGCGACTTTGCTCGGTCCACTGACGAGGCGCGCTGGACCCAGGTTGTTCCCATCACAGACTGTGGCGAGATGGCCGAGCTTGGATCGAATGAGCGGGCCGCACTGCGCCGGTACACCCAGTCCCGACGCTTCTACGTCCCACCTTGGGCTCAGCAAGTCGAACCCCTGGCACACGTTGCTGACCTGCTTCGCCCCGTCGCGGTCGACAAGCAGGCGTTCAGCAGCGGCCAAGCGACGGTACAGGCGCGAATGAGCCGAGCTGCGTGGATTCTCCTCAATGCTTGCTTGGTCCGGTTTCTCGCTCGTGATGACGGTCGCTTCGACTGAGAACGATGAGCCTGGGGACGCCTGACTTCTCGCTCCCCGCAGCATCAGGTAGCCTGCGGCCGTGAACTACGACGAATTCCGTTCAGCTTGGACCGAAGCCCTTGAGCGCTCGCAACTTCGCCCGTTCACCACTCCCGAGGAGACGCTCGATCTCCGCTACCTTGCCCGGAGGTATGCCTGCCTCGTCGAGCCTCTTGGGGGTCAAGACGCGGATCCGTTCCATGTGACGGCGAAGCTCTCCTGGATCTGGGACGCTCTTCAAACGGCACGGTCGGCAACGATAGAGGAGGACGTCCTCACCGAGATGCTCGGCCGCAGCAACAAGGTCATCACGACGAGGAACCCCGATCTCAGGGTGGATGTGAGGTTCCGAGCGGCTTCACCCTACGGTAAGCCTCCTCCCATGCCCGGAGTAAAGGCGTGGCGGTCGTGGGTCACCGAATCCATGAGCCGGGTGATCCACATCGAGTCCCTGCTCCCGGAGGAGACCATGCGTGTGAACGCCGTCGGCATGACAGAGTACTTGGCCTGGATGGGGGATCCCGAAGTCGGCTGCACCTGTGACTCCGAGGGGCAGCTCCTGCTCATGGAGGTTCGCCTCAACGCATGGGCCAGCATCATCCTTCCCCGTCAGCTCGACTGTCCCGACAAGGACGACGAGCCCCCGGACGAGCAGCTCGACGATTTCTTCGGCCGGGTTCGGGCTGCGCTCTACGCCTGGATGCAGTGTCTCGACCACTTGCGAATGGCGTCTCGAAAGTAGTGAAGGCCCTGCTGCGCCGCGAAGCGACGCGAAACGCTGGGTTCGGGAAGCGCTTCGCGACGATTCGCTTCCGCTCGATACGCGGCGTGGACGATTGGTGAACGATTGGGGGCGACGCCAGTGAGGCGCTCCCCCGCCGGTGGCCAAGCGCACGCGGATACATCGTGGCGAACCAGTCGCCTCACCTCACCTATTGGTCGGACGAGCGTCCGTCTGAGGAGGCTTACGCTTCTCAGGGAAGCATCCCCGGCTTGTCAGGGTGCCTCAGCCTGCGTGGCTCCAGCCTGGCTCTCGATGGCCCCCACGAGGCTCCACAGGTGCCCCACCAAGCCGGT
>CAYRKE010000491.1:0-3331 GCA_964424695.1 uncultured Polyangiaceae bacterium
TGCAGCAGAAGCTCCGGGGAATCGGGGTGGCCGTCACCGACTCGCAGCATCGGTTTCGGAGCTTCCTCGACGTCCTCGGCGATCTCGCCCCTGCGCTCACCCGCATGAACGAGGCCGAGCGCTCCGCGTTCCTGCTCAAGACCTTCGGGCGCGAGGCGCTCGGTGGCGTGAACGCCATGCTGACGCAGGTCACGAACGGCATCCGCACTAACACCGGGGCCACGGTGCGCGGCGCCGAGGCCATCGCGTACCTGCGCGACCAGTTCGAGAACGCGGGCGGCACTGCGGCGAGCTTCCGGGAAAAGATGCTCAACACCTTCGAGGGGCAGAAGAAGCTGCTGCAGGGCTCAATGGAGACCCTCGCCATCGTAGCGGGCGAACCCTTCGCGCAGGTGTTCAAGCCCATCGTGGCGATCGTTGTCGAGGTCGCGAACGCGGTACTCAGCGTCTTCCGTCAGCTGCCCGCACCGGTGAAGCGAGCGTTCGCAGCGTTCGTGGTCGGAGCGGGCGCCGTGGTGTCGTTGGTGGGGGCGGTGATCGCGGCCAAGGCCGGTATCGCGCTGCTCATCATCGGACTCAAGGCGGCCGGTATCACCATCGGCGGGCTACTCGCGACCATCCTACCCGCCGTCGCCATCTTCGGAGTGCTCGCCCTCGCTGTCGCCGGCTTCGTCGTCGCCTTCCGGAACAACGTCGGCGGGATTGCCGACGCCTTCCAGCGCGTGGGGGAACGGATCTCCCTCGCGTTCAAGGGGATGATGCAGCTCTTCGACCAGGGAGGCTTCTCCGGGGCCGTCCGAGAGGAGCTTGGGCGCGCCGAGAACCAGGGGCTCAAGGACTTCCTCATCGCCGTCTTCCTCTGGGCAAACCGGATCCGGAACTTCTTCTCCGGGATCGCCACGGGATTCTCGGCGGGCATTGCGGCGGCGAGGCCGAGCATCGAGGCCTTCGTCGCGGTTCTTTCGCGCATCGGGGCGGCGCTCGGATTTCTTTCGGCGCGCGACGATGCTGGCACGGCTTCCGCCCGCTTCCAGGAGTTCGGCAGCGCCGGAGAGCGCGTTGGGGCGATTCTGGCGGGCGCGTTCGAGCTCATCGTGCGCGCGATGACCGGCGTGGCGAGCATGGCGCAAGGGGTAGCTGAGGGCTGGAACCTCATCAAGCCGGGCATCGACGTGCTGATGATCGCCCTCGCACAGCTCGGAGCGAAGCTCGGTGAGGTCTTCGCCCACCTGTTCCGGACAAGCACCGCGGCCCAGCAGAACGGCGATGCGTGGGTCACACTCGGCAACGTCATCGCCTTCATCGTTGGTATCATCGTGAGCACGATCGGGGTGCTCGTGTCCGTCATCTCGGCGGCGGTGTCGCTCGTGAGCGCAGCCATCGGCATCGTGATGTCCGTCTTCTCGGGGCTCGCGGACGTCATCACCGGCGTGGTGTTCATCATCGGAGGGATCATCAATGGCAGCTGGACGGACATTTGGACCGGCATGAAGCTCGTGGCGTTCGGGGTGGTGGACGCCATCATCGGGGTGGTGATGGAGCTCGCCGGGGCCATCGCTGGCGTCGTCGACGCGCTCTCAAGCCTGTTCGGGAGCGGGACGCAGTGGCAGCAAGGGATCCGAGACCTCCGTGAGTCGGTCCGTTCCGGGATGGGCGAGGGCATGGGCGTTCAGACCCTGTCATTCACCGGACCCATGCCGCCCGCGTCGGCGCCCACGGCGCGCGTGGAGCCGCTTCCCGTCCGCGGAGGGGCGGCACTTCCTGGCGCGTCTGAAGGCGCCCTGCGGGCCGCCACAGCCGCCCCAATGCCCGCCGTGGCCGCGCTCGGCGGACAAGCTACCCCGATGATCACCGTCCAGGCCCCGCCGGCCCCACCGGCGCCGCCTGTGACCGTGAACCTCCAGGTCGACGGCCAGACCCTCGCCACCGCAGTCCACCGAGCCGACCGCGACGCGGCCACCCGCTCGTTCTCGCCGGTACCGGCGTACTGATACTCGGACCTTCCGTAACGGTCTATTGTCAGCTTGATGTCGGACGACGGACCGAGCGATGCTGACCGACTCATTCGGCTCCTCCAAGAGCGGGTCGCTGACGATGCGCGCCGGGTCGAGATGGGGACTCTGGTTCGGTACCCTGTCGCCGAACGCACTGCGCTCGAAGCCGCGCAGGCACAGCTTGGCTTCGCTCTGCCCTCGTTCTTCAAGCGACTCCTGACCGAGGTGGCCAACGGGGGATTCGGCCCAGGCTACGGCCTTCTCGGGTTGCCGCCGGCTGGTCACGTCGACGACGATATCGGTCGCAATCTGGTCGAAGACTATCTCGACCTCCGAGCGGACTCGGATCCGGTGCTCTGGTGGCCACCCAAAGTGGTTCCATTGTGCAACTGGGGTTGTGCCATCTGGTCCTGCATGGACTGCGAAGGATCCTCGGGCCGCATCCTAACCTGCGAGTCTGTCGAGGCCGGGTTCCAGTTCCACGTGGCTGCAGGCAGTCTCCTTGCGTGGCTCTCCGGTTGGGTTGAAGGAAGACGGCTCTGGAATGAGATGTACGAGGCCGTTGGCGGTCGCTCGGGCATCAATCCATTCACGAGGGAACCCATGGAAATTCCTCTTCAGCGGCCCAAGGGAGAACGCGAGACATTCTCCGATCGCCGGTAGTCGGTCACGCCACGCGAGCACAGCGCTGTCCCCTGGGATGCTCGGCTGAAGCTTTGCTGGCGGAGGATGTCACTCGCGGCCGCGCTCGCCCGACCGCCCCGCTGCGTGCTCGTGAACCTGACCACGGGCGAATCCATCGAGTGCCTCTTCAACCCGAAGGAGCTCACAGAAAAGCTCGACGTCAACTGGACGCGGCTCACCGTACCCGGGCTGTCCCACCAGGTGCTGCAGTTCCAGAATACCGGGAACCGCCAGCTATCCGGCGTGGAGTTCTATGTCGACCGCTTCTTCGCGACCGAGGCGGGAGCCGATGCGGACATTCTGGACTTCCGGGCGTTTTTGCGAGCGCTCACCGTGCCACCGGAGGGCACCGAAGGCGTACCCGCGACCGCTCCTCCCAGGGTGCTCTTCATTTGGCTCGGTGTGGTCACCATCGAGTGCGTCATCAGCAGTGTCGAGTTCCAGTACAAGCAGCTCGCAGTGGACGGGACCGTCCTCGTGTACACGGCCACGGTGACGTTTGAGGAGATTCTTGACGCCCGGGTGACGAGCGAGGGGCTACGGGGGGCAACGTGAGTGCGGTGCGGGAGGTCAGTCTTGGTCAGCTGCACCGCGTCCAGCCCTTCGCTTCCGCAGCAGGGAGGCAACAGCCCAGGCGAACAGCAGGGCGCCAG
>CAYRKE010000492.1:0-3324 GCA_964424695.1 uncultured Polyangiaceae bacterium
TACCGCCGCGACATGAAGTGTGCCGCGTGACCGTCCATCCTGGATATGCACCCAGAGCGCACGAGCGTCCATCACGGTTATTGCCCTGCGCAGCCAGGTGTCGAGTTGCTCGAGGTCCTCACACGCTTCGCCGAGAGCGTTTTCGATGATGTCCTGGAACGGCCGCTTCCTGGTGTCACCGAGAACGGAGAGTCACCGAGAGCGCCGAGCTCCGGCAACTCCTACGCCCAGAGTCTATCGAGCCGTAGTTCGATGGCGTCGAAGGGGGCAGCACGGACTACGCTGCTACCGCCATGCGTGGCGAGCAGGAGCCACCGCGCGGCTTCTCGCTGATAGACCTCCAGCGTTTCGGTGATGGGGTCAAGGAGCCACAAGTACTCTACGCCGTGCTTGGCGTACACCGGCATCTTCTGTACGCGGTCGTTGCGCGCAGTTGACGGTGACAGGATCTCAGCGACCCAATCGGGGGTGAGATCGATCGCCGCTTCGGCAGGTACGCACGGCATCCTGTCTTGTCGCCACGCAGCCAAGTCGGGCACGAGCACATCCGGTCCTAGGTGGAGTTCCGGTTCGAAGAGAAATACCCAACCCCCGGGGCCATCGTCGCGGAATTTGGTGAACGGCGGCACCAGTGCACCGTTCAGCATCGAAGAAGCGAAAGCGTGTCGTCCCGAGGGGCGAGGGCTCGTCACGAGTTGTCCCTCGACGAGTTCGCCGATGACGTTATCGGGCAGCCCGAGAAGATCGTCGTAGGTGGCAACCCTCAGGACTGGGAGTGACATGTAGGCCAGCGTAGCACGATTCTGATTCTCGCGGCAGTGCGGCGGCATGACGAGCCTGCATGTCGGACTAGCGCTGGCTAGCGACTTGGGGAGCGCCCGGTGTTGCGTGCGCGCTTGGAGTCGCAATGCGACGGGAGCGCAGGCGCGGCGCTCCCGTACACGTCGCAACAACGCGCCGCTCCGGCGAGGCAACGCCCAACAGTATCCCTCGAAGCCCTCGGCGCCCCGCGCCGGATGGCCTCACAATCGCCGGGCCGTCTGACTAACTAACCCGAGACGGATTGCGCCGCAATCCCCGAGAGGTCCCCGTGACCCCCAAAAGGATTGCCGCGCAATCCCCGGAGGGTACCCCCGACCCCAAATGCATTGCCGCGCAATCCCCGGAGGGTGAGCCCGACCTCAAAAAGATTGCCGCGCAATCCCCGGAGCGGTGGAATTCCAGTATGGCGATTGCCGAGCAATCGTTTGGAGGTCTCGGCCTCTCGGATTTGATTGCTGCGCTATCAGATCTTGGTCGACGTCACCCCAAATGGATTGCCGCGCAATCGCCGGAAGGTCGTTGCCATACATTTGGGATTGCGGGGCAATCCACGGCCGGTTCCAGACGCGCTCGACAGGCAGTCGGCGAGGGGAGGCGGGGCGTCAGCAAGGGCGGACGGATACCGAGAAGCGCGATCAACGACGCTCGCGACGCCCTTTGGGCAGGTCCCGATCCTTCTTCGAGCTTCGAGAACCCGTTTCGGATTGCCACGCAACTGGCTCGAGGGCGTGACCGACACTTCGTTGGGCAGCCTGACTCGGAGTCGACGTGACCGAGAGCTCGCGCCAGATCCATTCCTGCGCCAGAGCCATGGGTCCCAGGCGGCTCGACCTGCCACCTAACACTACTGCGAGACCTCGACTGGGACGACGCTCGGCGATCCTGGCCGCTGGCTGCGCGGAACCCGGAGCTTCCGGTCCTCAAATACTGGTGTCTGTTCCGGTCCGGTGCTCGGTCCCGCTTCGCCATCAACCAGGCTTGCCGGGCGGGCTTTCTGCCAACCTCTCGCAGTAAGACTAAGCTCCGCCGTTCCCTGAGAGGCCAGTCCGCACAACCCTGACGAATTCGAGAGAACGGCAGGGTAACCGTGCCGCCACCAGGGAAGGCGCCTTGGCTGGTGAGACCGATGCCATGGACGCCGGTGCCGGAGCTGCGTACCATGGCAGGCCCAATGTCCGAAGACGTTCTTGGCCTGGTCGGCACGGTCATCGACAAGCGCTACCGCGTTGACAGCGTCGTGGGCGAGGGCGGCTTCGGTGTCGTGTACCGAGGGTGGCATCTCGCGTTCGAGCACGCCATTGCCGTGAAATGCCTGAAGGTACCGGCTCACTTCACCCGCGAGGCCAAGAAGACCTTCTTCGAGAAGTTCCGAGGGGAGGGGGCATTCCTGTCCAAGCTCTCGGAGCACCGGGCCATCGTGCGGGTCTTCGATCTCAATGTGATCGAGCGGGACGGCGGGCAGTCGGTGCCCTACCTGGTGTTAGAGTGGCTCGAGGGCAGGGAGCTCGCGCACTGGCTCAGGGAGCGGCGGCACGGCGGTGGCGGGCCGATGAGCGAGGTGGAGGCCGCTAAGATGCTCCGCCCAGCTGTAGATGCCTTGGCGCTGGCGCACGAGCTCAACATTGCTCACCGGGCTCAAGCCCCAGAACCTCTACCTCACGGAGACGCGGCAGGGCCCGGCACTGAAGGTTCTGGACTTTGGTATCGCCAAGGCGATGCAGGAAGGCGAAACCGCGACGCGGCTCGAGACTGGGACCTCGAGCACGTTCCATGCGTTCACGCCGAACTACGGCGCCCCGGAACAGTTCGAGACCAACGAGTACGGCGGGACCGGGCCGTGGATGGACGTGTACGCCCTGGGATTGATCCTGACCGAGTTGGTCATCGGGCAGCCCGCGTATAGCGGTGATGGGCTCTTCGAGCTCTACAAGCAGGCCACAGGGGAAAAGCGGCCGACCCCGCGCACCAAGGGTGCCACGGTGAGCGACGCGTTCGAGTTCTTGTGTTCCAAGGCGCTCAGCACGCGCCGAGCGGAGCGTTTCCAGGACGCGGGGGAACTCCTCACTGCGCTGGACCGGTGTGTCGAGGCGTCCGAGCGTCCATCGGTGCCGAGTTCGGAGCAGGCCAGGGAAACGGGGCCGTCTCGGACCATCGCTGTGACGCAGCCCGCAGTGACGCAGCCCAGCACAGCGCGAACCGAGTCCGGGACGATGCCAGCCGAGGCGATGCCCAGCGCACCGCGAACCGAGCCCGGGACGATCCCAGCCGAGGCAATGGGCACCCGGACAGAGGTCGCCCCGCCCAGCCAATTGCCGCACCGCGAAGCTCTCCGGGCGGAGGCCGGCAAGGAGCCGGATCGAGTCGCGAGCGGAACAGGCACCAAGTCTGGCTCACCCGGGCAAACCAGGGCAGCCGCTGAAGCGGTCGCGGCCAAGCCGGGTGCGGCCGCTGTGCCCCAAGAAGCCGGGGCTCAGGCGCCAACCGAGGTTTCGGCGCGACGCG
>CAYRKE010000493.1:0-3322 GCA_964424695.1 uncultured Polyangiaceae bacterium
CTCTGCCATTCGTTACCGAGCGATCGATACGCTCTACGAGTCGCGCCCGCTCGCGCTCAACGTCCTCGGGGCTGGCGAATGCCGCGACAACGACCGATTCGCTGCGCTCGCCCTCCTCATCGAAGAAGCAGAGAGCAACGGTCAGCTGTGTGCTCTCTTGCGGAGCATCGGTGCGCATGCGCAGAAGCGCCCCGTCTGTCATGGCTGCAAGACCCGCGCCCAAAGCAACAAGCCCGGCGACACGAGCCTCTACTGCGCGGGATCCCTCAGCTGCCGCAAACAACCCACCGGGACCGTCGATATATGGTTGCGAAGAAAGACGCTTGGCGATCAAGCGTCCGGCGTCCTTGTCTGTCGAGGGGTCGAAGCACCAGCGTCGAAGTCCGTGTCCGCCGGTGATATCACGGTCAGGCGCGTCTCGCACGCTGCGGAGAACACGCGGAGCACCGAGTCTATCGAGGCTCTGAATGGTACGCGCTAGCTCGAGGACGCGGTTCGACGCTGATCGCACCGAGCACGGAACGAGGGTCACTTCATCGAGAATCGGTTCCACTCTGCCCCCTAGAGCAGCTGCGACAGCGCCAGGTCGAACTGATCAAAGAAGCCCTCCGGCCAGGAGTCCAATCGTCCATCGGCATCCAACCGAGGCGACTGCGGCACGTAGGAACTGCCAGAGGGTGAGAAGAAGTGCACAGCCACGTTCGCGGCATCAACCAGCTTCGTCTTCACGGCGAGGCGCACGCCATTGAGCACGTGGTCTGAGTGAGTCTCAACCACTACCTGAACCCCGCTGGAGGCAACCTGCGCCAGAAGCGTCCCTATCAGCTGCTGCGCCTGGGGGTGCAAGTGCACCTCTGGGTTCTCGATAAGCAGCACATCGCCTGCCCGCGCAGCCAGCACTGCAACGAGGATCGGAAAGAGCTGCGTCAGGCCGAATCCTACGTTCTGAGGCCGCTGGAAGTCAGAAGTCGCATCTGAACGGAGGCGCAGACTGACCGCGCTGGCCCCGTCGATGGGGGCAACCCTCAAGTCGCAGCCGGGAAAAAACGCCTGCATACGCCCGCGCACTTGGTGGAACAGTGTCGGAGGCACGTTCGGCAGGCAGAGCATCGCGGGAACGGGATCCGACTCTCGCCAGTAGAGCAATCCAGCAGCAAGCTCGCCACGTGCACCGACTTGAATGTGCCCCTGCGCGTCCCGGAGCGGGAGTAGTTCGCGCGGGCCAGTTCGCTCCGCCGAAATCCAGCTCAGCCGACGCAACGAGGCGACGACGGCAGACTTCTCAGCACGATCTGCTGGAAGCAACCAACGCACGGGACCTTCTAGCCCCACGGCGTGACCATCGACACTTGCTCCGGCAAGCTCAACGGAGAGCGCCCGACGATCCTCCGTCGCGAACGTCCAGACGACACGCTCCGTGGCGGTTGCAGCTCCCAGAGACAGCTGCCGACGTGCAGTCCTCTGATTCAGAACGTCAGCCGCGCTGCCGAGCGCGACATCTGGACCTTCGAGCATGAGCGCGCGCCCCCACTCTCTTTCCCTCAGCGTCTGCGCCAGCAGCACCAGCGCCTGGATGACTGAAGACTTACCTCCGCCATTGACGCCCGACAGTAGCGTTAGCGATCCGAGATGGAGCTCGAGTACTTCGAAGCACTTGAAGCTCGAGATGTGGAGACTATCGAGCACCGAACACCTCCCCCATCAGCTCCCCCGCAATCCGAAACCGAGTGCGCACCTCCAACGGGGTATTCGGCCCGTAGGTGATCGCCCGGATGAAGCGTTCGTGGTCCATGAGCCGATAGAACGCTGCTCGGAAACGGTCCAGTCGTTCAACGACCGCGGACTCTGGGACGGTGGATAGCCCAACTGCCATGACGTCGAAGAGTGAGGCGTTGATGATGCTGCGGCGCTGGCTGGGCGACTTGTGCTTTCGAAATGCGTGTTCGCCAAACGCCGTCAGGTTGTTCTGAAGGCCGCGTCGGAATCTCTCCCGCAGCGCCGCACGCTCGTCATCATCCATCCTGGTCAAGTCACCGAGACCGCGGGCGAGCCATTCATCCATATCGCCCTTGTAGGTGTCGAGAGCCAGCAGCGAGAACGAGCAATAACGATTCACGAACTCCCGATCCTGCATCTTTCGGGTGTTCAAGCTCCCCCCGGTTGCCTGCCGGAAGAGCAGGCAGGCTGCCTCGTCCTTCAGAAACCGGGTGCCCGCGCCATTGTAGATGGCGTTTCGCATCTGCTGCCGGGTCAACACCTCGCCGCCGTTGACCCTCTCGAAGATATCCAGCCGCGCTCGCTCGGGGACTGAATGATCGATGATGTAGAAGTGGAGCTGGCAATCCTCAACCCGATTCTGCAGGCGCACCTCTAGCTCATCGAATCGCTTGCCCTGCAGCTCATGGCGCTCCTCAAGCTCAAGCGCTAGTTCTCCGGAGAAGAATCGCTGGAGCGTGGTGAGTCGCTGCCTGCCGTCGACGACGATCAGTCGCCCTTGCGGATCCTCGGCGACGTAGAACACCGGTAGGGGAATGCGCATCAGGATGGACTCGATCAACCGGCTCTGCTTCTTGACGTCCCACACGTAATCCCGTTGAAAATCGGGATCGAGCACGAACCGATCCTGCTTGATGCGTCGAATGACGTCCGAAGCGGTGCGACGTTCGTCTCGGATGGCAAGCTCGTCGAGTGGGTAGTCGTCCCATCCGCCCGGCGCTGGCGATTCGTAACCCTCGAGGGCCTCCGCATCCGGATCGATGGCAGCTTCAGAGCTGATGGCCTCAATCATCGACATGCTCTGGCTTCTACCACACGCCCTGGGCACGAAGAACCCCTGGGCGACCGAGCGACGCGCACGCCAGCGAACCCGAAGCACCGGTGGCGCCTGGCCATAGGGCCGCGAGACGTAGCGTGCCTCGATGTCGCTCTACGCAACATGCGGGGCAGTGCATGCGAAAGAGCATTGCTCCGGCGCTCTCGGGGAACGAGCCTTGTGAGGACCTCGCCGCCCACGCGACCCGTATCACGGATCGAACTGTGTTGGCTCGGTGAGCAGCCCGGAGACCAGCGAGTGACACGAGTACGCCGAGCCCACCTCGCTGGGGAATCGGCTGGGCCATGGCGCTGGGACTGGGGGCTATTCTCACGGTCGCGCTCAGCGCCCCGTCGTATCACCAGCGCATCGGCTCTCGGGGGAGAGCGCGACCCGAATGGATATCGACACCCCAAGTTCGTCTCTGCCAACCAGGACGGGGAACGCGCGCGGCGCAGGGCACAACGAATCGCGCACAGGGCACAACGAATCGCGGCCGTGGTCCCAGCG
>CAYRKE010000494.1:0-3311 GCA_964424695.1 uncultured Polyangiaceae bacterium
AAACGCAGCTTCTCGAGCAGTCTCGCTTCGTCCATTGCGGTGGCTGTAGCACGCTCGCAGTCCGGTGCTGCGGCCCCCGTCTACTTCTTGTGCTCGAGAAGCAACTTTCCATGGTCTCCTTCCCAGCGCAGGGAAGCGACCTCCTCGATGATGGCCTGGCGGCGGAAGGAGGGCCACATCAGATCCCACGCTTTCTGGATGGTCTGGAGCCGCTTGAGCCGCTCCGACGAGCACGGGGTGATGGGGAAACCAAGCAACACTGGGACCATCGGTTCCACGACGGACGCGACGACCTGGCCAGTCAGGCAGTCCGGACTCCGACATCGATGGTAGCGCGGTGCTGACGTGGCCATCTTCTTGGTGAGCGCCTTGCTCATCGAGCTCGAGGTCCGCCATCGTCGCGAGCATGTTCAGTTGGAAGCGAGCCATGCTGCCTCCCTCGATGTCGAGAACCCCAGAGACGACCGTGAGGCCCACGCCGAGTCGATCGAACATGGCGACGAGACGTGCCCAGTCGGACAGCTTCCTCGTGAGTCGGTCGACGCGGTACACGATGACCCGTTGCACCTCGCCAGCTTCGATGCGATCGAGGAGTCGCTCGAGGGCTGGCCGGGCGACGGCAGCGCCGCTGTACCCTTCGTCATCGAACCGCTCGGCGACGGGATACCAGCCACGCCAGGCGAGCGACCGGGTGAACTCGATGTAGAGCTCGCGCTGGAGCTGGCACGACGACAGGGCGATGCGGAAGCTGATGCGTGGCGCACAGGGTTGAGAGCCGTCACAAGGAGTGCGCGCCCGACACGTACCGGTCCCGTCGGTCTGGACTTGCCGTTGGGGATGTGGGGGATGCCCTACCCCGGGGCAAACATGATGGGGTAGACGACGGTGACGATTCCGCCCCCTTCCGGTTCAGGGAAGGTGAGCCCTTTGAAGCATTTCCGCATGCAAGCGACTACTTCGCAATCGGCAAGCTCGTTTTCCTCAGTCCATACGTCTGCAACCCCACCGTCGGACCCGATCGTGAAGCGTGTCGAGACTCTCCCGGACAAAGTGGGGAACCGAGCGAGTCCGGTCTCGTAACATGCGCGGAGCTGCGGGTAGGACTCGCGCACCAGCCTCTGGATCTCAGCTGGTGGCAGTCTGCCGGGTGGCTTCCCTGCGGGGTCGTCGACGCAGGGAGTGTCGGTCGGGGGTTGTGACCCGTCCGGACCCGAGAGATCGAGCTTGGTTGTCGTGAGGGGGTAGTAGGACAGACTCAGGTCGAACTCCGCTCGGTCGTCGGGTTTTCGTCCGGGGGGGGGAAGAGGGAACTCGAGTTCGGCAATCCTGCGTTGCAGGCAGGTTCTCACGGAGCAAGCGCCCCGATCGCTGGCGCGAACGCGCAGCTTGCCCTTCCCAGTGTCGGTGACCGAAACGGTTGCTACGAGCGTTTGCCCGTTGGGAACAGCGTGAGCGCTGAAGCAGTCGACGAGAGTCCCCTTGGATCGGTCGACGTAATTCCACGCTTCGGATGCCCACAGGAGGCGCCGCTTGGTTTCAGCCGGGAATGTTACGCAGTTGGCAGGCTCATCGGGGGGGCTGTCCGACTCACGGTTCACCTGTTGGGAGCTCTTCGTTGGGGATCCCGTTTCTGTGGCGGCTGACGAAGGAGTGGCTGCCTGGGGTGTCTGACTCGATGGGCTCGCACATCCGACTGCAGCGCAGGGCAGCAGCCAGAGCGCGCGACGAGGGAATCGTGGGTTCACGGCCGGAGGATACCGCATCCGACCGGTATCGCGCAGCTTGAACGACCCTCGCCGCCAAGGTTCAGAAGAGGTGCCCTTCCGCGGTCCTCCCGGCGGCCAGACTCCCGAGAAAGAATCGCTCAAGCTCGTAGACGTGCAGTGCAGACAGCAGGCACACGATGGCGCTCGCCACCCGCGTGACAGCGTGGATGATGGACTCGTGCTCACCGAGCTCCCGATCTGGCAGCGCGTAGAGACCCCGCCCGACGCGAACGAGCGCTCGTGCGTCCACCCAACGACTGAGCTGGGCGCGAGGGATACCCCGCGCCTCGATGTCGTGTGCGCGTAGGACGCCGTTCGCGAGGGCAGCAACGAGAGAAGCGTCTGTGTTGCGTTTTGCAGACACTTGACAGTGAGTGTCTGCTGTTTGGATCAGTTGTGGGCGACCCGCCATGTGTTTGCGGAGGGGAGCACGCGGACCGCTCATTCGTGGGTCGCGAACTCTCGACCCATTGGTGAACAATAAGGGAGAATTGAATTCAACGCCTTACGTGCTGTCCTGGAACTGGGATAAGGCAGACAGAATTTGAGCCAAGCCCTCGCCTTTGCGAACCCCACCTTCCCGGTGGTGAACAAGGACCCCCATCGACGATGTCGCAGGGGGTTTCGTCGTTCTAGCCCATGAAGCGCGCGGTGGACGCGCATGGGGGCATGGGGGCGGGGAGGGGACACTCGGGCGACCGGCGCTTGGCGACTTCGCAGCGCGTTGGCTAGAGTGGGGACATGAGAATCGCGACGGTGTTCTTGCATGGATGCTTGGCGCTCTCCGCCACCGGTGGGTGCGCGAGCGACGACGCTGGCAGCGCCCCCAGCGCTGGGAAGAGCGCGTGTCAGGAGTACTGCAAAGCTATCGCCGAAAACGGGTGTGCAACGTACGAAGCTTGCGATGACAACGCACACTGTGACCAGTGGGGCTCTCCGCCTTCCACTGAATGTGACGAAGCGATCCGGTCCTCGTTCGACTGCATGAGATTTCATCAAGCGCCCACTTGCGAATTCAACGATCTTTGCCAGGGGGAGAGCGGCGCTGCTTCGCCAGCGTGCGCGAGTGAATAGGGCACCACTTCGGGGGCAGGCGCGAAACCACAACGGCGACCCTGCACGCGTTCACGTCATCATCCTCGGGGAAACTCACCTTCGCGCGGTTCCCACCGAGTATGCTGAAGCTGCTCACCCACAACCTGGCATGTCACTACGCTGCCGAGTACGCGCCGGACTTGCCATGGCGCGGACCGTGGCCCATGCGCGGGCTCTCTGGCGTTCCTGGGCGTCAGTGGGGGAAAGGGGGGGCCGTCGACGGGGCGGATTGCTCGACGATTCTGCCCCGATGCTCTCGAGAACCCGCGTCTCCGTCCTTGTTCCAAACCCTTGATGGGGGAGCGCGCGCGAAATCTAGGTTGATTCAGAGTCACCCTCGAGGAGTCGTGCTCAGCCTCTGAACGACACGGCTCCAGCGCACAGATACCGACTTCCAGGTACGCAGAGGAGGGCGGCCGTGGCGGCCCCCAGGGCGCCTTCAGGCGCGCC
>CAYRKE010000495.1:0-3297 GCA_964424695.1 uncultured Polyangiaceae bacterium
TGGTCGACCAGGCCATGGCGAGCGGGCGCCACGCCCTCGGCGAGGGACCGTGCGGCTGCCACGTTGCCGGCCAGAAGATACTGCTGTTCGACGGGACGCTTCGTCGCGTCGAGGGCATCCAGGTCGGCGACCTGCTCATGGGGCCGGATGGCATGCCCCGCGCCGTCCTCGCCCTGGCGCGGGGCGAGCAGGAGACAGCTGAGATCCGACCGAAGAAGGGGCAGCCTTGGCGCGTCAATTTGGACCACATCCTCACGCTCGTTCGGATCGACAACGACCGCGTCATCGACATCCGTGTCCGTGATTGGCTCGCGTGGTCCAGGACGCAGAAGACGCTGCACAAGTTGTTTCGGGCGGCAGTGCCGTTCGCGGGACCCAGGTGTCCCCTTCCCCTCGACCCGTACTTCCTCGGCGTCCTCCTCGGAGATGGAGGGTTCTCCGCGGGCAACGGGATCACGATCACCAAGCCCGATCCCGAGATCGTTGCCGTCGCGACCGAGCAGGCGTCCCGCCACGGTCTGCGCGTGCGGACCGCAGGCATCCATCACCATCTCGTCGGCAACATCGGCATCAAGCGACATCCCATCGTGGAGGCACTGCGTAGCCTCGGCCTCTATCCGGTTCGATGTGAAGACAAGTTCGTCCCGGACATCTACAAGACCGCCAGCTTCGAGGGTCGCCTTGCCTTGCTCGGCGGTCTCGTCGACACCGACGGCAGCCTCTCAGGCATCGCGTGCTACGACTTCATCTCGAAGTCTCGTCGCCTGGTCGAAGATCTCACCTTCGTTGCTCGAAGCGTCGGGCTCGCCGCCTACCCCGTGCCCTGTCGCAAGACCTGGCAGGGCGAGAACAGCGGCACCTACTACCGCGTATGCCTCTCGGGTGACACGCACCGGATTCCCTGCCGGATCCCGCGCAAGCAGGCCCCGCCGCACCGGCAAATCAAGGATGTGCTCCGAACAGGTTTCGAGGTCGTGCCCACCGGCATCGTGGAACCGTACTTCGGGTTCTCGCTCGACGGCGATGGTCGCTACCTGCTCGACGACTTCACGGTGACGCACAACACCGGCAAGAGCATCGCGTACTCCGTGCCGTCGGTGTGGCACGCCCACCATCGACAGAAGCGCGTGGTGATCGCCACAGCGAACATCGCGCTGCAGGAGCAGCTGGTCCGCAAGGATCTGCCGATGCTGGCCGAGATACTACCGTGGCCGTTCTCCTTCGCCCTGGTGAAAGGTAGGGGCAATTTCCTGTGCCGCGACCGCCTCGCGGAATCGGAGGCGCGCGGGCAGCTCCGCGAGCTCTTTGACGACCAGCAGCGACAGCTCGACGAGATCCTCGCGTGGGCGAAGAGCACCCACACGGGCGACATGTCCGAGCTCCCGTTCATCCCGGCGCCCCAGGTTTGGTCCCGATGTTCGGTGGGCTCGGATGAGTGCAAGAGCGACGGATGCCCGTTCCGCGACGACTGCTTCGCCGAACACGCCAAGGGCGTCGCGCAGGGGGCGGACATCGTTGTCACGAACTACCACCTGCTCTTCGCCCACCTGGCCGTGCGACGCGAGACCGGACTGGATCTCGTGCTGCCGCCGTTCGACTTCGTCGTCCTCGATGAAGCCCATGAAGCAGCCGAGATCGCGCGTGACTTCTTCGGGTTCACGGTGTCCGAACACACCTTCTCCCGCCTGGCCTCGGCTGCGGCGGACTTCGGCGACAGGCAGCTCGCGCGCAATCTCCGCCTCGAGGCTGAGCACCTCTTCGCGGCCCTCGGGCAGCACGCGCGCTCGCCACGATACCACCGTCGCCTCCGGACCCGCGAAGTAGCCTCGAACGTTGGCCTCCAGCGACAGCTGAGTGCTCTGGTAGGCCTTGCCGCCCGCGTGATAGACGCCCCCTCCTTCAACCGAAAGCAGCAAGCCACGGCCGCCAACGTCGCCCGGAACGCCAAGCTCGCCGCGGCCCGCCTCACCGAGGGCCTCGGGCAGACCGAGCCGGGCAAGGTGTACTGGCTCGACTTGGATCTCAAGGGTCGGGTGAAGCTTCGCGCGAAGCCCATCGACGTGAGCGAGCTCCTCCGCCACGAGCTCTTCGAGCGCTGCCCGTCCGTGACCGCGGTGTCGGCGACGCTCACGGCCTCGGGGACCTTCGACTTCGTCCGCCGTGAGCTCGGCGTCCCAGACGGAGCGCTCGAGCTCATTGCCGACAGTCCCTTCGACTTCGAGTCCCAGGCCCTCTTGGTCGTGCCGGAACACCTGCCGGATCCGAGGGAGCCGGAATTCGTGGACGCGGCGGCGGAGGTCTTCCGAGAGGTGCTCCAAGCCTGCGATGGCCGCACCCTCGGGCTCTTCACTTCGTACCGCAACCTGAACGGTGTCTACGACCGCCTCTCCGGCACCCGGCACCGCCTGCTCCGCCAGGGGGACCTGCCGCGGGCGGAGCTCACGCGCATCTTCAAAGAGGACGTGAGCTCGGTGCTCCTCGGCACCGAGAGCTTCTGGACCGGCATCGACGTCTCCGGAGAGGCCCTCACCGGGCTCGTCATCGACAAGCTCCCCTTCCCTCACCCGGACGATCCCGTCATCGACGCCATCTGCGAGCGAGACCCGCGGGCGTTCGACAACTACCTCGTGCCGATGGCGATCATCGCCCTGCGCCAGGGCGTCGGACGCCTGATCCGCTGCAAGACGGACGTCGGCGTGGCCGTCATCCTCGACCGGCGCATCGCCGAGAAGGGCTATGGCAGGCGGTTCCTGAGGAGCCTCCCCCCGATGCTGACGACCCGTCGAGTCGAGAACATCTCCCGCTTCCTGGAGGAGGCCGCCTATGCGCGCGCGAGTTGACTCAGGGATCACGCTTGACGCCCGCGAAGTGCCCCCGAGGGTGTTCGAGCGCCTGCGCCGGGTGCTGTCCTACCCGAACCCCGCGTACCTCGACCGACTGCGTCTGGGGCTGCATCCCGGCAGCGAACCCGAGCTCCTCTGCTTCGTCGAAGAACAGGACGGAGCCCTGAGACTTCCCCGCGGGGCGATCCACATACTGCGACGGATTGCTACGCAGGAGGGGCGCATCGTGACCTGCGACGATGCGCGGGTGCTACCCGTCGCGAAGCTCCCTGAGATGCCCGATCTGCCGCTGCGCGCCTACCAGTCAGCCGCCTGCGAGCAGCTGCTCAAGCTCACTCAAGGCACGGTCGTCATACCCTGCGGAGGCGGGAAGACTCGCTGCGCGATGGGCGCCATTGCCCGACTCCGCACGCCCACCCTCGTGCTCGTCCACACCCTCGACCTTGCCGAGCAG
>CAYRKE010000496.1:0-3250 GCA_964424695.1 uncultured Polyangiaceae bacterium
AGCGCGGGCGAGCCGTCGGCCCGGGCATGCTCAAGAAGCCCGGGTGCGACTAGGGCGCCGCCGGATGCGGGCGCCGGGTCTCTTCCCCCCGAGCGGGACGCCGCGTCGCGGCTCGAGCTTTCCATTAACAATGGGGCTGGCGGGCAGCAATTGATAGATGGATGCTCGTACGAGATACGGGCTAACCGTTCGTCGCGATACCGCACCCAGGAAGGGAGTAGCCAATGATTTTCCCTTTGACGCGTGTGATCCCCGCCAAGCCCCTCGCCATGCTTGGCATAGCCTTGCTGGCCGCCGCCTGTGGCCCCGAGGGTGGCGCCCTCGATGTCCTGCCCGGCGCGGGCGGCCAGGCAGCCATGGGCGGAACCCCGGGCGCGGGCGGCAGTCCGGGCAGCGGCGGAGTGTCCGCCGCCGGCGGGACGGTTGGCGCCGGCGGCTCGACCGCCACTTCCGGCACGGGCAACGGCGGAGCGGTCGCCTCGGGCGGCAGCACGTCAAGGGGTGGCTCGCAGGCCGCGGGCGGCACCACGGCGGCCGGCGGTGCCACGGCGGTTGGCGGCACCACCGCGGTCGGCTCGGGCGGGCAGGCGACGGGCGGTAGGACCCCCTGGCGGCCAGGGTCCGGCGGCGTGGCTGGCACCGTCGGCAGTGGTGGTGCCACGGCCCCCCCCGGTGGGGCCGGCGGAACCTCCACCGGCACCACCTCGACCGGCGGCTCCACCGCGACGCTCGACTGCGCGGCCACCATGCCGACCAGCGGGGGCACCACGCACTGCGGAAGCTACCGAACCGGCAAGGCGGGCAGCCTGAGCTGGGAGCTGTGGTCCAACAACTACAGCAGCAACGCGTGCATCACGTACTACAGCGTGCCGGCCTTCAGCGCCAAGTGGAACAACAACGGCGACTACCTGGCGCGACTCGGGATCGAGTGGGGCGGCAAGTCCATCGCTCAGCTCGGCGAGATCGTCGCCGAATTCACCTACAAGAAGTCGGGAAACGGCGGCGGCTACTCGTACATCGGCGTCTACGGTTGGGCGAGAAGCCCGTGCGTCGAGTACTACATCATCGACGACTCGTTCAACGGGATGCCCTTCAATCCGTGGAACATGCAGGGGAAGGGCTCGGCCACCATCGACGGCGAGGTGTACAAGTTCTTCGCGGGCCAGACCAACGGAACCGGCGGCTCGCGCTGTGGCACGCCCTTCCAGCAGTACTGGAGCGTTCGCCAGAAGGGCCGGCAATGCGGCGTCATGACCATCACCAAGCACTTCGAGGAGTGGAAGAAGGTCGGCATGAACATGGACAACATCCTCGAAGCCAAGATTCTGGTCGAGACCGGAGGCGGTTCCGGGACCGTCGAGTTCCCGGTCGCGAACGTGCGAGCGAGCAACTGACGGAGAGCCGCCCGAGCCCGGCTCCGTTCGCCGGCGCGGGCCCGCTCGTGCCCGCGATGGCGTGTCCGCTCACGGGCTTCGGGAGCGGTCGAAGAAGTCGAAGACGTCCGGCAATACGAGGGGGATCATGCCGCCGTGGTCGGCGTTGACCTCCTTGTACTCGGACTTGAACCCGCCCGCCTTCAGCCAGTCCCGTAGCACGCGGCTGCCCTCGAGAGACGGGGTCTGCGTGCCTTCGGTGACGAAGAGATGGACGTCGCGGAGGTCGTCCCAAGGATAGCCGGTCTCCTGGACGAAGGGCCCGGACATGGGCGCCAGCCCCTTCCAGTAGCTCGCGTACTTGCCGCCGATGTACCAGGTGCCGCCGCTGCCCATGGAATGACCGAACAGGAACATCGCGGCGCGATCGATCGGGTACTCGGCCAGGACCAGCTCGAGGACGTTGAGCACGTCCTGCTCGCTCAGCTGATTGGTGCGCTCGCTGGCCGCCGTGACCTGTGCCATGAGCTTCGCCGCTTCCTCGGGCTTGCCGAACGGCGCGGAGAGCCGCAAGAAGCTCCCGTAGGCGCCCTGGTCGCCGAGCGGCGCCACCAGCACGTAGCCGTGCTGCTGGGCGAGGTTGAGCATCTGCTTGTTGTTCGAGTCCACATAGGCGTTCTCATCGCTGCCCGAGCCGTGCAGGAACATGGCCAGCGGCAAGCTCGACTTGCCGTCCCAGCCCGTCGGCACGTACAGCCGGTACGGGGCGTCCGCGTTGGCCTCGGCGAAGCGATACTTCCGGTGCTGGTCGCCCTTCGCCTGCCAGCCGGCGGCGCTCGGATTGGCGAGGGACTTCGCGAGCTGCTGCGCCGCCGCGACGACCACCTGCGCGTCGAGCAAGGTGCCAAAGGAGATGGAACGCTGGCTGCCGGTCTGACCCGCCACGCCCGTCGTGCCGCCGGTCTGGGTGACGCCGCCGCTGCCGCGACCGGCCTGCCCGCCCGTGGCGGGCTGGCCGCCAGACGATGTCGTTCCCCCCGCGTGACCGCCACTGCCCGCGTCACGGCCAGCTTGTCCGCCGGTTGCCGACGAGCCAGACGTATTGCCCGTCTGTCCCCCGGAAGCGCCGGTAGCGCCGCCGCTGCCGGGCCCGCCTCCGGCGCCGCCGCTGGCACTCGTCCCCCCCGCTGCGGACACGCCACCGCTGGCCGTGCTGCCTCCGGTGGCCACGGTGCCGCTGCCGCCGTTCGAGCCGCCGTTCGCGTTCCCCCCCGTGCCGGCCGCGCCGCCGTGACCGGCGCTTGCTCCGCCGCTCGCCCGTCCCCCAGATGCGTCGACAGGACGGGTGCTTCCGCCCGCGCCGCCGGCCGATTGACTGCCGCAAGCCCCGACGGTCAGGCCCCCTATCGCGACGACCGCCACGACCATGCCGGCCATGCCGACCAGCCCGACGCCAGCGGTCATCATGTGCTTTCGAGATTGCAGTGGCTTCATCGACGTGCTCCGTGCGGGGACGAACACCGGTCCCCAGGTGCCTCATCGCAGCGGCGCGGCCGTCCGAGATCGGTCCAACAAAAGCGGGTCACGCACGGCGGGCCGGTTCGGTGATTGGCCGGGCACGCCCCGTGCGACAATCCCCAGGCGAGATGCCCGCCGCCCGTCCCCTGCCGATCCCTCGCCGTGCCCTGCTCGCGGGCGCGGCCGTGCTGCTCGGCGGGTGTGGTGAGCGGAGCGACCTGCTCGGCTGCTCTACGATTCGATGACGAGCGCCTACGCGGAACGGCTCTAATTCCGTGCTCCGCTTGCTCGCCGCATCGGCGAATCCGACGCGGAGCGGTCAGCTGTGCTGTGCGCCCATTGGTTCGAAGGGAAGGAGA
>CAYRKE010000497.1:0-3193 GCA_964424695.1 uncultured Polyangiaceae bacterium
TAGTATCTCCGTGCCCAACATCGACGCCCCTCAAGCCATCCAGTGTGGGACTGCTACGTTGGCGCCAGCTCCCTCTGTGCGGCGCCTGGTATGTGCCCCGCCTGAGGACTGGTATACTGCGCCACCTTCTCCCTCGTTGTCGTGCCAGAAAGAGCGCGGAGGTTCAAGTCCCAACGAACTTCGAGAAGACCTACGGATGACTGACCTCGCGTCCCGCCGCGGTTTCTCCCAGGGTCGCCGCCAGCGGGGAAGGTGCCGCGGGTGGCATTCTGCTGCACGGCCGAGTCGCTGATCCGCGCTTCACGAATCCCTCGCATTCGGCGTCAAGAGCGCAGCCGTCCCATCGCTCCGACGTCGTTGGCGAGGCCTGGCGCACACCTTCGCGTCGAAGCCTGTCCCGGCTCCTTCCCTTCCCCCGCTCACCTTGACCAAGCTCCACTACGAGTCGAACGGCAATCGGAGCTGTTGCCGAGGACGGCGTGCCCTGACGCAGTAGGCGCACTCTTCCTTCGTGCAGGTCGTGGCGATGTCCGTCTTGCACACGAAGCCGGGAAGGCAAGTCGCGCCATCCTTGCAAGGGACCGAGCAAACGGCCCGGACTTCAGAAAGGCGCAGGCATAGATCGGAGATACACTCGGCATCCTGCGTGCAGGATTCGCCCAGGCTCGAGCCGGCGTTTTCGCCGGCCCAGCAGACGTTGGACCAGGCGTCGTCTCGCGCGGTGCCCGAAACGCGGTGGGGTTCGCAGGACCAGCCTTTTCGGCAGTCCGAATTCGAAGCGCACGGTGCGAGACACATGCCCGGGGCTTGGGACCAGCGCACTTGGACACACGCGCCATGGTCGGGGCAAGGATGGTTGTCATCGCAGTAACCCGTGCAGACCCCGCCTGGGGGGTTCGTCGACGGCCCGGACAGACACGTGGCGTGTGACGCGTCACAAGGATGGGCAGCGCCGCATGGGGAGCCGATCCACGAGCCCCGATTCGTACTCGTATTCGTGTCGACGGGTCTCGATGGTCTACCACCGCACTGAACCCACACGATGGCGCCGAAAGCTGCCGCGGCTGTCGTCCACACTCGATGGCGTGTCACGGGCATGCGTCCCACTACCACGGTCGATAGCGAGTCGTTGAGGTGCGGCCCATGGGCCAGGTGTCGCAGCGGCACCGGGGGCACCACCTCCCAGCCAGCGACGGTGGCTCGCAGTCTGGCCGCGCAGCTACAGGCGCTGCCCCCACCGACCGAAGTAGGTGGGCACCAACACGCCGGGCACCAGGAAGAGCTTGCCCGCTTCGATGCTCCCATCGTCGTGGCCGACGCTCGTGCCCGGGCCAATGAGGCCGGCGAGCCACGCGCTGCCCACTTGCTTCAACCGGGCGTCACCGCAGGGGAGTGCGAGCTTCAGGTGGAAGGGCTCCGTCGCACCGGGCGCGATCTCGGCGAGGGAGGTGGCAATGCGCACTTCGGTCCAGCCATCGTGCTCGATCACGTCCTGGACCTCGAGCCAGATCATCTGCTCGGCTGCGCTGATCCCATCCAGGATATCGAGCGGAGCGGACCATAGTTGAACCGCGGCGTCGTCCGGGAAGGACGACGGGTCCACCGTCTCGTCCAGGTTGTAGAGGCGGTACAGGGGACCGGCGCTCTCCAGGGCGGCCTGAACGGATCTGGTGTTCTCTGCGGTCGCTGGAAGCGTAACCCTGGCCTCGCTGAACGCGACCTCCGGGTTCACCGGAAGCTCGGCGGTCACATCGCAGGCGAAACCGCTCTCGATCTCCTCCGGGGTCACCTGGCTCATCTGGTCGAAGCCGAAGAGGTACCCTTCGCCGCAAGCCAGCAAGGAATTCACGCCGTCGAAGAACTGGCTCAGCCCCGTTACGCTGTCGGCTCCGCGATACCGGTCGACGACGTCGTAGGCCGCGAAGGACCCGCCCAAGTTCGTGCAGCACTCACCGGCCACGCCGCTCACTTGGGCGGAGACCACGTGGTTGGAGAGGGCAAAGAGCCAGCCGGCGCGGTACCGCTCGGCATCTACGCCGAGCCGATCGATCGCGATGGGCTCGGGCGGGTTGGCCAGCCCGGCCTCTACGAGTGCTTTCGCCTCCTCGCTGGCCACGCGGATGTCATCGATCCGCATGAAGTCCGGGCTCGCCGATGCGTAACCGGTTCGGGTACCGGCGATGAGGTACTCGGTGTCCGACGCGGATGGCAGGGGCACGCCTTCGAACGGGACGAAGTGGTACTCGAAACGGTCGAGTGGGCTGCCCATCAGGGTCTGTACGACCTCGAAGCGCTGCCACTCTCCGTCGTTCTCCGTCATGCGGGCTACCCCGATCCACTCGTCGTCGCTCGCGTGGTAGCCGATGCGTCCCGGAAAGAGATCCACCTCCGAAGCGGGGATAGCCGCCTCGACGAAGTCGAAGCGCGGCGGCAGCCCGTTCTCGGCCTCAAGGGGGTAGTGGCGTTGGACTCCGAAAACTACCGTATCCGCGTCGCCGAGCGCCGCGAGCCACGCTGGATCGATATCGACGGCGACGGTGTAGCCTTCGAAGTGGCTCCAGCCGAACCAGACTTTCTCGACCGTGACGATGGCTCTCGAGAGCGAGTCGTCCACGCTCGAGACTTCCCCGACGCGCCCTTCGAAGATGGTGGCAGAGCGCTCGAACCCCCAAGCGTTCATCGCCCACTGGGTCTCGCCGCCGAAGTCCCGCTCCCACTGCGCGCACAAGGGTACCGTGGATCCTGTGTCATCCGACCCGTCGGCGTCCGAGACCGCACCCGCGTCACTGGACGCGTCCCCGGCGTCATCCGACGCGTCGCCCTCAGCGTCCGAACCCGCATCGCCGTGAGCGTCGTCGGGCTCACCCTGCGTGCCGGCGTCTGCTCTGGCCGCGTCGGCGCCGTGCGATGCGGCATCCTGCTCGGTTGCTGCATCGGGCTGAGCGGCGGAGCTTCCGCCGTCCTGGTCCGCCGTCGAGACGTCCCCGCCGCAACCGGCCAGCAGCAGGGTCGCACCCAGAACGCCAGCGCGCAGACCCAGGATTCTCCTCGTTCTCATGGCCGACCTCCGCAGGGGTTCGAGTGTACCATTCTGCCGCGAGTAGTCAGCGTGGCGATCCCGTGACCTGCCCCTGGCCGGAGACGAGCACACCACCGGCAGGGTGGCCACGCTTCCAGGTGGTCCGCGTCACCC
>CAYRKE010000498.1:0-3190 GCA_964424695.1 uncultured Polyangiaceae bacterium
GCCGTCCAGCCCCGCTGAATCGCGAACCGTGCCAGCTCGATGTACGAGGCGAAGTTCTCGCGATCGATGACGGTCCGCAGGTTGATCGAGAGGCCGCGTTCGAGTGCAGCATCGATCCCGCGCACGATGGCGTCGAATGTCGGTTGGCTGCTGGCCAAATGACGCCGACCATCGTGAACGCTCCTTGGGCCGTCCAGAGTGACTTGGATCTCGCGGATTCTGCCGCGCACAAGCGTATCCAGGTATCTCTCTAGGTGGTAGCCATTGGTGACGACGGCCAAGTCGAGTCCGCGCTCGGACGTCTCGTGCACCATCGTTTCGACGACCCGCCTCGATGATTCGCC
This sequence comes from uncultured Polyangiaceae bacterium, assembly GCA_964424695.1. Lineage (GTDB taxonomy): Bacteria > Myxococcota_A > Polyangia > Polyangiales > Polyangiaceae > JAEWRL01. The sequence continues at coordinate 345 of CAYRKE010000498.1, forward strand.
CGGCAAGAGGGGCTCACCACCAAAGAGCGTGACGTACTTCTTTCTGCCGGCGAACTCGCGATCGACGTAGGCGAAGAAGGCCGCCATCACCGCATCCTGATTGGCAGGCTTTGGCGTTTCGTAGGACTTCTGATAGCAGTACGAACAGTCGAAGTTGCAGGCGTAGGTCGGCACATAGAAGATCTGGATCTCGTCCGTGTCGCGACCATCAATGAAGTCCAAGTAGGCTTTCCGATAGCGACGTTCCTCGTCTTCGGGTTCCACGAGATACCCGCACCGTTCAAACTCCTCGTCCAGAGCGGGCTCGGTCTCGAGGAGCGCCCGCGCTTCCTCGGTACTGAGGCGAGCCGCCTGACCGCTCAGGAGATTGACGACGTAGGATTCCTCCGTTCCCTCGATGGGCGAGAGGATATTGAAACGGGAACGCTGCATATCGTGGGTATCGGCCTGTAGTAGGTGATGCAGTGCTCGATATCAGACACGGGTCCAATTCGAGCACTGCATCGTTTCCATCTCAGTCGTGACAGCCGGCGACGGTCTTGCTGACCTTCGCGCAGCACTGCGCCTCTTCGCCCTGCGGCGGTGCGACGCACGGATCCATTCGATCGGCTTTCGCAGCCGGCACCGGCGATTTGGTGTCCTTCAGTAGAGACTTCATCTGGGGGTCGTCCTCCTTTCTTCGCGATACGTGGTGCTCATCAACGGCAGCAGCACTTGGTTGCACCGGCAACCACGCCTAGCCCGCCGCGACGAGCTCCAGCGATCGTGAAACTTGCAACGGTAGCCTTGCCCTTCGTATAGGGGGAGCTCTCCTCCAGGATCTCCACACCGATGAGCCCGGCGGACCTGATCGTCGCCAGGTATTCATCCTTGAGGATCGCACCCGCCCAACACTCGGCTATGGCCTGAGGGTCGGTCCGGTATGCCTCGGGAACCGGCTCCACGGCGTAGATATCGCTCACCACGAAGCGTCCGCCAGGCTTCAGGATCCGAGCAATCTCTTGCCAAACCTTGGCCTTGTCGCTTGCGTGGTTGAGCACGCAATTCGATGTAACCCAATCGGCACTCGCCCCGGGCAGTGGCAGAGCCTCGAGGTCGGCCTGCAAGAACTCCGCGTTGCTCACGCCCAGCTTGGCTGCCGTCTTCCTTGCCTTGCTCAACATCTCTTCAGTGATGTCGATCCCGTAGGCCTTGCCATTCGGTGCAACCTGCTCGGCCAACCGCAGCACGTCCGTGCCGCGCCCGCTGCCAAGGTCGACGCAAATCTGCCCGGGCTGGGCCTTGATATACCCAACCGCCGAGCCGCAAGACAGGCAGCACGAGCCCTCTGCCAGCTCAGCATATCGATTCGTAATGGCGTCAGTCATTTCAATCACACAGGGAAGGTCCGCGTTCGACAGTGAAGGATGGATTCGAGAGTCCAGGTGCGTGGGAAAGAAGGGAGAGCGTTGGCTCCCGATACTTGCGGCATGATTCTTGATGTTGCCCAAAGCTGGCCAACTGCCGACTCATGTCAGCCCCCAAGCTCACGAGATACGGTGATGGCCGCGACCGTGCCGTCGGAAACGGCGGTTGTGATCTGGCGGTAGCGTTTGCAGGCGACGTCTCCCGCGGCGAGCACATCCGGAACACTGGTGTGCATGGCCTCATCCACCTTCACGTATCCATAGGGATCCAGCTCGAAGCGGTCCGGGAAGAGCTCGAGATTCGGCTTCATACCTGCGAAGATGAAGACTCCGTCACAGGATAGTTCCTTGATCTCGTGGGTCTTGAGGTCTTCCACCAGCACCTTGCTCACGGTTGCCCCATCGTGGATGAACTCGCGCGGCTCGTGCTCGAATATGAAACCGATCTTCGGTTCAGCGAACGCCTGCTCCTGAGCGACCCGATTTGCCTGTAGTTCGGCGAACTGGTGAACGATCGTGATCTTTGTTGCGAACTTGGCAATGAACAGGGCTTCCTCGATGGCCGAATTGCCACCACCAATGACGATGACATGCTTGCCTTCGTAGTACTTGGCATCGCAGGTGGCGCAATACGAGATCCCTCGACCTTTGTGCTCGCGCTCGCCTTTGACGCCGATCAGCCTCGGCGAGGTTCCGGTCGCGATCAACAGCTTTTTGGCGCTGATCGTCTCGACTCCGTCGACGACGAGGCTCTTGGCTTCCAGGTCGACCTGGCTCACCTCCGCCGCAAGGCGCATCTCGACACCCGCCGCCTTGGCGTGCTCTACCATGTGATGCGCCATCATGAAACCGGGCTGCGGTTGAGGGAACCCCGGGAAGTTCGAGACCTGGTGGGTGGTCGCGACATTGCCCCCACCGAGCCCCGCATCCACAACGATGACCTTAAGCTTCGCCTGCGCCGCATAGATCCCAGCAGTAAGCCCTGCGGGGCCGCCACCGAGGATCAGTAGGTCTGCCACCGTCGTGATGGGCCGCTGTAGGCGGGCGACGCGCTGAGCGACCTCTGGAGACACGAGCCGGTCAAGCGAAGCTGCAATCGCCGAGCGCCGGATCGCCCCGATCAAGCGCTCCCCTACTTCCCGCCCCCCCTTGAAGAAGAGGAGCGTCGGTGATGATCGCACATTCAACCTCTCCGCCAGGTCACGATTGCCCTGGCGGAAGATCTTGAGGAACCGAACGTGGTCTCCATAGAGTTCGGCGAGCCCCTCGAACTTGGGAGCAACCGCCTCGCAGGGCGGGCATTCCGTGGAATAGAAGTCGAGGACGACTGGCGCGTCACTCCGCACCACTTCCTCATCGAACTCTGCAGCACCTATCTCTCGAACCTTCGCGGATTGCATGAGCGCTCCATCACTGGGTGGGGGCGTGAACCTGCCAGAC
>CAYRKE010000499.1:0-3072 GCA_964424695.1 uncultured Polyangiaceae bacterium
AGAGCACCGACCAGTCTGTCTGACGCTGAAGACGCCCGTCTGCGCGGGCCCAGGTTGGGTGAGGCGCACAGACAGAACCTGTCTGTTGTTCTGGCTGCTGGCGTCGGTTCCGCTCCACTACCGGCGCGACATGAAGATCCGCAGTAGGAACATGAACAGGTTCCTGAGCTGGACGAGGAGTGACAGCGCATCCCCGACTGGATCGTCCAGGCTGTCGGATCGCAGGACGCGCCATGTGACGTAGATGATGTATCCGGCAGCGAGCACCGAGCCCGCGGTCGCGACGAGCAGCGACACGAGCTCGGTGCGGAATACGAACGAAAGGACGCAGCCGCCAAGCACGAGGAAGAAGCCAATGCTGAGCAGCGATCCCAGATAGCTGAAGTTCTTCTTCGTGAGAAAGACATACGCTGTGCAGCCCACGAAGACCGCCGAGACCATTAGCGAGGTGTCTCGCACCGGTGAGTTCGACAGCGTTGCCCCCAGCCCTGCATAGAATTCGGCGACGAAGATCATGGGGGCGAGCTCGGCTCCCATGATCACTGAGACCCCGAACAGCGCCACGACATTCAGAATCCGAATGCGGCTAACGGCGCTGGCGGCGAGGGTGCCGAGGAAGAGCACACCGAAGGCGACGTTCATGGCTAGGCGGCTGCCGAGGAGGAGCGAGACGAGGAAGGGAACCTCGGCCGAAAGCCCCTCGGGTGATACCATGGGTACCGTTCCGCCGAACGTGAGCGTGCCGAAGCCACTCATGATGGCGAGGGCCAGCGACACGAGGAGGAGGCTGTAGACCTTGCGCAGGTGCTCCACCCGACGGGCGTCGATGCCCAGGGCCTCGGCGACAGGCGCCGCCACAGGCACTGCCCACGCGGGCCCTCCACTGACAGCCGTCGCAGCGAGGCCGACCGCTCCCGCCGCCCATGGGGCTGGGCCGGCACCCGCGATGGGGGAACCGGGTGCAGGGGCTGGCGGCTGTCCGGTGGACTGGGCTTGGCCGTAGCTCCCGGGCAACGGCGCCGGACCTTGCTGGGAATGGGAATGCTGAGGTGGCTGCCCATGGAAAGCGGGCTGCTGGTACTGCTGGGCGAACGGGTGGGCTTGGTAGGCGGGCGGGTTTCCGGCCTGCTGAGGCTGATGGTAGTGCTGAGACTGCCCGAACGGGTGCGCCTGGGGGTACGCTTGAGGCGGACCGTACTGCGGGTACTGCTGCGGCTGCCCAAAGGGAGACGCCAGCGGTTGCACCTCCTGAGTCGGGTAGTGGTCGGGCCGCAGGGGGGGGCGTCCTGCCTGCAGATGGGGCTGCGCGAGGGGCTCCCCTTGCCCAGGAAACACCGGTGCTTGAGCTCCGAGCGAGCCCATGGGAGCCGGCGGCTGGGCGCTGAGCTGAGGATTGGGTCCTGGGCTGCTGGGCAGCGTCATGGCCAAGTTGATCCCCGCCATCTCCACCGCCGGCTTCAGCGGCGGCGCGTTGTACAGCGGATCCGGACCAGGATTGCTGTGCAGCGTCATGGCCAGGTCGATACCTGCTGTCTCGGGTGGTACGGCCTGTGGCCCCAGCAACGGACTCGGGCCTGCGACGCCTTGATAGGCTGCCCCCATGCCTGCTCCTCCTGCTGCGGGAGCGGCGCGCTGGGACTCCGACTCGTCCAATGTCCCAATGATGACGGTGCCTTTGGGGCCTCGGACAGGCTTCCGGGCTGGATCGGCACTGACCGTTGGGGAGGTTCCCGCCCCAGGGAAGCTGAGCTGGAATCCGCCCGAGGCGAGGGCAGACACATGGACGGCGATACCTTGCGCTTCGAACTGAAGGAAGTGCGCTCGCACCAACTCCTGATCGCGACGCGGGTCGCCGGTGTTCACGATCATCGGTTGGCTTGGGACCATCGGCTCGCCCTCCCGGGTCTTCTCTCGTTAGTACGTGCGGCGCATGGGGGCAAGAGGCGAGCTTGGCCAGGCGGGCGGTGCACTGGCAAGCCAGTGGGCAGGTGTAAGCCGCACCGTCCCGGCGGCGGGCACCAAAACAACACACGGGAAGGGCTCGAGGCCATCCCGTGTGTTGCCAAGGATCTCGGCGTTCGCGCCTCGCCCTCCCCGATCCTGCTACTGGCGGATCAGGACCTCGAGCACGGTGCTGACCGCCCCGTCTGTGGGCTCGCTCTCCTGGAGGATTTCGAGTTCATCACCGTTGACGCAATACTTGTACGTCTTGGGCCCGTCGCTTTCCTCGACGGTCATTTCGTTGCCGCTGACCGAGTAGTTCTGGGGTTCGGTTGCCGGCGCGGTGCTCGTGGCTGGCGCCGCGGAGCATTGACACATGTCGCCGTTGGCTGCGCAGGTGTTGCTGTCGTCGGTCAGCATGTCACAGGTGGCGAGGCTGCTCGCGAGGCAGGAGGCGGGGATGTTCGTCACCGTGCTCTGGGTGTTCTCCCGCTCACTGACCGTCACGGTGTCGGTCCCGAACGTGATGGTGCCGCTGATCTGGTAGTCGACGTCGACGTACATGCCGGGGCATTGGGCGGCAGGGTCGCTCGCGCCCATGTCGATCGGCGGAATGCAGAACTCCTGGAACGCCCACGTGCCCTGGACGTCTCCGCCGCACGCGGTGAACGCATCAAGGCGATCGCTGCAAGCCGAGGTGAGGATGAGCTCGCCATCGACGAAGATGACGGTGAACAACGAGAAATGAGAGATCTCGCCGCTGACGACACCCTCGCTCGCCGAGGAGCCGTCGATTGCCACCCACTCACCGTCCTCTTCGACGGCCAAGACTGCCTGCATGCCCTCGGGTACATCGCCGTCGAACTCGATGCTCAGGGTTGCCGGGGTCTCGAACGCGAGACCGTCCGGCCCAAAGTCGTAGATGCTCGTTTCTGCCCCGTCTCGGGCCTCAGTGACGGCGAGGGTGAGCTCTTCGTCGGACGCCAGCGCTCCCGCTGGGATCACCAGAGAAACCGTTCCGGCTTCATTCGTCACGGTGCCGCCCTCTTCGGCGGAAATCGCCACCGTGACCGTTCCGTCATCGGCAGCGTCGTCATCGGCAGCGTCGTCATCGGCAGCGTCGTCATCGGC
>CAYRKE010000500.1:0-3047 GCA_964424695.1 uncultured Polyangiaceae bacterium
GTCGCTGCGAATCCGGTATTGAATGGGCTTCATCATCACTACCAGAGGGCGGCGTGAAGCTCTGGATGCGTGAGAGAGCCAGCACAGGCGAGCGCGTCGGGGCACTTGAGGCAGTGGTACTCGAGCAACGAGACGTTCACGAGACCGTTGATGTCGTGAGCCGCCGTCGTGGGGGCGACCGCAGGGTTGAGCGTCTTTGGCGCCTCGGAGAAGGGCCGATAGAGGACCCTCGCCACCGAGTCCGCGGCCGGGTAAGGATCGTCGGTCCAGCCGAGCACGAGCGCCGCCGCGATCGACCGGCGAGGGGTGCGGCGGGCGAGCGTCACGAGAGCGAGCTTTTAGGGGAGCGGCCGGGGTTCAGGGCGACCGCGGCGAGAACGGGGCGGCCGGGTGAGAACCGCCCGTGAGCGCCTGCTCGAACGCGGCTGAGCGCAGCCCCGGCGCCGCGCGCACCGTCGGCGCCGCGCCCCCCGGCCCAGCGACTCCGAGCCGCCGAGCCGCCGGGCCAAGCGCTTCCGCGGCGCCGATCGCGGCGACACCCCGGGGCGCGGCTGTCATCGGGCGGCGAACGACGGTAGGGTCAGGGGGACCGACCCGGGTAGCGCACCGTGAAGTTTCTCGCCAGCCAGCTCAGTTACTTCGCCGAGGATCGCCTCGCCCGCCGCAACCTGACCGCGTTCCTCAAGTACCTGGCCTTCCTGGTGGGCGTGATCCTGGTTTTCACGGCGTTGTTCCATGTCCTGATGCAGCACGAGGGGCAGGAGCACTCCTGGCTGACGGGGCTGTACTGGACGCTGACGGTGATGAGCACCCTGGGCTTCGGGGACATCACCTTCCAGAGCGATCTCGGGCGGGCCTTCAGTGTCCTGGTGCTGATCGCCGGGATGGTGCTGATGCTCATCGTCCTGCCCTTCTCCTTCATTCGCTTCTTCTACGCCCCCTGGCTGGAGGCGCAGATCCGGGCCACGGCCCCCCGCGCCGCACCGCCCGACACACAGGATCACGTGGTGCTCTGCCGCTACGACTCGCTCGGCGCCCGGGTCGCTGAGGAGCTCACCGCGGCCGGTGTCCCCACCCTCATCATCGAGCCCGATCCGGCGCGCGCGGCCGAGTTGTTCCTGGAGCACCTGCCGGTGATCCGGGGCGACGTCGACGCCCGCGCCACCTACGAGGGCGCCCGGGTCGAGCGGGCGCGCGCCGTGCTGGCGAACCTCGACGACCCGATGAACACGAACATCACGCTGTCGCTGCGCGAGCTCAGCGCCACCGTCAAGATCATCGTCACCGCCAGCGAGGAGGCGTCGGTGGACCTGCTCAAGCTCGCCGGGGCGACCCACGTGCTCCCCTTGAAGCGACAGCTCGGTGAGCAGCTCGCCTCGCGGGTCAACGCCCGTCATTGCGAGGCCCACGTGGTGGGCAAGATCCAGGATCTGTTGATCGCGGAGTTCCCAGTGCAGAAGACCCCGCTGGTGGGCTGCACCATCCGGGACACCCAGCTCCGACAGGTGTGCGGCGTGAACGTGGTCGGGGTATGGGAACGCGGCCGACTTCGCCCCGTGAACCCCGATACCCGGCTCGGCCCCAGCTGCGTCCCGGTGGTGGTCGGCACGGAGCCCCAGATCGCCGAGCTCAACGAGCTCATCCAGATGTTCGACGGTAATCTCCATCCCGTGATCGTCATCGGCGGTGGCGCGGTCGGCGGTGCCGCGGCCGTCGCGCTCACCCGGCGGGATGTGCCCGTACACCTCGTGGAGAAGGACCCCGAGGTCGCCGCCCGCTTCGAGGGCCACGTGGAGCGGATCTTCGTCGGCTCGGCCGCGGAGCGGACCGTCCTCGACGCGGCGGGCGTCGGAAAGGCCCCCTCCGTGGTGCTGACGACTAGCGACGACGCCATCAACATCTACCTGAGCATCTACTGCCGACGCCTCAACCCCAACCTTCGGATCATCAGCCGAGTCACCCACGAGCGGAACGTCGAGGCCATCCACCGCGCTGGTGCCGACTTCGCCATCAGCTACTCCTCCCTGGGGAGCCAGGCCATCCTGGCGTCCGCGCTCAACCGCGAGCTCCTCTTCGTCGGCGAAGGGGTGGATTTCTTCTGGGTGACCGTGTCGGGTGGGCTGTCCGAGCAGACCCTCGCCGAGAGCGCTATCGGGGCCCGCACCGGCTTGACGGTGATCGCGCTGCGGCACCGCGGCCAGACGACGCCGAACCCCGGCCCGGCCACGCGCATCCCCGCGGGCGCGGAGCTATTGGCGATCGGCACCGCCGCGCAGCGCAAGCGCCTGACCGACCTGATGCGGGAGTCAGCGGCGGACTGACCCGGAGGCGATGGCAGGAACGTGCCGGGCGCGCTGGCGAGGCGGGCCCACCGCCGTCCGCGGCGGCGCCCGGGCTCGGGCGCCGCGCCTGTGACGGTTCCCAATACGCTCCGCCGCACAGTGATTGAAGAAATCGCAAAACACAAGGGCTTGCGAGTCTACGAGAAGTTGGCGAGCTCGGGTGAGTGTCACTCCATGTCGTCAAGGCCATGGCGCGAGCTGTCGCCGGCAGACTCGCAGCGTGGGCGAAGAGGACAGTGACGGAGGCGCTGCGGTCACTGCCGCTGGTCTCCGGGCTAATCGAGGACGCCTTCTGGTCAAGGGAGGAGCTCGTTGCGGAGAACCTCCTGCTCGGCCAGCGACTGGTCGTGGCTTCTCGTAAGGTCAAGCAGCCCCGCGTTTCGTCCTCTGGAGAGGGGCGTGTTCGTGCTCTTGGCCAGTAGACTGCGTCACTGGCGCGAGGCGACTCTGCTCGTATAAGCCGGACAGTGCTCTCCGCTGGCACCGAGAGGGATTTCGACTGCTGTGGAGTCCAAAGTCGAAGGCAGGGACGGCTCCGAAACTCCGGCTGCCACAGGAGACGATCGACCGCATCATCCGGATGTCGAAGGAGAACCGGCTGTGGGGAGCGGAGCGAATCCGAGGGGAGCTTCTCAAGGTTGGAATCCGTGTCGGAAAGCGCACGGTGCAGAGGTACATGTGGCGCGACCGAGGCTCGGGAGCGAG
>CAYRKE010000501.1:0-3019 GCA_964424695.1 uncultured Polyangiaceae bacterium
AGTGGCCGCAACCATCAGTCTGCCGAGGCGTTCCTGAGGCCGGGCCTCAGTATCCCAGATTCTCATACACTGCGCCAAAGGAGTATGTCCACCGCTTCTCCAAACGTGGAGTCTTGATCCCCAAGTCACGCTCGAGATTGGGGCGGCTTTCGGAAGCAACATAGCGCACCTTGCGCGATCGCAAGTCGCTCTCAAGTCTCTTGTACGAGGACGACAATTGCTGATGCGCTGATCTGGCCAGCTCGTACTGGGGAGCGTAGGCCAGCGATGGAATGAAGTGGGCTACCGGGGTTATGGTCAATACCCGAAAATCTCCATTTCGTCGGCGCTGCTTCTTCATGTCACGCACGAACCTTGCGTAGTCTTTGGACTGTGTCGTTGGCTGGTTCTTGTAGTCGGAGAGCTGTTGGACTGTGACTACTGCCAGAGATAGACAAATCCAGGCGCAGAAACCCCAACGGAGAGCGGGTCCAAGGGGATTCGAGAACACCTCCCGAGTGGCAGAGAGGTAGGAGACAGTGAAGGCTGCGAGTATCATGAATCGAGCGTATTTGTTGACACTCGTTCCGATCTTGAGCGAAGCAAGAGCCGAAACCACGAGCACAACGGCACACGCGAACAGCAAGTACGACTCGCTCGCCCGGAGCTGGGGTTGCGCCCTCCCCAGTGAAGCCCCAGCAAGAATGAGACAGGCAATCACTATTGCCCAGGACGAAAAGACCGGACGGATAGCCTTGCGAAAGGCTGTTTCAACGTCAATGCCGTTGCGAACACCATCAACAATGTTGTGCTTGACCACCAGTAGAGAGACATCCGATGCGATTGCGAGCGCCGCCATGCTCATGAGCGCAAGGGCTGAGACTCCTGCGACAATAGCCACTGATCGCCAGGAGAAGCGCCGCAAGACAGCCCCCCCAGTCAAGAAGGTACCAAGAACGACCACGCTGAGGATTGCATCCTGTTTGCACAGTGTCGCCAGCCAGCCCGTGGCGGTAGCTGCGGCGAGCAGCAACTCGCCTTTCCGACTGTCGAGCCCCCAACGGAGAGCGCCAACGCTCAGACACACCGACCCCATGAACAGGAAGTCGGCGAGCGCATCTCCACGCACCAGCCAGTGAAAGGGTACGATGCTGGCGTAGACACAACCCAGCATACCGATGACGACGGCCAGACGTGCCCGCGCACGGAGGAGTAACGTTCCCAGCATGCCGAGCATCAACATACTGAAGCACGAGGAAAGCGCGCGGCCGACACGCGTCACTTGATAGGGATCATCGGCACCAATGGAGAGCAGCCTACAAGCCTGCGCTGTTGGCCAATAGTAGCCAGGGGCCTTCTGGGTGACAGAAAACGGGGGGGCGGTGGGCTCTACGTAGAGAGCTTCTCCCTGGAGCACCCGCTGAACACCAAAGAGGGTGTTCGGCTCGTTCCCTCGGATGCTCAAATGGGTACTACCGATGACGGATAGGTTCAGGGAGATGAGGCCAGCGATGCACAGGAGAACGACGCATGAGGTGAGCGCGTCGGGGAAGGCTCGCAGAACGGTGCGAAGAGTAGCCATGGGACGAGAGAAGTGCTTGGTTGAGGAACACCTTGTGAAGCTCAGATACTAGACTGCGAATCAAGCGCCGCTCGATGCGACTTCGTGAACGATGCTTCGGTGTCTGGAAACGATCGAAGCACGCATCGGTGATTATGTCTGCCGCTCCTGGGTCATCGCCGGTTCAGAACGGTTGCCCCCTTCTGGGGGCTGCCCATCCGACGCCTCCTGCGCTCCAAAAACGCGTTTGAGCACGTAGGGGCTGTGGGTCGGCAGCCAGTGAACCATGAGTTCCGCGATCAATCCGGTGGCCAGGAACTGGATCCCTACGACCAGAAGCAGCACGCCAAGGATGAGCAATGGCCGATGGCCAATGTGATAACCCATAAACCAGAGTACGGTAAGGTAGAGATTGATGGCCACCCCCGCGACGCTCATGAGCACTCCCAGCATGCCGAAGAAGTGCAGGGGGCGGCGGTCGTAACGCAGGAGAAAGAAGACCGTCAATAGGTCCATCATGCCGCGGAAGAAACGCCCGCCACCGAACTTGGATACGCCATGCTTGCGCGGGTGATGCTCCACTTCGAGCTCTCCGATGCGGAAGCGTTTCCATTGAGCGAGGATCGGAATGAAGCGATGAAGCTCTCCGTATAGGGTCACGTTCTCTAGCACCGCCCCACGGTACGCCTTGAATCCACAGTTCACGTCGTGCAGCGTGGTTCCCGTCAGGACTCGCACCATCCAATTGAATACCCGTGACGGAATTACCTTGCTAATAGGATCGTGACGTTTGCGCTTGTGCCCAGATACTAAATCAAAGCCCGAATCTAGCTTAGCAATGAAGCGTGGGATCTCCTTTGGGTCATCCTGAAGATCGGCGTCCAGAGTAAACACGATCCGACTGCCCCGGGCGGCTCGGAAACCGCAAGCGAGCGCGGCGCTCTTGCCGAAATTGCCCTGAAGCTGGAAGAGCTGTACGTGGGAGTTCTCCTGGATGAGTCGCTCGACCACTGGGACGGAGTTGTCTGTGCTCCCATCGTCAACCAAGATGATCGCGTAGGACTCACCTTCGGCAAGCAGGGGTTCCACGGCTGCGACGATCCGCTCAACCAAGGGGCGGAGAGTCTCTTCCTCGTTCAGGAACGGCACAACGAAGCTAATTGCGGCCTGCATGGCTACTCCGGATCACTCTCTCCCCATCAGCAGCGTCTGGCCACTTGGCCTGCAGAGAAAGCTCTCGGTCGCAGGGATATGCCAGAACTCTAGCCCCCTGGCCAGAACGGAGCGGACAACCCAGCCTGTCTTGCGCCCTTTCGGCGAGGTGGCGTGGCGAGAGTCCAGGGGTCCTGTTGGCCTCGCGGTGTGGCCGCATGAGCTGCCGGGGAGGACCGGATGCTCGAGCTGCAAGCAGAACCGACGCCGGTCGCCCGCTACCTCGACCGACCGCGGTGGCGGGTCGCTCCGCCAACTGAGATTGAG
>CAYRKE010000502.1:0-2998 GCA_964424695.1 uncultured Polyangiaceae bacterium
GCAATGCGCAGATTGCTGAAGGTCAGGTCACTCGACTCGCGCGCGAAGACGCCGACGTCCTCGTTTCCGAAGATCTCGCCGTCGTGGAAGTTCACCAACGCAAGGTCGTTGTCGAGACTCAGGCCCGCACCTCGATTACCGAAGCAAAAGAAATCCGAAATAGTGACGTGCCTACTCGCGTACAATGCGATTCCGTCGAAGAAATTCTCTGCAAAAGTCGCATTGGACACCGTGATGAAGGAAGAATCCCAGCTGGCAACGAGACCGCCACTTCGAGCGTCGTGCGCGAACACTCCTTCCACGGTCACGCGCTCCGCGTGACGAATATCCACTGCATTATTGCGGATGGAGCAGTCTTCCTGAGGCACGACCTCCGCGCAGCGAACGACATCGAATTCGCTGGCTTGCTCCCCCTGGTTCCCATCGAGCTCGAGATCGCGCACCACGACATTCTCGATGTAGGGCGTCGAGCCCGTCGGGGCGAGCTCATCCGAGCCGACGAGAACGAGGGGCTGTTGGACGCCGGACGCGAGTCGAAGCACCGCGCCGGTCTCCCCCGTGAGTTGAACATTGGAGCGATCGATGTGAACGCCTCGTTCGACCCAATACACACCAGCGCGGACGTAGACGGTGCCTCCGGCAGGCGGCAGCAGCGCCACCGCATCTTCGACGTTGGGCGTGTCGTCGGGTACGACAACGGCAAATCCACCACCGTCCGCGCCGGTCGCGCCCGTCGGCCCGGTCGCGCCTGGTTCTCCCTGCTCGCCCTGCTCGCCTGGTTCTCCCTGCTCGCCCGTCGGCCCGGTCGCGCCTGGTTCTCCCTGCTCGCCCTGCTCGCCTGCGCGCGCCGGGACCCCCAAGCCCATGCTCGCGCTCCTTCGTCGCGCTGCGCGTGGTCGGGGATACCAGCGCCATGGCATGATGCTGCGAGGATCCCCACTGACCACAATGCCTCGCGCTGCCGCGTCGTAGCAAGCCGCAAGCACTGGGTGCTCGAGCTCCCGTCTCACTGGCTCTGCTCGGGGTCGAAGCTTCTGCCGTGAGCGCGAAGAATCTTCTCAATACGGTCGGCAGTACGCCGGGCGATATCGGCGACCTCTGCTCTCGTCGGCGTCGGCAGGGGCAAAAACCTCAGGGAGTGCTCATCGGCAACGTGGACGCCCTCAAGTGCCCAAACGTGATAGTGAACGTTCAGTCGGAGAGCAAAATCCACGCGCCCGGTCAGGTCGATTGGCCCCCATGGCGATTCGTGCGAGAGTGCACGAACCATGAGTACACGGTCAACGACCGCTGGCGCGAACCGGCGTTGGAAGCGCCCCTCTGGGCGTGGCGGAGCCGAGAAGCTGCACCATTCCGGGCATGGGGTATCGGTGCGCGCGATGCAGCTCATGTTCATCTTGGCCGCCGGTCTCGCGTGGGCGAGTCCGGCGAATGCCGCGGAAATGGAGTCCGCCCAGGAGGTCCAACCCCCCCCAAAGTCGATGCTGGATGGGGTGGGTCGTTCGAGCTGGGCGTCCTACTGGGAGCCCTGTCGTGGCGAACCGGGCGCGACTACGAAAGCCACGACGATTTCTTAGTCAGCGACTTCCACGACAGCTACTCGACAGCGAGCTTCAACGGGGGCCTGACGGCGGCGCTCGCCCAGCCACTCCTTCGCCACCTTGCGTTGGGTGGATGGGCACAGCTCGACTTGAGTGAACCCCCCCAGCTCTTCGAATCAGCGTCGTCGACTCAGATCGTGGCTCGCGTCGGCCCCTTCGTGGAGGTCGCAAGAGCGCACCGACAGGGACCGTTTGCACGGCTGGGCGTTGCGCTTGGGAGGCAATCGGCCTTGGATGCGCTCGGTTACACCACTCGATAGCATCAATCGAACGGCTCAAGCCAGTCTTCAACAGTGAGCCCGGGAACACGCGCCATGTGTTCGATGTTCGCCGTCACCAATACGGCGCCATTAGCGAGCGCGTGCGCGGCAATAGCCGCATCGAAATCCTCGATACGCTTGCCCTTTCGCTCCAGTTGCGCCTTGATGAGACCGTAATATTCCGTAACACTGTGGTCCCATAAGACACTTCCAAGTTCATTGAAGATCGCTTCGTAGCGAATCTGAAGTTGAGACCGGCGTTTCGACTTCGGCAGCCGTTCAATGCCGTAGGCGAGTTCTGCATAGACAGGCTCCGGTACCCCCAGACTCTTCTTCCCGGCAGCCTGCATGCGCTGCAGCACCCTCGGCTCGCCCTTCATGGCGGCCGACACAGCGTTCGTGTCGAGAACGTACTTCAAAGTCGCCTCGCTGGCTTGGACCGCCGACCTCGACGAATTGCGCCAAGCATGTCATCGACTGCCTTGCTTGTTTCTGTATCGCTGGCAAGCGTCTCGAAGAATCCGGGCGACCACTCTGACGCCGCGACTTCTCGCTGTAGCGCCCTAACCACGAACTGATTCCGACTCATTTTCAAGGCCTTTGCCTTGCGGTCGACGGCCTGAAGAAGCGACTGGGGCAGGTGAACGCTCGTGGGCATGACTACAAATCCGACTATACTGCCAAAGGGCCACCCTGCCAAGGAACGAGGTCAGACTTCCGGACGAAACCCATGCAGCCGACAGAGCGACACTGATGGCCGCTTGCGCTCCTTCACGGTAACTTCCCTCGCCTCTGTTCACGGCAGCCTTCCCGAGCCGGTTGCCTTGCCTCCTGCATCGCGCCCAGCCTTCTCGCTCGCTCCGCGCCTTCCTTCCTCCCTGTCTTGTCGACCTGACGCTTGCCTCACCTCCCCTGCGCCGACCGGTGTTCCGCTCGTCTCTTCTGCCCGGCCCCCACCGGCCCCCACGCCGTTGAGTGACACGAACGCAGGTGATGTCGGTCCCACCCTCGCGCCGGTTGCGTGGCAATCCGAAACGGGTCCTCGAGACCATAAGAAGGCCCCGCACCGATCCGACGGGCGTCGCGCGCGTCCTCGGCCGAGCTTCTCGGTGTCCGTCCGCGCGTGCTGACGTCGCT
>CAYRKE010000503.1:0-2988 GCA_964424695.1 uncultured Polyangiaceae bacterium
GGATGGCCTGCTTGGTGCGGGGACGTCCGGGCTTGCGCTTCGTGGAGCTGTCGTATTTCTTCGCAGCCAGCTTTCGAAACCAATCCACGAGAGTCTGCGGTGAGACAATCTGGCAGCAGGCCTTGCGCTCGGCAACAGTGAGCTGTTTGCCCTTGATGGCGAGGCGTCGTCGCTGGTCATCGCAGAATGGGATGCGCTTGCGACCGGTGACCTCAGTGAATATCTCGCGCAGGACGCGATTCTCTTCGTGGAGGTACTCGAACCGACGAGCCATGCGTTCGTTGAACGCGCTGACAACCAGGGCAATGAGGAACTGGACGGGGAGCGGAAGCATCAGCGGCCGCGGGTGATGACCGCGAACAGACCCCTGCTCCAGGTGTTGAACGGGCGATCGATTCAGCTAGAATTGGCTGCTGTTGGGTTTTCGGACAGCACGGGTATCGTCGCAGGCAAGCGCCACCGCCGCGACTGTCGACGAAGAAGAGTCGCCAAACCCTGCTAGAGCGAGCCCAACGCTATCGCCCTGCACATCGAACGCAGGCTGCCTCTACGTCGATGTTGCGATGCACGGAGATCTTTGATCGCACTTGCATCGCGATGGCAAGATGATTCGCGCGCGGCACCTCAGGGACCGTTTGGCGGGCTCAGCGCGAACGTGCGCGCCGGGCCTCTGGGGCGGCGTCGGAGCGAGGTGCGGGCTGGCTGGCTGTTTGTTCTTCTTATCCGCCCCGCACCGTGGTAGGGTATCTGCTATCATGGTTATAAGAGTATTGGAACAACTGCTTCAAGGTAGTCTCATTGTTCTCGTGCTTGGGGGATGCATCGGCGAGAGCGACCCCAACCGGGTAGCGGATTCGGACGACGATCGCGGAGGACGAGCTGGTGCAGCAGGCGAGGCAAATCAGGGAGGAGGCGCAGGCTCCACATCGCAGCTTCCAGAGAACAACGCCGGTACCAGCTCGACCTCGGATCTGGGTGATACTGGCTCCTCGCTTCCACCCTTGACGCACGTCGTTGCTCTGGCGCCCGGCTATGCCGGAACGTTGGCCCTGTTGGAAGATGGCACGGTCCTGAGATTCGGGCTTGCTCCCGGAAGCAGTTCGGACGACCCTGGACGGAACTCGTTCGAACCGGTCGTGGTCCCTGGTATCACCAACGCAACGTCGGTGGTGATGAGCGGCTCAGGCTATGATCACGCTTGCGCTCTGCTACAGGATGGAACCGTTGAGTGTTGGGGAGGCAACTCGTTTGGTGAACTCGGCAATGGTTCGATCGACACCGCCGAGACGCCAACCCCGGTCGTCGGTGTTGAGGATGCAACTGCCATCGCATCGGGAGTCCGTCACGTTTGCGCGCTTCTGTCAGACGACAGCGTGACGTGCTGGGGATCCAATAGTTCCGGAGAACTCGGTGATGGTACTACCTCGAGGAATGATGGACTACCAGTGTTGGTCGGTGACCTGGACGATGCGGTGGCGATCAGTGCGGGAGGGAGCTCCACGTGTGCGGTAACGTCGGAGGCAAGAGTCAAGTGCTGGGGCGCAGTCATAGGAGGTGCGGCGAACGAAAACGCCCTAACGCCCGTTGAGGTGGAGGGCTTGAGCGGGGTGGAAACAATTGCAGTTGGCGGAAGGCATGCTTGTGCGCTTCTCACGGACGGCACGGTGTCTTGCTGGGGAGGCAACGGTTCCGGTCAGTTGGGGGAGGGAACCACCGTGTCCTCACTCACCCCCGTGGAGGTGATGGGGCTATCCGGAGTGGTATCGATTTCCGCAGTCGCGGGTCTCAGTTGTGCGGTGCGCGACGATGGTGAGGTCCTATGCTGGGGCAGTGGCCTCTTCGAAATGGCCGGATCGGTGGCCTGGGGCACGAAGACAGCGCCAAGCGAAGTCGGAGTTTCGGAAGCGACGGCTGTGTGGCAGGGAGAGACCACGTTCGCTTGCGCACGGCTCAAGGATACGAGTGCCGTGTGCTGGGGGAACAACCCGTACGGACAATTGGGGACCGGAAATCTCCCCGGAGTTGGGCCCAATCCTGTTGTGGCGGTGGGCGTCAATGCAGGGATGCCAGACTGCTACTACTGTAGTGACCAAGTCGCAGACTGTTGCGCTGCCGTTGATGGTACGGAATCCAGCTGGGGTATTGATTGTAGTGAGCTGACAGCTAGCGAATGCAATGCCAGCGAAAACCACGGCGTCATTGGTATGAACTGCGAGATATTTGGCCGTTCACTGGGCCAAGGTGCTTGCTCGGAGTGAGGATGGGCCATCGAGGACGGTCCGCTCCAGCCACGAGAGGGTTGCCAGGTCGAGGGCTTCCTGCTGGAGCTCGTCGAATACGGCATCCGGTAGCCACTCGCGAATACACCCAGAAGCGGGGGGCGGAGCACGCTCGCCTTGACCGACAGCTCCACCTAGTCTGATCGAGACCGCCACCTTCAGGTGGCTCACACTGCCGCTCGTGAGCGGCCCCCAAGTAAGCCGCCTTGGGCGGCTCACACCTCGAATCCCTCCGGCTTTGCCGGAGGATTGTTAGTCCCAGCAGTCCTTGCGGCCTATCCCCTTCTATCGGTTCGCGCCGAACGCAGTTGCTCCCCTCGATCTCCTGCTGAACACGCTCGGTCATGGGGCTGTCGAGTTGCCTACCGGTAAGGATGCCAAGGGTCTCAGGGGTCACCGCGTTGCTAACCGGTAAGAACGCCAAGGAGAATACTGGTGCAGCACCAGATGCCCACAAAGCTATCACACCCCATGTCGCGTGCGTGCTACCCGAGGACGGGGCGGCGAAATCAATGGGCGCAGGCGCGGTACAGCAAGCCCTCACGTCGCGACACGCCTGAGCCATCGCTCTCATGCTCGACGCCAGACGCGCCCGTACCTCCGGGGCGCCCAAGACCCACCTCGATGGTGAGCCATTGCAGGCTGCGCCACATCGTCCATCGAGCCGTGCGAGACCCATCCGGATAGAGGCAGGACCTGACGCTGACGC
>CAYRKE010000504.1:0-2983 GCA_964424695.1 uncultured Polyangiaceae bacterium
AGTTATGGGATCTGGACCAACGGAGACGGGGGGAGCATCACCATCTTTCCCGACGCCTTCGCGTTCAGTGCATCGTGGGACAATAGCCTAAACTTCCTCGCCCATCTGGGCTTGGATTTTCGCGGAAGCGATGCCAAGCCTTACGCCGAATACGGAACGATCATCGCAGAATTCGTCGAGGAGAAATTTGGTGAGGCGGGCGACTTCTCGATGATCGGGATATATGGGTGGATGCACGACCCGTGCATCGAATGGTACATCAACGAGGACTCGTTCGGTCGGCTGTGGGGATTCGGCGATGCTACGACCACCATTGATGGGGCCAAGTACTCGATGACCACCTCCGAGACGACCGGAACTGATGGCGCCAATGCCTGCGAATCCGGGCATTCAGGCCCTTGGACCCAGATTCGCAGCACCCGGGAAACGGCTCGCCAGTGTGGAATAGTCACCGTGAGCGACCACTTCAAGGCTTGGGAGGCCCAGGGCTGGACCCTTGGGAATCTGACTTCGGTTCACATCAACGTGGAGGTCGGGGGTGGCGTCGGTAGCATCGACTTCCCGGTGGCAAACGTGACGACCAGTAACTGAGCTTTGCCTGCAGCGCTGTGACTTTCCACCCGAGTGCGATGGCGAACCTGCAACCTGCCCCACTTTCGTTCTTCGAGGACTGGTAGCCTGCCTGCAATTGGCGCTAAGTGCGACCATAGGGAAATGCACCGTATGGGAACGTCATCTCCACCAACAACACACCCACGAATCCGAGAAGGCAGGCTCCCCCCGATGCAGACGAAAGCCCTGTTCCAAGCCGCGATGATGTTGGTCGCCGGGTCAATGTCGGCGCTTGGTTGCCAGGGTGACGAGCAAGGCATCCCCCAGCCAACGCCACAGCCTGGAACCAATGCCACCGGCGGTGAGACTTCGATTCCAACCGAATCTGCGACCGGAAACGACGCACCCACCTTGGAGTTGGAGGCGTCGGAGGGTCCTTCGGCGGAAGGTTCTGTCTGCGGCGATGGAGTTTTGCATCCAGGTGAGGAGTGCGACGACAGCAACCCCGCCAGCGGCGATGGATGCTCCTCGGACTGCAAGCGTGAGCCACTGTTCATCTGCCTGGCCCCTGGTCAGCCGTGCATCCAGGAAGTCTGCGGAGACTCCGTTCGTACAGCAAGTGAGCTCTGCGATGACGGGAACGTCGTCGCCGGTGACGGTTGTAATGCGACCTGTCAGCTCGAGTCGGGGTGGCAATGCCTCGGTCCTGGGAGGGCCTGCGTCCCGAACTGCGGCGACGGATTGGCGATAGGAAACGAGCAGTGCGACGACGGGAACCGGGTCGATGGTGATGGTTGTGGCGCGGGGTGCCTCGTCGAATTTGGCTGGTTCAACTGTCCGCCTACTGGTCAGGCTTGTCAGGCGGCCATCTGTGGCAACGCGGTCGTCGAGGCGAATGAAGGGTGCGATGACGGCAACGACATCAGCGGAGATGGCTGCAACGGTGCCTGTCAACGCGAACCAGCGTTCGATGCGACGGGAGTGGCACTGCCGGCCTGCGGCGATGGGGCCAAGACTCTCGGGGAGGAGTGCGACGACGGCAATCTGATCACGGGGGATGGTTGCTCGGATAGCTGCACGGTAGAAGGGGCGTTCGAATGCGGTGAGCCCACACAAGAGCCGGACGCCGTTCGCCTGGCGGTCATGTTCCGCGATTTCACCGACGAGCACCCCGATTTCGAGTATCTGACGCCTGGGCTCGAGCTGGGGATTGTTGGATCGGCGTGCACCGTCGCCACCGCCGCCACGTGTGGCGCGCTCGACGCCGAGGGGAAGCCCGTGCTCAACGAGACCGAGACGTTCGAGTCAACGCATACCGCGGCAGACTTCCAGCAGTGGTACCGCGACGTCGAAGGAGTGAATCTCCCATTCCCAAGCGCCCTCGAGCTGACTCGGATGACCGAGGACCGGCAGACGATCTATCGTTTCGAGGACAGAGATTTCTATCCGCTCGATGGGGAGGGGTTCGGCGAGTACGAAAACTCTGGCCACAACTATCACTTCACCACCGAGCTCCGATACTTCATCCAGTACGCTGGCGGCGAACGCCTCGAGTTCAACGGTGACGATGACGTCTGGATCTACGTCAATCGGCGTCTCGCCGTAGATATCGGTGGTGTGCACGCCGTCGAGGAGGGCTTCATTCTCTTGGGTGATGAAGACGGCGATGGGAGCCTCAGCGCCGAAGAAGAGGCGGATCCCACTGATGACCGCTTTGGCATCACCAAAGGCAACCTGTACGAGGTTCACCTATTCCACGCCGAGCGACACACGATTTGGTCCAATTTCAAGCTGACGCTCCAGAACTTCATCCTCAGCAGCTCCGTCTGCACCCCAATCTGCGGCAACGCTTCGGTCGAGCCCGGCGAATCATGCGACGACGGAGTCGAACTCAATACCGGTGAGTATGGTGCCTGCAGTCCGGATTGCTCCGGACGCAAGTACTGCGGCGACGCGATCGTTCAGAGCGAAAGCGGTGAGGAGTGCGACGACGGCGTCAACTTGTCGCCCTATGGATCCCTGGAAGGATGTGCACTCGACTGCACGCTTCCCCCGCGTTGCGGTGACGCAGTCCTCAACCCTGAGTATGGCGAGACGTGTGACCTGGGCGACGAGCGGAACGGCGTCCGAAACAGCGGATGCAGCCTTGAGTGCCAGAAGGTGGCGGTGGTTGCGTAATGCCCCTTGTCCCCGCTCACCTCGACGTAACTCCACTACGTGTCGAACGCCGCGAGTCATAGGCCGGGCCGCGGGCGCCGCGCCCGCCAAGTCTCGAGCACCGCTCGGCTCACCAGCTTCCTGCGCTCACGGACGGTGCCCCTCCGTCAGGGTGAAAGGGGCGCCGTCCGCTCGGAGAACGCGGGCTCTGCGCGCCGCTCGGTGCTGCAGTTGCTGGTCCGGTCGCAACAAACGCTTAGCCGTTTGTTGCTCT
>CAYRKE010000505.1:0-2973 GCA_964424695.1 uncultured Polyangiaceae bacterium
ACTGTGACACCCTACGGCTACCCGCTCTCCGAGCCTTGGGGCCGTGAACGGATACCGACAAGGAGCCCCCCACCCCAAGGACCGTCTCGCCGACCCGCACCGGATTGCGCCGCAATACGCGAGAGGCCCCTCAGACCCGAAATGGATTGCCGCGCAATCGCCGGAAGGTCGTCGCCATACATTTGGGATTGCGGGGCAATCCCCGGCCGGTTCCAGCCGCGCTCGACGGGCAGCCGCCGAACGGTGGAGCGACGTCAGCACGGGCGGACGGATGTCGAGAAGCTCGGCCGAGGACGCGCGCGACGTCTGTCGCGCGCGCGTGGATCCCTTCTTCCGGTTTCGAGGAACCGTTTGGGATAGCCACGCAACTGACGCAAGGGCGGGACCGACATCACCTCCGTTCGTTTCAATCAACGGCGTGGTGCCCGGCGGTGGTCACAGCTGCTGGTTCAGCTGCTGCCCCTGCATCGCGCAAAGTGCGCGCGCGAAGCCCAATCGCGAGCGAGCCGCTCGCCAGACCCCAGCATGGCGAATATGACGGTGAAGAAATTACCATGAACGTGATGCGCGCCCCATGCGCCGGCAGCTAGACGCAACTTCGAATCGCATTCGAGCATCCGCGCGGCCCAAGTTCCCGACTTCGTTGCCACTGACAGTAACTTCGAGCCCAACGTGAGTGCGGTGTGGCGGATCCAAATGGGGTTCGTGAGCGCTGTACCCAAGGACCGGACGAATGCTGCGAGATGGGTAACTCTGGTATACTGTGACAATCGTGCTCGGGGGCAAGAATCCATTCAATTGGCGCAGGCTGCTCAGCCAGATCCGACGAGGCGAGGTCGTTCCGATCGTTGGGCCCGAGCTGCTGCCCTACCATCTGTCGTTGGCCCCGGCATTGGCCGATGCCCTCGGAGTATCCTCGGACATGGTGGGTCACGGGATCGGCGCTGTCGCGGATGAGCATGTTTCGCATCACGGCGACGAACGCAAGGCCTCCGAAGAACTCGAACGCCTCCTCGAGACATTCGACGAGCCAGTGAAGGCGCTGCGGCAACTGGTGAGCATCAGAGAGTTCCGCCTCTTCGTCACAACTGACTACGCCTCTCTCATCGAGCGGGAACTCGCGCGGCGGTCCGAACCCTATCGCACGCTCGGATTCGCACTCAACCGACGATTCGACGACATCGACGGCTACCCGAAGAGTGAGCGCTACGTCTATCATCTCCTCGGCCACTATCGGCGCTACGGAACGGCCGCGCTCGCACGCGTCGATCAGCTCGAGTACGTCTACGGCCTGCAGTCGGAGGCTGGTCCCACGGAGTTACTGGATGTACTCCGTGAGCGTGGGAACCTGCTCTTCCTTGGCTGCGACTTACCGGAGTGGCTTGCAGGGTTCTTCACGAGAACCCTGCTTGGCAAACCTCTCTATGATACTCGCGAGCGAGGCATCGAGGTCGTAGCGAGTCGCTCCGCCTTCGTCGCGGGGCTGCCGTCTCCGCTCACCGCCTTCCTGCGGGACAACCGCGTCGAAGTGTTCGATGGGGATGCGGAGACCTTCGTTGCCGAGTTGGTCAACCAATACGAAACGACTGAAGCGCCTCGGTCGGTCGCCACACCTGCGGCGGCGCCGAGTGGCTCCGGCAGCACCAAGGGTCATGCGTTCATCAGCTATTGCCGTCACGATATGGAACGAGTCCGCAAGCTGATCGGAGGGCTCCGGGCTCGGTCGATCGAGGTCTGGTTTGACGAGTCGAACATTCGCCCCGGCGACTCCTTCGACGACAGTATTCGGCTGGCGATTGAGGACGACGCAGCGTCATTCGTCGCGGTGCTCTCCCGCGCCGCCTTCGAACGGGACCGGAGCTACTTCATCCAGGAGTGGGAGAGCGCCAGCACGGCTCTGTCCCGCAGGTGGAAGAACGTCAGGTTCGTGTTCCCCGTCATCATCGACGACATGGATCGTGACGAGGCCAGCAGAAAGCTTCGAGAGTGCTTCCCTGCGTTCGCGGGGCTTCACATCGAATCTTGTCCCAACGCGGAGTCTCCTCCCCCGCAGTTCATCGACGCTCTCCGCGAAGCCCGCAAGAACTACGAGCGGAGGGTAAGGCGGTGACGGGGCTCGACCGTTCCCAAGCTGGACGCCCACTGACTCCAGAACGGCCCTTTCCGGGACCACGCTCCTATGCCGAGACGGACGGCGAGTACTTCCAGGGGCGAAGGGAAGAGACAGATACCCTGAGCCAACTCGTTCACCGCAATCTGCTGGCCGTCCTCTTCGGAGCGTCCGGTCTCGGGAAGACCTCGCTGCTTCACGCGGGGCTCTTCCCCCGGCTCCGTGAGGCAGGCTGCCTGCCGGTGGCCATTCGCTTGAAGTATGATGCCGAGGACTCGACAGCAGCCGAACGCTTCGGCCTAGAGCGGCAGATCATGCTGGGGGTTGCCGAAGCAGCGGTCGCAAGTGGTGTCGAGGTGGAACATGGCGAGAGCTCCGCAACCCTCTGGGAGTTCTTTCATCGCCTGGAGCTCTGGACCCCAGCAGCCCGCCTGATGACCCCCGTGATCGTCCTCGACCAGTTCGAGGAAGCCTTCACGCTCGGCAGCGCAACGGCGGCGTCTCGAAGGGGAGTCGAAAAACTGTTCGTGGCGCTCGGCGACTTGGTCGAGAATCGGATTCCAGATCAAGTCGCATCAGAGGTGCGGGGCACGCGCGACGATCGCCTGGAGTACGTGAGCCGTCCGCCTCTCGTTCGAGTCGTGATCTCCTTGCGCGAGGAGTATCTGCCGCACCTTGAAGTGCTGCGGCGCGAGGTCCCATCCATCACGAGGGCTCGCATGCGGCTCCTGGCTTTTGCAGGTGACCGCGCATCCACGGCGATCACAGCCGCTGCCCCTCATCTCCTGGCTCCGCAGGTGGCCGAATGCAGGCTCTTCGGCGAAATGCGGGCAGCTGTGTCAGGACACGCCGCACCGCATAAG
>CAYRKE010000506.1:0-2965 GCA_964424695.1 uncultured Polyangiaceae bacterium
CCACGCCGCTGGTCGACGCGGCTCTGCGACAGCGCCACGGCAGGCCAACGAGCGGTGCTCTGCCCCAGAGTGCCCCGTGCCTGGCGAAAACTTGGCGACCTCCGGAGAACGGGGGCACGATCCCCTGCATGCCGAAAGCCTGCGAGGTTTGCGACAACTACCGCGCCAGTGGCGACCCGCGCGACCCCTCGATCGTAGAGGTTCCCTTCGATGAGCGAACGGTCCTCCTCTGCACCGAGCACGCCAGAATCGCACAATACTCCGGCGTGGCGAGTCTCGACGAGCTCCGGGCGTTCTACGGAAGAGGACGCCGATCCTACGTTCCACGCCGGAGACCTGGGTTGCTGCAACCGAACGGCGAGCCTCGCCACTCGGGTCGTCGCGCGACCGACAGATAGCGGAAACGCGCTACCGGTCGACTGACCGCGCATTCGTTCGAGCCCCTCGCCCCTCTGAAGCGCCGATCCGTTCGCCAGCTATGGAGAGCTCGCGAAGGCGCCTCAACCTCGGCTCGAGTGCGGGGGGCGAAGTACGTGCTGAATTGCCTGAAGAGCGCACTCCAGTGGTCGTTCCACGGAGCACCGTGACGGGGTTCCGCAGTTCGTTCGCCTTGCTGCCCGGAACGTCGTGTGCTGAGCATGCAGGCTCGCCGGTGCTTGCAGACCGAGACGCATTGGACCAGCATGCTTCGGTGTCGGATCGACGCCCCTGGACGCTCGGCGACGCCGCGCGTGAACTGATGGGCTTCACGTGGCGCGAGGCTCGGTCGTGTGTCTTCGCCGGCACGTTCTTCGTGGTACTGGCGCTGTCTCGGTGGCTGCCGCTTGGTCCCCTGCCGCGCTACGACTTCCTCTTCCTGGCTGCAGTAACCATGCAGGTGGCGCTGGTCGTGACACGTCTCGAGAGTCTCGACGAAGTGAAGACCCTGTGTTTGTTTCACCTGCTGGGCTTCTGCCTCGAGGTGTTCAAAACCCACCCGTCGATAGGCTCCTGGAGCTACCCGGAGGAGGGATATTTCAAGCTCCTTGGCGTGCCGCTCTATTCAGGATTCATGTACGCGGCGGTGGCGAGCTACATGGTGCAAGCCTGGCGGCAGCTCGACCTCGAGCCAACGAACCTGCCCTCCAGGTGGCTCACCTTGCTGCTGTCGTTCGGCATCTACGTCAACTTCTTTACCCACCACTTCATTGGGGACTTTCGCTGGCTTCTGACCGGTCTATTGATCGTGATTTTCTGGAGAACGCGAATATGGTTCACCCCATGGCGCCTCCGATTGTGGCTACCGCTTCCGGCAGCGTTCGCACTGATCGGCTTCTTCGTCTGGGTGGCTGAGAACGTCGCTACCTACTTCGGTGCCTGGACCTACCCTGACCAGCATCATGGGTGGCGCGTGGTCGGAGTCGAGAAGATCAGTGCCTGGGGCCTGCTGGTGGTGATCACCTTCGTCATCGTGGCCGATCTCAAGTACTTCAAGCTGCACAGGGGGTTCGCCCCAAGTGTCACCAGCGCGCGAGCCGGGGGCGCAAGCCCGTAGACACCCGAGGCAACAGAAGGAGGATCACGAAAGCCGTCCCGACGCACCCTCGGTGCAGGCTGCCACGGCGGTCGACGTCCGCCCCCCCAAAACGGCGCCCGGAACGTCTCTGCCGCCCGGAGCGATGGGCCGCGCGCGGTCCATCGGCGTCCCTCCGCACAGCGCCGCAAGGGGAAACCGCATCTGTTGATCCCATGACCTGGGTGTGCCGCTGCGGCGCCGTCGTCACACTGTCGCGAATGCACCACGCCCTCGTCGTACGCCATCCTGGGAGGATCGAACGCAGATTCGGCTTTCGAGAGAGAGAGCGTGTGCCCCCTCAACAACTGGCATGGCGTTTGCTATACGAAGCGCCCATGAGGACGACACTGGGCCATTGTTCATCGAGGGGTATGAGAGAAGTCCGTCGCGGCGCCGTCGGACTTGCGGCCGGATTCGCGACTGGGATGATTCTGTTTGCGGGATCTGCGCTCGCTGACGTGGCGATCATGCCTGCCACAGCCACCAACGTCCAACCAGCGGAGGCCGAAGCGATTGGCGTGCTCTTGGCAGACGCTTATGCGACCGAGAGCGGAGAGCGCACCTTCGATCCCACCGTGACAGGTCCAGCTCTGCAGGAGAAAGGGGATGCGGGCGCGGCAGCAACCTCCCTGAATGCCGGAGAGTATGTCGCTGTGCGGATCGTCAAGCTGGACCAGCTCTACACGATCAGCGCGACACGCTATACGGCGGCAGGCGCAGCCGTGCACTCCGCGAGGATCACGGCCAGTTCGCTCGACGATATGGTCCCCGCCGCCGACCGCTTGGCGAAGGCGCTTCACGACCGAACTGACGTCAAGGAAGCCATGACACTCGATAACATCACGGAGAAGGAGATGAGGGTCCCGAACCGGGTGAAGACCGAGACGCTCGCCGGCATCAAAACCGCCTTCACCTATGCGGTCGCGAAGGACATCAAGCTCGCGCCGATGTTGACTCTGACCTACGATGGGCGGCATGAAAGCACGAACTACTTCGTCGAGTGGGGCGTGGGGTTCACTATGCCCAGCACCAACCAAGACGACCGATACGAGTACGGGGGGCTCCACGCCGAGTTCGGGCTCAGCTACTACTTAACTCACACAAACACGTCCCCCTATGTCGGCGGCGGGGTCCTACCGCGGATTCTGAGCGGAGGAGTGTCGCTGGCGCCCTATCTTCAGGGAGGCGTCATGTTCATGCGCAGTTCCTCGACGCGCGTGTACACCGATCTGAGGGTGGCCCAAAACGTCATGCCCCTCGACTTCACCCTTGACTACGAGATCGGGGCAGACGCTCCCGAGGATATCGAGCGGTATCCGACAGAGTTTACCTTCTCGCTTGGCGTCGGTTTCTAGTACTACTGCCCCAGATAGGCGCGATCGGCACGAGAGGGGCAGTTCGTTCGAGAAT
>CAYRKE010000507.1:0-2921 GCA_964424695.1 uncultured Polyangiaceae bacterium
CTAAACACCGAGTCCACGAGGGGACCCGGCTCCAGCAGGTGATCGGCGCCGACGTGGGACCTGGCCCGACCTGGCACAGCGATGGCTGAGACCCGAGCCAGAGAGCGGATGGCTCCCGAGTTGACGGCGCATGCACCGAATGCAAGCCTTCCGGCGTGTCCGCGTTCGACCTCAGCGAGTCTTTCCGCGAAGCGCGCCGGCGGTTCGGCGAGCGGGGGCGGACAATCATGGAGGCCGGGTCGTGCGAGTGTGAGGACACCACTCCTGCGGCGCCCCCGAACTACCTGGTGCGGGAGCTTCCACTAGAAATGAAACGGGCGCTCTACAACCTTGACGCTCTCGGGGCAGCACCCAATGGTACGCAAACCCCGCGGCGCCCCCGGGGCGGAGCTGAGAAGCTCGGAGCCGTGGCGGTAGACTCGAGCAGGAGTGACAGCGACCTAAGGGTGCCCGGGCCCCAAGTCGTGTTCTATGCTTTCAACTACGGCTCCGCTGGGGCAGTAAGCTTTGCCTCTGGCCTCCCCCCGCTCTGCCTCGAACGAGCAGCCTCGCTGCGTGGCTGGCGCCCCAAGAGCCGCGCGCTACTTCGAGCTGTCATGAGCTATCGAGGGCTCCAGAGTGGTTAGTTCTACTGCGAGAGGTTGGCAGAAATCCCGCCCGGTAAGCCTGGTTGATGGCGAAGCGGGACCGAGCACCGGACCGGAACAGACACCAGTATTTGAGGACCGGAAGCTCCGGGTCCGCGCAGCCAGCGGCCAGGATCGCCGGGCGTCGTCCCAGTCGAGGTCTCGCAGTAGTGTTAGCCCGCGCTCGCCGCGCGAAGTCCTACCCGGCAAGGTCGTCGCGGCACTCGAGGGGCACCAGGATTGGTTCATCATCGGTGGGCAGGCGGTGCGCTGCTACGTTCCCTACC
Organism: uncultured Polyangiaceae bacterium; assembly: GCA_964424695.1. Classification (GTDB taxonomy): domain Bacteria; phylum Myxococcota_A; class Polyangia; order Polyangiales; family Polyangiaceae; genus JAEWRL01. Next base: position 914 of record CAYRKE010000507.1, read on the forward strand.
GACCGAGCCACGATGTCGACTTCGGAGTGGGTCAGGCCAAAGCCTCCGAGACGCTCATTCGGCGACTGAAGCGAGCGGGACAGGTCGCGGTCAAGGAGAAGGGTGCGGACACGGTCCATGTGGATTTCGAGGGCATCGACATCTCGGTATTCGTACTGCCCCAGCTCCAGGCCCACACCGCCGGCAACGTGTTGACCCTCACCGGTCTCTTGGCCACTAAGCTTCACGCCCTCTTGGACCGCGGAGTGCGGCGCGACTTCTTCGATCTCTACGTGCTGCTCCAGCTCGAGGGGGGCGGTGTGCTCAGCGCCATCGACGCACTCAGCACGGTGTACCAAGCCAAGGTCAATCGGGGCCTGATGTTGCGCGCGCTGTCCTACTTCGACGAGGCTGACCGCGAGGCGAAGCTCCCCGGTGAAGGGCCCCGAGACTGGTCCAAGGTGAAGCACTTCTTCACCAAGGCGGTGGGAGCACTCGTGGTCCCACCGACCGAACCGCTCACCATCCAGGGGCGAAGAGTCGATATCAGTCGCCTGTCGACAGAGAACCAGCCCGTGCCCAAGCGCAAGCGGAGCAAGCGCTCAGGCTAGAGCGACGCGATCAGTGGCCCGGGCGCGAAGCTCTGAGCCGCAGTTCCAGATTGTGCGCGAGCTGCCGCCCCAAGGCTTCTCGTGCCGCACTCTCGGCCCGAGATTCTCCAAGTCCCGATTCGGTAACCGAAGCCGTTACGTCGGCTAACAGCGCGCCCGTCCATGCGTCGAAAGCCCGCAGCGTTCCCCGGGCCTCGTACCAGACTCGCTGGGTCCCCATACGGCTCGCAAACTCGCTCTCAGCATCGAGCACCAGAATCGTGTCCAGGGCTCCACGCAACCGATCGGCCAACGCCGGAGCGGCGCCCTTCATCTTCTCCACGCTTGCTTCCGAGAGCAGACGCGCGTCAGGCGCTGCCAGCTGAACTGGCAGTGCGGCGTGCCCACCCAGCGATTGGCTGAGTGCTTGGGCAGCTTCAGGGACTTGCCGGCCGCGAACGTAAACCACTGTCGAACGCGCAAGACTGGTCGCTCGTGCCCGAATGCTGGTGGAGACGGGAGGTACGAGTCTCGCTAGTGGCCCGAACGCCCTGTCTGCGTCGAGCGTGACGGTCCAAGTCGCGGAGGCGGGTACGTCTCTCGGTATCGGCAGCGTCGCCACACCGTTCGCGGCCGTCTCTGCGGAAACCGCCTCAGCCGACTGATCGCGCTGGATTCGGAGCGGAAGGTCCGGCATGCTTCGCGTGCCGCCGTCCTGATCGATGACCGCCTCCACGGTGATGGGCCGAAGCCAGACACCATCCCGGTTCGGTATCCCATCCGGATAGGTGCAGCGAAGCGCAACTCTGGCAACGAGCGCTGCGAGTTGCTGGTCTACCGACGATGTATCGACGGAGTCGCAGGGTGCCGCGGATACTAGCTTCTTCTGCCGCTGACACAGAGCGCGACGCCAATGCCCGAGACGCGCCGCGTGAACCACTGGAGCAAGGTCGTGCGATGCTGTCGGCGCAGGGACCGTGATCAGTGCGGCGTCGATGCGAGCCAATGCGGCACGCAGAGACTCCGTGTGAAGACCGATCTTCACTTGGAAGCCCCCGCCAGCCTTGGTGACCTCACAAGGGTCGCTCGCGCGATCGTGGACGGCTCGTACCGCATGGTCGCTCAGTGCATCCGAAGCGAGCAGTGATTCGTCTGCCAGCAGGGCAGTCAGGAGCTGGCGAGTCGCTTGGGCGTATGCCACGTCTTCGGTTGGCCCCGTGGCAACCACCGAGAATGCAAGCTGCCCAGACTTCTGGCTCGGCCCTTGGGCTGAAGCGGCCTCCGTTTGCCGTCCTGCGTGGGCGTTGGGTGGCGAGGACACCGACGCGGAACCGCAGGCAGTCATCAGCCAGAGCAGCGGGACAACCCATCGGCGGGCGCCCCGGTATCCGTTCACGCCTTCCAACCTGCTAGCACGCTGCGCGATCCACCTCGCACAC
>CAYRKE010000508.1:0-2918 GCA_964424695.1 uncultured Polyangiaceae bacterium
ACACACTAGGCCGGCGCGTCTGCTCATGTCGAAAACCAAGCCCCAATCTGCCGATCCAAAGGTCACCTTGCTGCGCAAACGCGGCTGTCTCAATTCTCAGCCGGAGCGAGTGACCGATCCGCTCTTCAGCAAGAGCGACTTCTTCGATGCCCGGGATACCATTCAGATCAAGTACGAGATGTTGAGGCGTGTGCGAGTCGATGGGCAGTCTGTGGCTCAGAGCGCGCGCGCGTTTGGCTTCTCTCGCCCGTCGTACTACCAGGTGCAGAGCGCGTTCGAGGCCGGGGGACTGTCTGCGCTGCTGCCAAGCAAGCCGGGGCCGCGCTCTGCCCATAAGCTCCGGGATGAGATCGTGGATTGGCTGATCACTCTGCGAGCGACGGAGCCCGGGCTGGCTCCTGCAGAACTAGCCGAAAGAGTCGCGGAGAAGTTTGCGGTGTCTGCTCATCCTCGCAGTATCGAGCGCGCCCTTGAGCGCCGCAAAAAAAAACGCCTGTAGCCTCCGCGCCCCGTCCGCCGTCGGGTGGTTGCTCGCTCGGTGTCGCCTACGAAGAGCTGCGCGCTGCCTGCACCGAGAAACGACTTGGTGGAGGGCATTGGGGTCTGATGCTCTTGCTGCGTGAGGGGCTACCTGGTTGGTTGGCGCGCCAGGAGCAGCTGCTGGCGCAAGAGTTCGGTCCAGCCAACTCCCCAGCCTCTGCTGCTTCCGAAGCAGCACCACGAGAGGATCATCCCATCGTCTCCACCGTTCCATCCGACATCCCATTACCGCTGCTTGCCGATCTGATTCGAGCCATCAGCAATTTGATCGTTCCATCCACTCAACAGGTCCAACATGAGTCTTGAAGCGAACGCGCAACAGAAGGTTCAGGCGCGCCACCTCGCCCGAGCCGCGTACTTGTACATCCGGCAGTCTACTGTGCGTCAGGTGCTCGAGAACACTGAAAGCACGGAGCGACAGTACGCTCTTCGCCGGCGAGCCGTTGCGCTTGGATGGCCCAGCGAAGGCATCGTGGTGATTGACAGCGACCTCGGCCAGTCCGGTAGCTCAGCGGTCGAGCGCTTGGGGTTCCAGAAACTCGTCGCAGACGTTGGGCTCGGACAAGTGGGCATCGTGCTCGGTCTCGAGGTCTCGCGATTGGCTCGCAATTGCGCCGATTGGCATCGACTGCTCGAGATATGCGCAATGACCGATACTCTAATTCTAGACGAGGACGGGATCTACGATCCGAGCCACTTCAACGATCGGTTGCTCCTGGGTCTCAAGGGAACGATGAGCGAGGCGGAGCTTCACATGCTTCGCGGACGCCTGCGCGGAGGACTGCTCAACAAGGCTCGACGCGGAGAATTGCGTTGCCGTCTTCCGATTGGCTTCGTGTACGATCCCGATGGTCGCGTCGTGCTCGATCCAGATGAGCAAGTTCAGAACAGCGTTCGGCTGCTGTTCAACAGCTACACTCGCACGGGAGCCGCACACGCAACGCTGAAGCACTTCCGCAAGGAAGGGCTACTGTTCCCATCGCGGCTGGCGTCAGGCCCACGCAAAGGCGAGCTAACGTGGGGGGCGCTCAGCCTCAGTCGTATTGCCAATACCTTGCACAACCCTTGGTACGCTGGAGCATATGCATTCGGTCGCTCGAGGTGCCGGACCCAACCTGACGGAAGGGTGAAACGTACGACGTTGCCGCACTCCGAGTGGCAGGCCCTCATTCGAGACGATCACCCCGCCTACATCTCCTGGGACGAATTTGTGAGGTTCGAGCGTCAGTTGCTCGAGGCTTCCAGAAGGCTGCACTTCGGGACCAGTCAGAGCCCACCACGCGAAGGAACAGCGTTGCTGCAGGGACGAGCTATCTGCGGACTGTGTGGGCAGCGTATGCATGTCCGCTACGGCAAGAGGGGCAGTCTGCGAATTCCGAACTACGTCTGCATGGGCGGGGCTCCGATTTCGGCGATGCGCTCTGCCAAAGCGTCGTTGGTACGGGCATCGACGAAGCCATCAGCGAGCTGGTCGTACAATCCGTGACACCGATGGCACTGGAGATCTCCCTTGCCGTCCATCGCGAGCTTCAGGCACGCATCGAAGAATCCGACCGGCTTCGCCATCAGAGTGTTGAGCGCGCCCAATACGAGGCTGACCGCGCTCGGCAGCGGTACATGTTGGTCGATCCGTCCAACAGACTCGTTGCTGATTCGTTGGAAGCAGACTGGAACGTGGCCTTGCGCGGTCTCGAGACGGCACGCGCCAACTATGAGCAAGGGTGCGCGTCCGCGCGTTTGGTCGTCAGTGAGCAACAGCAGAAACGAATTCTTGCGCTCACGACCAACTTCGGCAGCGTTTGGAACGATCCTGAAACGCCCCACCGAGAACGCAAGCGCATGCTCGCGCTGCTGGTCGAAGACGTCACTCTTCTCAAGCAAAAGGAGCTCACCCTGTCCGTCCGGTTCCGCGGTGGTTCGACGACGACACTCACGCTGAAGAGACCAATGATGCCCTACGAAAGCCGAGTAACGGACCCCGACACGCGCCAGAGCATTGATGCCCTCGCCGACAAGTACTCGGATGCGGAGATAGCCAACATCCTGAACGAGCGCGGCCTGGTCACCGGTGCTGGCCTACGCTTCGATTCCGAAGCCGTCCGATGGGTCCGCAACGTACAGCATTTCAAGAGCCTCAAACAGCGTCTGAGCGAAGCCGGATGGCTTACCGCGACAGAGCTCGGCAATAGGTTGGGCGTGGGTCGCACGACTCTTCGTCGCTGGCATCTTCAGGGGCGTTTGCAAGCACGCATGTGCTCCAACAACGGCCAGTGGCTCTACTGGCCTCCTGACGTCCCCCTTGTCGAACCACAACCCAGCGGCAAACCGCCAATGGGCAGTCCTGTTGCGAAAGGTGCAGTATGAAAACCACTCCTTCC
>CAYRKE010000509.1:0-2902 GCA_964424695.1 uncultured Polyangiaceae bacterium
GGTGCTCACGTGCCTTGTATGCTTCGCGCCAGTTCTTGCCGCGCGTGCAAGGCGGCTTGCAGCGGTGCTTCCTGTGCCCGTGAACGAATCCCCGTAGCCGCCCGGCAGCCCAGGGATTCGGGTCGGGTGCGTCGGAAATGACTCCGCTCCCCATTCGCGGTACACGTACCGCATCATGACGCAGACTCCATGCGGAAAGCGGCCTTTCCTCGTTCTTCTCGTCGTTGGAGCGTGTGCCCCGTCGCCGGGCGCCTCGCCCCCCGCCGCGCCAACTGCGGCGGGGTCGAATGGTGCGGGTCCGACCGCCCCCGTCGGCCCCACTGGCGGCGATGTGGCTACCGCACCGGCCCCTGCGTCCAGAGCGGCGAGCGCGTCGCCGACCACTCCATCGAGTGGGCGGTCCCCGGTCGAGCCTGCGCGGTCGCCCCTGGTGACTCCGAGCACCGACGGCGCTCGGTCCGAGCAAGACGCCGAGAGCGTGAGAGAGCAGCTCCTCTCGAGCCTTGCCGCGATCGGCGCGCGGCGCAGTGATCCCTTCTGTGAGCCGCGAGTTTCTGCGGATCTTGCCGAGGTTCTGTATCGAACCGCAAAGAACCTGATTCATGCTCATGGGGATCACGTCTCCGACGGAGAACTCGAGGTCATCCTGCCGCTCCTTCGGCTCGCGGCGCACTCGGGTCATCGGCGCGCCCAGGCGACCTACGGTCAGTACATCGTGGGATACTACGCCACCGATGAGATGTTCTGGCCCCTGCAGCCTGAGGTTGCCGCCGACGGATTGGCGATGCTTCGAATCGTCTGCGCTGATGAACCGGGGCTCGTCGCACCGGAGTATGCCGCGCTCTACTTGAGAGGGATGCTCTCCGGCAATCCCGACGAGCCGTTTCCGAAGGCGTGGCTCAAGCGGGCTCAGAAAACGGAGGAGGCGTGGCGCCGCTGCGAGGCCTTGCCATAGGTCATCGAGTCTTGCGCTGGCGTCTGTGATGGCTCCTAGTACGCTCCGCCGCAGAATGATTGAAGAACTCGCGAAACACATGGGCTTGGGGTTCTGTCAGAAATTGGCGAGATCGGGTGAGTGTCACTCGATGTCCCGAAGGTCAAAGCGCGAGCTGTCGCCTGCAGACTCGCAGCGTGGGCGAAGAGGACGGTGACGGAAGCCATGCGGCCACTGCCGCTGGTCTCCGGGCTCATCGAGGACGCCCAGCGCTCAAGGGAGGAGCTCTTGGCGGAGAACCTCCTCCTCCGTCAGCAGCTGGTCGTGGCTTCTCGTCCAGCAGCCCCGGGTTTCGTCCTCTGGAGAGGGGCCTGTTCTCGCTCTTGGCCAGCAAGCTGCGGCACTGGCGCGAGGCGACTCTGCTTGTGATAAGCCGGACACTGTTCTCCGCCGACACGGAGGGGGGGCGACTGCTGTGGAGTCGAGGGCGGGAAGGGCACCGAAACCCCGGCTTCCGCGAGAAACGAACGACCTCATCGTCCGGATGTCTAAGGAGAACCGGCTCTGGGGAGCCGAGCGAATCCGAGGCGAGCCGCTCAAGGCCCATCCGTTCCGCAAACGGCAAGCTCCGCGCTCGGCGCCCCCACGGCGTCGGCCATCCGCTGGCACTCCGCATCTTCGACGCAATGCGACGTACACACGCGTCCCCCGCACAAGGGATCGTGTCGGCTGAAGTCCCAGCATACGCCAGCACCGCAGTCCCTGTCGGACTCGCAGTCGGTGCCGATCGACTGCTTCGAGGAAGCACCGTCAGAGCACGCGGCCAGTGCCAGGATCGCCGCTTCTGTGATCAACCGAGCCGGCGCAACCATTGCCCGCAACCTTCGCCGCGTCCTGCCCGCCCATGCCAAGCTTGCGGGTTCACAGCAAGCCGCTGGACCGTCCCTCCAGTGCTTGAGTTGGCGCATACCCTGAACACTGCCCAAATGGAAACCCTCCAACCTCCCGCTGTTCCACGCGGCGCCGATCGATCCGTCATGCGCTCCCTGCACGCCCGTCCTCCGCGAGAACGCATTCCGAGGAAGGTTGCAGCACACTTGCTGGGTGCCTGGGAACGAGCCGGTGGCATCCTTCGTATCGTATCGTATCGGCTCGGTGATTGGGGAACCAATCGGCTGGGACTGCGAGGAAGACCAGCGTTCCGCTGACGTTCTCCACGCGCTTCCCTTCGGGACGAGCAACCTCCCCTCGAAAAGGAGTTGCGCATCGAGATGCCTGGAACGTCAGATTCGGGCGGTCTCACCGCGGGGCCTGGGAAGACGCTCTCCAGATGCTAGTCGTAGCATGTGATATTGCTGCCCGAATCGGTCACCGTGCCGTCGGTCTGTCTGAACTCGAAGTCGAAGCTGGTGGAACGCAGCCCGAGCCACAGCACGCCATTCTTCTCCGCAATGCGCTTCTCGCTGCTCGGATGAATGTTGCTAGTAAAGCTACGCAGCTGCGCCCCTCCCGTTCCGACCACGAACTCACGGATACCAATGGATTCGTAGGCGCCGTTGATGTCCATCGGCTTGAACCGCTCATAGACGTGGTCGTGTCCACTGAGAACAAGGTCAACCCCACCGGAGTAGAGGGTATTCCAGATTTCGGTCATGTGGGTATTGCTGCCGTGTGTGCCCGAGCTGAACCGCGGCTCGTGGTAGTAGGCTAGGGTGCAGGCATAATCCCTGTTGGCTTGAAGCCTCTCTTGGAGCCACGCCAGCTGGTCTTCCTTGCAGCCATCCGTCCTGGCACAGATGGAGTCCAGGGCAATGAAGTACCAATCTCCTTCGACGTAGTCGTAGTAGGTATTCCAGCCACTGAAGCCCATGTAGTCCAGGTACCCCTGGGCATTCGCCGTTCTGTAGTCGCGGTTTCCTGGGACCGGCCATGTCTTGTCCCAGTGCTGGCCCCAGTAGGGGTCGTAGT
>CAYRKE010000510.1:0-2887 GCA_964424695.1 uncultured Polyangiaceae bacterium
CCGGCGAGTTTGCGAGCCTGATCGCGGAGGGGATGGGAGATCATCGAGACGATGACCAGAACGAGCGCGATGCGCCCGCAACCGAGTCGCGAGCTGGGAGGAACTCGGCGTTCGTAGTGTTCGAGCTGGTATCCCTGCTCTTCGGCGAGCTCACGATAGCGTGACGCGAAACCACCCTTGCCGCCCAAGATGACGACGGTCTCTCGTTGGCTACGGTCGGCATTCGGCTGGAGGGCGCGGTGCTGCATGGGAGGGGCACATCGCAAATAGCGCGCCAACGTGCCGGGCTGGCGCCGCGGCCCGAGAACCCCGAGGAATCGCGGGGTCCCCCGAATATTCCCGAAATGATGTCGTCGCTCGAACGTCGAGAGAGACAGTCTGTCAACGAGAATTCACGCATGCGTCCGCCGTCCCCGAAATCCTTGGGGCGGTGTCGTTTCCGTGCGCTCCAGAGGTCTGCGAACCGGCCGGAGCCTGAGGCAAGAACCCCGGGGGTGTGCGCCCATGGCCAGCCCACGGTCGTCGAGGGGCAGGCCGCGGGGGGGGGCCGACGGCGCCGCAGCGCACCCTGGCCGTTGGCAATTTCGAGAGAAAGGCAGGGGGAAAGTCGGCTCGAAGGAGTAGCTTTCCCAGGAGCGTCGCACCATGCTACGTGGGCCAGGACCACCGATAGCGAGGTTCCCATGAGCGATAGCAGGCAGACGCTTTCTCGGCGACGATTCGTGCAGTCCCTTGCGGGAGGGGCAGCGGCACTCGGCTTGGGCTCGCCTCTGGTGAGCTTCGCTGAGGGGGCCGCGCCGCCGCGCCTCGAAAGCTTCATCGCCAAGCCGCCGAAGGGCTTCGTGCCTTGGGCAGCGCCGGGGCGCGTCGTCAAGGCTGCTGCGAAGGGGGCCTTTGTCGATTTCATGCAGCCGAACCAGCTTTGGCCCAAGCTGGAGGTGGCGCGCCGAGTCGTCGAAGCGGCGATGATGGAGCTCACTGGTGCGCCGAACCTCACGGAGGCGATGAAGAAGCTCATTCACAAGGACGACGTGGTCGCCATCAAGACCAACGGTATTGGCGCTCAGAATGGCTCCACCATGGGGACCAACTACGAAGTGGTCTTGCCGTTGGTGGAGGCCGTCATCGGCGTTGGGGTGCCCGCGGATCGCATCACCGTCTATGAGCAATACCCGACCTACCTCGCGGGCTGCCGCATCAATGCCGGTAAGTGGAAGCTACCCGAGGGCGTCAAGGCCAGCACACACAACAACACCGACATGGCGATGCCGCCGGTGCGGATCTACCAAGGCATTGCGACGCGGTACTGCCGTGTCTTCACCGACGCTACGGCAGTCATCAATGTGGGCTTGGTGAAGGATCATGGGATTTGCGGCTACACGGGCGCGATGAAGAACATCACCCACGGCAATGTACCGAATCCCGAGGCATTTCACGCTCACGGGGCAAGTCCTCAGATTGCCATGCTCTACAACCACACCGTGGTGACGAGTCGGGTCAGGCTTCACATCAAGGATGCCTTCAAGATAATCTACGATCGCGGACCCCTCGACAAGGACCCGCGGACCCGGATCCCCCACGGCGCGGTGTATGCGTCCACGGATCCCGTGGCTATCGACGCAATCGGATGGGACGTCGTGGAGGCGGCTCGAAAGGAGCGCCGCTTGCCCACCCTCACCGAGGCGCGCCGAGAGCCACGGTACATCCGCACTGCGGCTGAGCTGGGCCTCGGGGTTTTCGACCGCAATGAGATTCGGCTGCGCAGCGTCGAGGCGTGACGACTGCTCTGCGTAGTGCCCCTTTTCGGAACGAAACCGGGAGGGGCATCGGCATCTCGGCAGAGCGAAGTGTGCTCAGTCTTGCCAGACGGCGCCGTTCCTGAGGCAAGGAACCTGTTCGTCGCCCAGGGCCAGGCGAGCACAAATCAGGTCCTCGGTGGATACGCCTTCGCCTTCCACCCACAGCACCCGTCCAGCCCCGTCCAGCGTGACTCGCCAGTACCCGAGCGGCGCCCCTCCGCATTCATCGGAAGGAAAGGCGAGGAGCGCGGCTTGGGCGCAGATGGTCGAGTCCGGACACTCATCACGGTTCGCCTCCGGGACCTCGACGTTCGGGACACACGCGAGGGGCGCGTCGAGGTTCATCGCTCCGCCGCCCGTGCCGCCCATCGTTGGCCCTCCGCCCGCTGGTGTTGCGCCCGTCCCGGCAGCTCCGCCTTGGGTCTGCCCCGACCCGGCAGTCGCGCCGGAGCTGAAACCAGGGAGCGTACCGACTTCGCCGCCGCACGCTGTTACCAGGACGAGTGAGCCGAGCCACGCCCCGCGCGATCTGACTACGCTACCCGCAACTCCAAGAGCCCGTGTCATTCTTGTCCGTCGACTCGCTTTCCTGTGGAATCCTAGCCTACCAAGCCCCCTTGGACCACGGCTGACGACTCGGTTTTCCAGGGCTCCGGGTGGCGGGCGGGGGCGCCCATTGGTACGTGCGCGCGGTCGAGCGACGGCGTATCCTTTCCCGGCTTATTCACGGATCGTTGCGATTGACGTCGCCTCGAGCAACCCGGAACGACCAATGAAGACCACTCTTGGAACGATGCGACCCCGGCACATGGCGGACGCTGCCCTGATGATGGTGCTCGGAAGCGCCTTGATGGGCTGCGGCGATGAGGGCGCGGGGGCCAAGGCACTGGGCGGTACCGGCCCGCTCGACAGCGGTGGGGCAACGACGGGTGGGTCCAACGAAGGGGGGAGCGTCTCGCTTGGGGCAACGGGTGGCGTCTTGGTGGGGGGTGGCGGAGCGCCCACCAGCGTGGGCGGCGGGAGCGCCGCGCATCCCCTCGGCGGGGCACCGACTGCCGGGGGCGGAGCCCCGAACAGCGGAAGCCCAT
>CAYRKE010000511.1:0-2851 GCA_964424695.1 uncultured Polyangiaceae bacterium
AGAAATCGCGAAGTACGAGGGCTTGGGATTCTACCAGGAGTTGGCGACCTCGGGTGAGTGTCACTCGATGTCCTGAAGGCGAGAGTGCGAGCAGTCGCCTGCGGACTCCCAGCGTGGGCGAAGAGGACAGTGACGGAATCCATGCGGCCACTGCCGCTGGTCTCCGGGCTCATCGAGGACGCCTTGCGTTCAAGAGAGGAGCTGCTGGCGGAGTATCTCATCCTCCGCCAGCAGCTGCCAGTGTGCTGCCTGAGGCTCGGCTGGCGGCCCCCGCGCTTCCCCCGAACGGCGGTCGCGGCAGGCTCGCCACCCATGGGCTCGCAGTGTGGGCGTCGGCTTCCAGGCGGATCTGAAGCAGAACGATGAGGAGGGCTACGCTTCCTTCAGCACCTGCGCGGAGCCTTCGCGCACCCACGCGAACACCCGGACGAGCCGCCCGCGCCGGTGACCGACGGCAACGCAGCACTCCTCGCACTCCGCCGGCGCCAAGGCCTTGCCCTAGGTTGCCATACGTCGCCGCTGCTGGTGCGTGAGCGCGAAACGGGTCTTGCCCGTCGCAGCCAGGACCGCCTCTCTGAGTGCCCGGTTCTCTTCGCGCGGACACTCGGCCTTGCGGGCCATCCGCTCGTTCAGGGCGCATGCCAGGATCGCTACGATCAACTGCGCGGTGACCGGGAGCATCCGATGGTAGCCAGCACTACCGCGGCAACGCTGAACTTCCAATCTGTTGCCTCGGGGCGAACCATGCGAGAATCGCGGCGTGACACGTTTCCGGACACCACGGGGTTGAAGTGCTGCGGCATCCCTCGTCGCGTAGGATCTGTTGCGCGCTCGAGCCTCGCTCTCCGGTAGACTGGGGGCATGCCTAGAAAATCCGTCACTCCGCCCTTCGTCCCGCTCCAACCGGAGATCGACGAGCTCACGCGGGAGGGCGGCAGTGTCGTGTTCCCTCGAATCCGACACCTTCGGGAACACATCGCTTACTACTTCGCGATGCAGACTCCCGGTGACCACCACAGTCAGCTCATCATGCACGGGGTTCCGGACGGCTGTGTCGATCTGCTGCTCCACACGGACACCGGCACGTCGAGCCTGATCGGTCTCGCTTCGCGGCCGGTGCTCGTCCCCGTTGTGGGAGGTGTGGGGTTCTTCGGTATCCGCTTCTTTCCCGGGAAGATCCACCAGTTCCTTCGCCTTCCTGCGCACGAGATCTATGACAAGAGTTGGAACCTGCGTGAACTCGTCGAACCAGGGCTCGACGCAGTCGAAGCCGCTCTCTTGCGGGCGAAGTCCTTCCAGCAGCAGATCGAGATCGCCGAGTCGGCGCTGTTGCGGCTTCTCGAACGCCACGCATTCGAGGAGGATCCGAGATATCTCGACGCAGTCGATCGCATCTACCAAAGCTGCGGAAGGATCGACGTAGGATCCCTCGCGGGGCTGGAACGGATCAGTGACCGGCAACTCCGCCGCCTTTTTCGCGAGACTCTGGGCCTCTCGCCCAAGAAACTCGCCAGGGTCGTTCGTTTCCAGGTCGCCCTGAACCGCCTACGGACCGAGAGACTAGGTTCGCTTCTCGAGCTCGCGCTCGACCTCGGTTACTACGACCAATCGCACTTCATCAACGATTTCAAAGAGCTCTACGGTCGGACTCCTTCCCAGTTGGAGCGGACCGAGCCACCCTGGGCGGCCACGTCCGGTTTCTCCAATACGAGTCCCCCGACGACGAAGTAGGCTGTCTGCGAAGAAGGACGACATGAATACTGAACACGAAGCGCAAGACACGCTCGCGGCGGTCTGCGGTCTCTATTGCGGGGCTTGCACCCTCTACATCGGCTCCACTGAGGAGCCGGAGCGGTTGGCGAGGCTCGCTGTCCTGTTCAACGCTCCGCCTAGAGAGCTTCACTGCCTCGGGTGCCGGTCGGGCGGGCTGGGCATTCATTGCCGGGACTGCGAGTTCAAAGCCTGTGCCAACGGGAAAGGGATCTCGTTCTGCGGTGAATGCAACGAATACCCCTGCGCCAAGCTCGCCGAGTTCCAAAGGCAGAGACCCCACCGCATCGAGCTGTGGGACGATCTGGAGCGCATCAAGAAAGCCGGGACCGAAGTCTGGATCCGCGAGAAGGAGGCCGAGTATACTTGCCCGAAATGCGGGACGATTAACTCGGCCTATGACCTCTCTTGCCGGAAATGCGGTGAGCGTCCTAGTTGTGCTTACGTCGCCAAGCATCAGGAGGCGGTGGAACAGCACTACGCCGAGATGAGAAAGGGACGGGAGTGATGAAAGACACGATCCAAGTGAAAGTCGAGCTTCTGAACGACAAGGTCCAGTTCCGCGGGGTCTCTGAGGCGAACCCGAATCGCCCCGTACAGTTCGATTACGCCCCGCCCTTGGGCGACGGGGACGGCTTCGCGGGTCTGGAGCTTCTGCTGCTCAGCCTCGTCGGCTGTAGCGCCACGAGCGTCGCCTACGTCATCCGCAGGATGGGTAAGACGGTCGTCTCGCTCACCGCTACCGCCAAGGGCGTCAAGGTGGATGGGCCGCCGATGAGGTTCGAGGCGATCGAGCTCGAGTTTCGCCTACAGTCTCCCGGTCTGTCCGAAGAAGAGGCGACGCAAGTCCTCTCTATCGTGGAGGAGAAAGTGTGTCCCGTCTGGGCGATGATCCGGGGGAACTGCTCGGTCAAGGCCACGATCATACGACTCGCGGAACCGAGTTGATTTCCCAGGTGCTTCTTCCGCTTCCCTGCAGTTGCCCATTAGCCGCACGGGGTCGCGGTTGGCTTGCCCTTTGCTGACGGCTGGCGTGAACCTATGATGGCTCCCAATACGCTCCGCCGCAGGCTGATTGAAG
>CAYRKE010000512.1:0-2840 GCA_964424695.1 uncultured Polyangiaceae bacterium
GCGGTGATTCCGGAGCCTACGCGATGGACAGCGACACGGACGAGCCATGGGTGACTCGTGAGGGGTTCTTTCCCCTGGAGAGTGAGGTGGTGGATCCTACGACGGGGGAGGTGACGTTCGAGGGTTGGGGTTTCGGCAACGAATGGGCTCAGCACAACTACCTATTCACCAGCGAGCTCAGATACTGGTTCGAATTCCAGGGCGGTGAGCAGCTAGACTTCAGCGGCGACGACGACGTCTGGGTCTTCGTGAACGGCAAACTGGCCGTGGACCTCGGCGGCGTTCACCCCAGGATGGAAGGCAGCGTGACCCTGGAGCTCGGTGCCGATGGGACGACGAACGCCGAGTACGGGCTCACCGTAGGTAAGATCTACGAGATCGCCATCTTTCAGGCCGAACGCTGGTGCTGCGGCTCCAACTATTGGGTCACGCTGTCCAACTTCGTCGCGGGAAAGAGCGCGTGCGAGCCGGTGTGTGGCGACGGACTGCTCACGGCAGACGAAGCTTGCGACCTGGGCACCGATGCAGACGGTGAGAGTCTCAACACGGGCGAGTACGGCGGGTGCACCCCCGACTGCCAACTGGCGGACTTCTGCGGTGATGGCGTGACGAATGGCGACGAGCAATGCGACGACGGCTCCAACTTGGTTCCGTACGACGCGCGCCAGGTCGCTTGTGGTCCGGGCTGCCGCCTTCCTCACTACTGCGGTGACACAATCTTGGACACGGCATACGGCGAGGTTTGTGACGCTGGTCCTGCGAACGCGGCCGACGCATACGGCGCTGGTGCCTGCACGGATACGTGCCAGATAGGCCCCTACTGTGGCGACGGGCTCCGCAATGGGAGCGACGAAGGCTGCGACGAAGGCGCGCTCAACGGTAGTGCCGGAGCAGACTGCGATCTTGGCTGCCAAGTCCGATGCGGCAACGGCGTCCTCGAACCGGGCGAATCGTGTGATCTCGGTGAGGCGCTCAACGTTGGGGAGTACGGGGGCTGTACGTCCGAGTGTACCCTCGGCCCCCGTTGCGGCGATGGCATCAAGAACGGCGATGAAGCGTGCGATGACGGCGCCAATGACGGCAGCTACGGGACCTGCATGCCTGAGTGCCGTGTGGGTCCCTACTGTGGAGACGGCGTGGTAGACGGCCCCGAGCAATGCGATCTCGGACGCGACAATCAAGCAGATCCCTACGGACCTCACCTCTGCACCACCCACTGCGCCATCGCTCCCTATTGCGGGGACGGAGTGATCCAAGGGAACGAGAGTTGCGACGGCGGGACCGGGTGTGACTCGGAATGCCATCCTGCTCCAGTTACCTGAGGTGGCGTCTTGCCTTCGGATCTCCAAGCCGCGTCGAGCGCAACGCACTCCTCCACCGGCTCGACTACCTCCCCTCACGTTCGAATCTCCCACCTCCGGATAATCCATGAACCTCCTTCGAAGGCTTCCCACCACCGCCCTCACCTTCTGCGGCATCAGCCTTGCGTTTGCGTGCGGTAGCACGGACGCCAAGAACGACGGCTCGACGGAGTCGGGCGGCACCACGGCCCTTCAAGCGGGAGGAGGCGACGGGACCGCCCAGCGTGGTTTGGGAGGCCAGAGGACGGCGAGTGAGGGCGCACTCGGTGGAGCCACCTCCGCGACGAGCGGCGGGGGTGGTGCTTCGGCAGGACAGCATACTGGTGGTGCCCTCGCGGCAGGGGGGCGCGGTGGTCCGTGGACGGGAGGCGCGCCGTCGGTGGGTGGTGCCCTCTCGGAGGACGGGGCACCGATAGGCGGCGGGGGCGTTGGCAACGGTGAATCGCCTCCAGGCGGCGGGCGCACCTCGGCGGCGGGCGGCGTCGGGACTGGCGGCACGCTGGCCGAGGGCGCCGCTGGTCTCGGCGGTGAAGCGTCCCAGGATGGCTTGGGGACGGGAGGCGCGGCATCGGAGGCCGGCTCACCTGGCGCGAGTGGCGGGGCGTCCGAGGGGGCTGCCCCGGGAGTCGGTGGGGGCGGCGCGGTTTCGGAGGGTGGCGCGGTTTCGGAGGGCGGCGCGCTTTCGGAGGGGGGCAGTGGCGGCATTGGCGGCACCGACGGCGCCAGCGGCGCGCCGGGAACGGGTGGAGCCCTTGACGGCACTGGCCTTGGGTGCGGTACGTTGCCGGGTGATCCGCCTCTTGCCTTCCCATGCGCCGAGGGTTTTGGACGGATGGCGTCCGGCGGCAGGCTCGGGGAGGTCGTGCACGTTACGAACCTCGACGATTCTGGCTCCGGCTCGTTCCGCGACGCGGTGAGCCAGCCGAATCGGATCGTCGTCTTCGACGTCGGTGGGGTCATCAACATCGACACGCGGGTGGTGGTGATGAGCAACATCACCATCGCCGGGCAGACCGCGCCCGGTGGTGGCATCACCATCTACGGCAACGGTATCGCGCTGAATGGGGACTCGGGCGGCGGCAACGTCATCATCCGCTACCTTCGGGTGCGGATGGGGGCGAACGGTGACAGTGGCAAAGACGCGGTGTCGATCTCCCTCGGCGAAGACTACATGCTCGATCACGTCTCGATCTCCTGGGGACGCGACGGCACCCTGGACGTCAACGGAACCCCCGTCGACAACCTTTCCTTCCAAGAGTGCATCATATCCCAGGGGATCAATAAGGACAACCACTCGACGGGCGGTCTCATGCAGCCGTCAGGGGCGGACGGTCGTTGGTCGATGATCCGCTCGCTCTACATCGACAACAAGACCCGAAATCCGAAGGCGCGAGGCAAGCATGAGTTCATCAACAGCGTTCTATATAACTCTATTGGTAAGCCACCGCCTCTGGCGGTGTGACTCGAAAGGGCTCTGCC
>CAYRKE010000513.1:0-2774 GCA_964424695.1 uncultured Polyangiaceae bacterium
TCTGCGCGGCAGGGACGACGGTGTGCGCCGGAGGAGCGCTGAGCTGCGCGGGAACGGCGACGGCGGGAGCGGAGGTCTGCGACGGGCAGGACAATGACTGCGACGGTGAAACGGACGAGACGTTCCCTGAGAGCGGAGCTGGGTGCAGCACTGGGCAGCCCGGGATCTGCGCGGCAGGGACGACGGTGTGCGCCGGAGGAGCGCTGAGCTGCGCGGGAACGGCGACGGCGGGAGCGGAGGTCTGCGACGGGCAGGACAATGACTGCGACGGTGAAACGGACGAGACGTTCCCTGAGAGCGGAGCTGGGTGCAGCACTGGGCAGCCCGGGATCTGCGCGGCAGGGACGACGGTGTGCGCCGGAGGAGCGCTGAGCTGCGCGCCCACGGCGGGAGCCCCCGCCGAAATCTGCGACGGCGTCGATAGCGATTGCGACGGTTTGGTCAATGCAGATCCTGCTGGAGAAGTCGATGTCGATCTGGATGGCGCGCTCTCGTGCGAGGACTGCGATGATGCTGACGAGAACAATTGGTCGTCATGTACTACCTGCGTCGACCTCGACGGAGACGGCATCTTCGTCGGATGCAACGCATACGAGACGCTCGTCGGTCCGGACTGTGATGACGACGACGCCATAGTGGGGATCTGCCCGCGGAACTACATCCTCATGGTGATGGACGGAACAGGATTCGAGCACCTGAGAGCTACCGGTATGTACGCTCATGGGACCGCTGGCTCGCTATTCCTGGAGGCGCTTCCGATTGGTGGCCAAGTGATCACCGTCAATGCGAGCGGCGCTGTAACGGACTCTGCTGCGGCCGCTTCGGCCATGGCTACTGGCCAGAAGTACCCCAACGGCGCGATCAGCTATGCAGAGGGGCGCGATGTCGCGTCGGTTCTCGAGCTGCATCAGGCGGGTGGCAAGAGCGCTGGCCTCATCACCATCGACACACCCGTGGTCGACGCGACCCCGGCGGCGTTTGGAGCTCACGAGTCTAGTCGCTCCAACCAGACACAGATTGCGGCTGACCTTCGACTCGGAAGCCGCCCCAACATCCTCTTCGGTGCATCGAACTCCGCCATCGTTCCGTCGGTGTTTGCCGAGTCCGGATACGCTGTGGTCACGGACGGCGCGGGGCTCGGTGATGTGGCTGCGACCGAGACGCACGTTCTGGGTGTTTTCGACAACAACTCTCCGACCCTGGCGGAACGCGCGGCTTTTGCTCTGGACCGCCTGGACCAGGATGCCGAAGGGTTCTTCCTGGTGATCGAGCACGAGGGAACCGACGCGGCGGGGCACTCGCACAACATGGCGAACCTCGTTGCGGCGCTTCTGGAGTTCGATGAGGCAGTTGAGACGGTCATCGACTGGGTCGGTTCCCGCACCGACACTCGCGTCGTGGTCCTGGGGGACCATGAGACAGGTGGGCTTCTGGTGACGGAAACGGATCCGGTGCAGGGGGAGCTCCCCAATGCCACCTGGTCTTCCTCCTACCACACGACCACCAATACTCCGGTATTCGTGTTCAACGGCAGCCTCCCTGAGGACGGAATCATCGACAACACAGAGGTGTTCGAGCTGCTCGGGGGCGTTTATCCGCCGCCTCCGCCTCCCACCGAGACGGTCACCTTCCAACAGGGTTTCAGCGGCTATACTGGCACCATGGACACTTGGATTGCTGAGTCGGACCCTGACACGAGCCACGCCGCCGATCTGACGCTCGAAGTAGATGCCGACGATCCGAGAAACACGAACCAGCAGAATCAGACGCTGATCCGGTTCGAAGTGCCCATCGGCATCGAGCCCGGGATGCTTCCACCGACGGCCATCATCCAGTCTGCAGCTCTCGTGTTGCAGGTGGACGACTTCGGTGCCGAGGTCTCCGTATACGAGATGCAGACGCCGTGGACCGACCTTGATACGTGGAATACCTTGGATGGCGGCATTCAGTTGGGCTCCGAGGTGACTGCTCCTCCGGTCGTCACGACCGGAACGGTCACCGCCGGAACCTTCAGCATCGACGTGACCACCAGCCTTGAAGCTTGGATCGCGGATCCGTCCCTGAACCTCGGATGGGCCGTTCTTCCGACAGGAACGAATGGCGCGGTGATCGAGTCCTCCGAAGGCGCCACGCCTCCGCGGCTTGTAGTCAACTACACCCTGCTCTGACTGCACGCGGGGGGGGGGCGCTGGAGTGTGGTTTCCAGCGCAGGTCGGTGGCCATCCTTGGGCTCGCATGTTGTTGGCCACCGGCCGCTACTCTGGCGACATTGGGCAGCGCCGCTCCCGCGGGGGAGCGGCGCGGTGTCCCGAAGCCGCTTGCTGCGCACGGGCTGCGCTTCTGTCGTCAAACGGCTCCGAGCGCGCCTGTATCACTGGGCGGCCCCGGACCGGCTTGGGATGCGCGTCCGGTTTCGGCGTGGCGCCCCTCTGCATCAGCGCGACCCCTCTCCGAACGAGAGCGCAGCCGCAAGGCATACCGTGACGTGCCGCGATGTGGAGCCGCCCTAAATCAGCGAGCGCGATTCTCGAACGGTTTGGGCTGCCCCCATCGAGGTGAGGGCAGCCCAAACCTGTCGAGTCCCGAAGTCTGCTCGAACAAGATTCCCTCTCCTTTCCGGGGTCTTCCTAAGACCCCATGCCCCGCAGTGCCCCACCCCAAAGGGATGCGCCACTTGATGCCACTCCTTCCACTGTCCGAGATTTGTGACCGCTGATTTAGTGATGGGCGCGGTCCCGTGCAGCTTTGCACATGCACTGGAATATCACTATCAT
>CAYRKE010000514.1:0-2769 GCA_964424695.1 uncultured Polyangiaceae bacterium
ATGTGGGCGACGCCAAGGAACGGGCGGCGTGGCGCCTCGAGGGGACTCGGATCCTGGCGAGGGCCTGCGAGATGGCGAGCGGCATGGACGCGATGCAGTCCCAGTGTATCGCAGCTGCCGGGAGGCTCTCCAAGGCCGGTGAGAAGGCCGCAACCGCGCGCTTCCTGAAGCGGGTGCTGGCCCTGACCGACGATGAGGAGGTTCGCGCTATGGCGCTCGCTTACCTCGAAGGCTACGTCAGCGAACAGGAACGCTTGGTCGCCCAGGCGCGAGTCGATGCTATTGACTCGGTGTGGAAGGCCGATCTGCCCTTTGTCTCCAAGACGGCGCTGCTCGCTCTGGGGCCGCCCTTCGAGGAAGCCAGCTGCGCCGGCCTCGATGCGGCGCTGACCGACGCGTGCTCTGCCACCTGGAACCGCTACATGTCGAATCGCGCTCTGCCTGAGTCCGCACAGGACTCCCCGTAGCAGCGCACCGGGTCGCTTGGCGAGCAAACGTCCTCGCGGCTGGACTCCGTGCCCACGCGCGTGGGAGCATCGATCCAACATGGCAACGACGGTGGAGATCCAGCCCAAGGGACATTGCGAGGGCTCTGATGTCCCGGTGAGAAAAGGCGCCCGGTCGAGCCTCGCGGCGGAGGGCGTGGACACGCCCCATGGCAGTCGTTTGGCGTCATACGCGCGACTGGTGTTCCTTGCCGGAGCCATCATCGCAGCGTTCGACGTCGTCCTCGCTGGCACACTCATGCCAGCGATGTACAGTCGTGTGTACGGTGCAGTGCAGCTCTGGAGCCACATGGCGATCCTGTATTGGGTCTACACCCTACCGGTGCCCTTTCTCCTAGCGCTCCTGGACAGGACGTGGATAGGACGCCACCTGCCCCACCCTGGGGTACTCCTTGGGCAGCTGGGTCTGGCGCTCTTGGGTGCGACCGCGATTGGGTGGGTGGAGCGCTCGCTGGCGGCCCTGCCCGTCGAGTTCGGGGGAGAGCTCAACGTGATCCGCTGGGGAGCCACGGCGACACTTGCTGCCTTGTTGATCGCGTTGGCGGGCTGTCTTCATCCCCGCATCCAGCATCTCGCCCGCCGCGTCCGGCGAGCAGGTGCGTGGTGGGCGGGAGAGCTTGGGACGCTGAGCGTCGTCCTGGCCGTGTCTGCGTGGGTGCTGCTCTGTCCGGTTGGTGAGTTCATTGCCGCGAGCGTCGTTGGAGTGCTCGCGGTTGTCGCAATGGCGCTCGCGCAGCGTGCTGTGCTTCGGGGCGCCGAGCTGGGTTCTCGGGTTGCGCCGGTGGTGCTCTTGCCTGCTGCGATCCTGGGAGCGGCGTGGCCGGGCGCTAACCGCGATCACGCCCGATGGGTCCTCTTCTTTCGAGGGGGCCCGCACAGCGTGCTGGCATGGTCCCTGCGAAATCGGCTTGATCGCGATGGCGACGGAGCCGGGCCACGCTGGCTCGGAGGGGCAGATTGCGATGAGGGAAACCCCGCGGTGGGCCCTGCCGTGCGAGAGGTTCCCGGAGACGGGATCGATCAGGACTGCCGTGGCGGCGACGCTCCGAAGCGCCCAAGCGCCCCCGTTCCGCCCGGAACACTCCCGCCAGATTGTCGAGCTCCGGAGAGTCCGGTCTCAGTCCTCCTCCTCGTCGTTGTTGACTCGCTCCGCGGGGACTACGTCACGCCGGAGCTCACCCCAAACCTCTTCAACCTGGCTCGCGGGTCCTGGGCATTCAGTCGCGCCTACTCGCCAACGAGTCGGACGGCGTCCAGCATGCCGTCCCTGTTGAGCGGTAGGAAGCTGTCGGACATGGGGACGCCCAATCCGGTGGTGAGCGACGCCTTCAACGTTCGGCAGACGGTGACTGAGGCGTTCCGAGCGCACGGATATCGCACCGTGGTGCTGCACGACCTCGACTTCAATCCCTTCACCCTCCGTGGATTCGCCGGTAGGAACCCCCATTGGCGCGATCCGCCAATACCGAATGCGAAAGAGGTTCTCACGAGCGCAACCGCAGCACGCGGATACCTGGACTACCTGGCTCGTTCCGACCACAACTCCTTCGCCCTTCTGCACCTTGCGGACGTGCACGCGCCGTATGAGCGCCATCTGGGCGAGCTCCAGGCAGAGTCGGAATCCGACCGGTACGCTCTCGGGGTGCGGTACACGGACCAACAACTCGGTAGCCTCCTGGTAGAACTGCAGCAGTCAGGAGAGTTGCGTCGGCTGGTCGTCGCCATTACCGCAGATCATGGGGAGGAGCTGATGGAGCGTGGACTACACGGTCACCCCGAATCGGTCATGGAGGAAGCGGTCAATGTTCCGCTCATCGTACAGGTACCCAACTGCCGACCGCGGCTGGTGACCGAGCCGGTGAGTACCACCCAGTTAGCGCCCACGCTCGCGGCAGCTGCGGGACTCGAATACCCTGGCAGAGGCTTGTTCGCGCATGACGGGATGCCGGTAGTCGCGGAGGGGGCAAGTGCCGCGACCCTTTCGCATCACCGAGCGGTCGTCTTGGACGACATGAAGCTGATCGTGGACGTTCCTAACGGTGGCAGAGTCCCCTTCGATCTCGCCTCGGATCCTGGAGAGAATGAGAACCTCTACGGGCTCAACGCCAGCATGACCCAACGGATGGAGGCGGCCTATCAGCAATGGCTGGATTCGCCAGGGTGGCGGTAGTACCGCTTCCGGATCCACTTGTCAGCGGAGACCATGCAGTTCAAACGCCACGTGCTGGTGTGATGCAAGGGAGGAACCGCAAAGCCGCAAAGG
>CAYRKE010000515.1:0-2769 GCA_964424695.1 uncultured Polyangiaceae bacterium
CGAACCGGCGCGTCGAGGTGCTGTTCTTCGACGAGGGCGAAGAGCCGGACATGGATTTGGCTGCTTCAGCGCCGGAGCAGAGTGAGCTGTATTTGCCCGGAAAGTACAAGCGGGAGCATTTGGGGGCGATGGCGACAGCAAGGGCCTCACTCGGCGTACGGTTGCATGACGATTCCTCAACGCCGGTCGCGAAGGCCACACCTTGCCAATACACCGTCTCTGGGAGTCCCCCTGTGCTCACCGAGAGCCTAGCCGGCGGATGGATCAGAATTCCGCTTCCTCCCGCCTGCGGGGCGACTGTCCTACTCGAGTGGGGCACACAAGATCCTTCCGGCCGCTTCGCCTACAAACAGACGATCTTCATCGACTGCAATGATGGTGACGAAAACGCTCAGGCTCGCGCTAAGCTCCACAATCTCGGCTACTTCACTCCTGCGGCCGATTCACTTGAGCGAGCCGTAATCCAGTTTCAGAACGACTATGGAATCACCAACGAGTATGGTCTGAAGGAAGGGGCTCTCCCTCCAGACACGAAGCAACGGCTGTGGGAAATATACGATAGTGATTGCGATGCGACGATGTCCCCACTCCGAGTACAGCAGTAGAGTGGAAGCGGGGACCACTCACTGATAGCAGCTGCAGCCACAAGCGCTGTACCAGATCAACGAGACGAACAATGGCAGGTTCAGCTTCCAAACCACAGCAGAAGAAGCAGACTCCGGCGGTACCGCCGCAACCCGTAGAGATCACGATACACGCGGAGTTCGCCGACCCATGGTCAAGCGAAGCGGACGAGGTACAGGCAATGAGAGACAAGCGTTGGGAGCCGTCGAATGCAACATTCTGGTCCGTGTGTCGCGTACATACCAGCAACGTCCAGTCCTGCGATGACTTCGAATCCTTCGCAGGTCCGATTCTGGTGTGCGCGCCCCAATCGGTTCGCAGAATCAATCTGGTAACGCACTCCAAACCAGGCCTATTCGCACTGGCCGGATACCTTTCGCCTGGCGCGACAAGTATTGGCGTCCTCTTGGGTGTTCTCAATCCGGCCGAGCAGAACCAGCCAAAGCGGCAGGGGCTTGAGGCTAGGCAGCTCGATCAGGCCCTGCTCAACTGGCTCAACGATCCTGCGGATGTGGGCAAGACGTACCGCGACCAAATCCGTGACCGGCTGCGCAATGACGCACAGTTTTGGATCTACGGTTGCCACGGCGGGGCCGGCCAAGGAATGGCCTTGCTCATCGAAATCGCGCAGACCTTCCATGTTGACACCTACGGTTTCCACGCGCCGGTTCAGTACGACCCGCTCTACTCTCCGGTCAGCGCAACCCCTGGGGTTGCGGACGAGGTGAAAAACCGCAGACGAACGTATTATCAGTCAATCAGCACTGTGAAGGAAGGGTTCAAACACCTAGCCTCCGATGCCCCTGCGGGGAAGCCTCAGGGGCCCACCAAGTGACTGAGCCGCAATTCGTGGACATCAAATGGACTGGCCAACAACTACACGTCGAGTGCATGACACGATGCTCTTCTGGTCCGTCGCCGTATTGGGTTTGTGGCTGGGCATCGCGTGTTGTTCTTCCCCGCAAGCGGGAGGGACCTCTGTGGACTCGCCGCCCCCTCTCAGCAGCGATTCGTCCGAACCGATTCATAACCACCGCGTGCAGAAGTTCGAGCTCGAAGTGGGCGGTAGCGAACACGCAGGGCCAGAACCGGACCGCGTCGTCCTACCTGAAGCCCCGGGGGATGCGCCGTGCGTGATTCGAGACCAGGTCGCATCGCACGACGTCGTGTGGAATCTACGGACGCGGGCGGATGCGACACCTAGCCTGCGGGTCGTGCAGGGTAACGTGACGGGTTGGCTTCGTGGGTCCCTGGGTAACCCTGCACCGGCACTTGCGGTCGTGGAGAACTCCGCGATGCAGATCCGTGCCCTGGTGGCTCCCGAGGATCTGTACGTTGCACTCCGAAAGCCTATCCTCGTGCTCGATGCCCTGATCCCTGATGGTGTGGCGGATCGCCAAATACTGGGCGTCAAACGCGACATCGCAACCATCTCTATCGAGTTTCCCGACCTAGTCTACACGGGTGCGGATGTAGCCTGCAGCGAGCTTGGCCTTGTTCGCAGGAACATAGGCACCGGCGCGATCATACCACCATCGGAAGGCACGGTAGCTCTGCATCCCAGTGTTACCTTCCTCGTGGCAGGCCTCACGCGCTCACTGCCTCGAGACTTCGCTCTTCCTCGCCAGGTGTCTGAGCCAGAAGGAGTCGGTGGCGACCTTCGCAGCAAGGATGTCGATTCCGGAACCCGACTGGTTTCCGTTGAGCTTTGCGGCGGTACCGTTTTCGGCGTGGTCGCCAAGGCCCATCTGCTAGGGAACCCGAGGCTCGGGCATGGCACGTCCGCTAGGTGCCCTCACACCGGAGACCACACGTGGTCCCGAGCTAACGTCTCGAGCAACGCGGAGTCTCGTGCATGTCGGCGTGACATCCTCGTCTTCATTCGCACACCGACGCTTGAAGACCCTGTGGGGATCCTGAAGGCCCACTCCCCGTTCCAGCTCGACGGCCAAGTCGAACACGGCACGATTCTCATCACGGTTCCTGGCGCACCCGTGATCCCTCTGCCTCGCGCCCATTTCGCGATGCGGACCATTGATCTGAAGAACTGCGCTGTGCGGACCACGAAGACACAAAGCGGTGCTGGCCTCGCCTGTGCTGGCTCGTGCGCCGGTGAAAACCGACAGGAAGGAGAGGATGAGAGAG
>CAYRKE010000516.1:0-2764 GCA_964424695.1 uncultured Polyangiaceae bacterium
CGTCGGCACTGCCAGCCACCCTCGCGACCTGCTATGCTGACGCCATGCCCGCTCCTGCTCCTGCCTCCAAACGGTACGCCGATGTTCGCGACTGGGTGTACCAGGTGGACCCGGAACTCGCCGAGGCAGAGGCCGACGTGGACTTGACGCTGCTCGAGGCCGCCTCGCAGCGGAGTCCTTTCGACTGCCTCGAAGAAGCGAGCAGGCTCGCGCAAGAGCTGCGGCGTCTGCGTGACCTTCCGAGGCGCTGATGGCAGATCTCGTCGAGCTGATCCGCTGTCTGATGAACGCCGAGGTTCGTTTCATCGTCCCTACCCGACGAACCCGAGCCGCCGCTCGAGTCCCTGTGAGACTCGGTGAGCGGCCTGGAGCCCCTTGGGTCCGCGGGCCGTCCCCACCTCGCGCCCCAATCGCCACACGCGTCCGCGGAAACCTGTGATGGAGAGGGAATCCCGGTGACCTCGGCTCCGTAGGAGCGCCCATGCGACGGTGCACGTGTCGTTAGAGGTCTGTGGGCGGGCGCCCAAGTATCTTCCGGCAGGGACCCAATCTGTTGGCGGTGCGATGGTCAACCAGCGAATGAGCCAATCGATGGTCACCCAGGGACGGTCTCACTGGCGAACGCACAGGTGGATCGGGCTTCTGACGATGATGGGCCTTTTGTCGACCAGCGGGGCGGCACAGGCCGTTGACGCGGTGAACGGCACCCGGACCATCGGCATCGAGGAGAAGGACTACGCGATCGAGGTTACGGTCGATCGCGGCTTCGCCAAGCTGGTCGTGCGCCGGACGGTTTTCAACGAAAGTCGCGAGTACGATCAGGCCATCTACGAGATTGCGCTGCCGTCGGGAGCCGCGGCCATCGGTCTCAGAACCCTCGGCAGTGTGCAGGGCAAGCCCCAGTGGTTCACCGGGGAGCTCCTCGACGCGGAGGTCGCCGCGGCGCGATACCACGAACTAACGGGTCATGGTGGTCATTCGCCCAAGGATCCTGCGCTCCTCTCCTGGAGCGATCTGGGATCCCTCATGCTCCAGGTTTTTCCCTGTCCGCCCCAGCAGAGCAAGACGGTTGAATACACGCTGCTCATGCCAACCCGCTATGAGGGCGGAGCACACGTTCTGGATCTTCCGATGCTCGGGTCCATCGAGCTCCTGGCCTCCGCCAGGCTGCACGCGGCGCGGCCCGGTGACGAGTTCATCGTCAATGGCAAGTCCATCGAGTCAAAGCAACGGATCCTACTCGAGTGGGAGCACCGGGTCGAGCTACACCCCAAGGGCGCCGCGCAGATCGACGGCGCATTCGCGGCCGTGGCGGCAGGCCCAGAAAAGGCGTTGAACCGGTGGCGTTTCGAACTTGCACCCCAAATCTCCACAGTTCCGAAGAAGGCGCGGTTGGTCATCGTTCTCGATACCTCGCGTTCGATGGGGGAAGAGCGACTGGCAGCCGCTGCCGACGCGGCGCGGGCCTATCTCTCCCACTTCGGCGATGCCGAGGTTGAGCTCATCACCTTTGCTCGAGAGCCAGAACGTCGGTTTGGTCGCTTCGTTTCGGCCAACGAGGCCGTTTCGGTTCTGGCTGAGGGTGCATTCAAGCAGGGCAACGGCAGTCAGGTCGAAGACGTGCTGGAGGACGCGGGCAAGCTTCTGCGGGGAACATCCGCCAGGGCGGCTCGGCGCGTTCTGCTGCTCACCGACACCCTGACGCGCTCGTCGTTCTCGCTCGACCGATTGAACAAGGCTCTGGCAGGAAGCGGAGCGCTCCTGCACATCGGCGACGTCCACGTCGGCAGGCCTTCGCTCTGGCGCAACGACGACCACCCTTG
Organism: uncultured Polyangiaceae bacterium; assembly: GCA_964424695.1. Classification (GTDB taxonomy): domain Bacteria; phylum Myxococcota_A; class Polyangia; order Polyangiales; family Polyangiaceae; genus JAEWRL01. Next base: position 1,824 of record CAYRKE010000516.1, read on the forward strand.
GTCTTCCGCCGCCCGGCGAGGCGGCGGCCTGATGTGGGCTGCCGCGGCAGGAGACGGGGGAGACGTTGCCCTGACGCGCGCGGTGTTCGAGGAGTGGGCGCGCCCGATCCGTCTCGACCACGTGGCGCTCCGTGCACCCGGGATCGACACTGAGGCGCTCGCGGTGCCCGAGGCGCTTGCCGAGGGTGAGGGGCTTGCGCACCTGGAGTTCACCCGCCTTCCTGCCCCTTGGGTCGAGCTGAGCGGCGAACTCTGGTCGCGTCCCGTGACTCACGTCCTCAGGCCGAATGCGGCGGAATCGAAGCGCTGGGCAGCGCTGATCTTCGGAACGGAGGAGTACTCGGAGCTGAGTGAGAGCGAGATGCGGACCCTTGCCCGACGCGGCGGCGCGGTGAGCCCCGTGACCAGCTATCTTGCGATCGAGCCTGGGGTGCGACCCTCGATCGAGGGCTTCACCGACGACGAATTGGGTGATGTGGGCACGCTGGGGCACGGAGCGGGAACAGCGGGCGGCGCAGGCGGCATGGGAGGTCACCGAGGCTGGGATTTCGAGGGCATTCTCCGGGACCTCATCGGCGCAGAGTGGAAGGCGTGCGGCGGGACTCCAGAAGGTGCCGAGGTCACGCTCGAGACGACCCTCGGAGAGATCGTGGACGTGGGCCGCGTCAAGCTCGATCAGGCAGACGCCGCTCGGGAGTCCTGCCTCCGCGAGGCTGTATGGAACCTGACCCTGGACGAGCGGTTCACCGAGGGCTGGCGAGAGTTCGTGGTGCGCGTCTGATGCTGCTCGGGCGGGGGCGCGTGGACGCCTGGGCCCAGTAGGGGGTCACACCCCGATCCGAGCTGCCGGCTGCTTCGAGCATGGGGTCACACCCCGATCCGAGCTGCCAGCTGCTCCGAGTAGGGGGTCACACCCCGATCCGAGCTGCCAGCTGCTCCGA
>CAYRKE010000517.1:0-2756 GCA_964424695.1 uncultured Polyangiaceae bacterium
GGACATGCTCCGACAGGGCGGTGTGCGTGCGTCCGTGCGAGCATCCAGGGTGTATTGGTCACCAGCCACGCACGTGAGCGCGGGATTGGAGCTGGCTGGAGCCGCAGTTCGCACCTCGTATTGGGCGCTGAGTCTGATAAATTGTGAAATGCTCGGGCGACATTTCACTCGTCGTGCCGATGCGGAAAACACATGAAGATACGCGCACATGTTTCCGGTCGAGACAGGTTCGTCGAGGTCGTAGCTCTCCTGACCGTATTGGTCTCCTGCGGAAAACCCGATGAGACGGAGCCCCCGATGGTAGCCCTCGAGACTGCCAGCTCAGGCGCAGGAAATCCTGACTCGGCCACCGGTGGCGCGGCCTCGACCACCGGCGGCACAGCCTCGCACACTGGCGGCGCAGGGAGTGGCGGAACCAGTACCGGTGGCGGCGGCACGACGAGTCTCGGGGGACCCGGCAACGAGACTGGCGGCTCCCCGTCCACGGGTGGACTGGCGGCCACCGGGGGTAGACCCAGCACGGGAGGCGCCCCTTCCACTGGCGGAAGAGGAAGCACAGGCGGCACCAGTGCCACGTCCCAAGCGACAGGCGGCTCGGCCAGCGGTGGGGCCTCAGGAACGTCGGGAAGCACTTCGGGTGGGGGAACGTTGGGCACCGGCGGCGGTGAACCGCCGAGCGGAACTGGAGGAGGAGGCGTCCCGGACGGAGCAGGTGGCGATACCGCCACGAGCGGCACAGCTGGCACAACCACCTCGGGCGGCTCGGTTGGCGTCGGAGGCACCATGAGCCAGGGCGGCGCGGCGGGAACGCCATCCACGGCAGGTGCAGCCGGCACAGCAGGACTCCCGGGCGACGGTGGAACTTCGGGAACAGCCGGCAGCTCGGGAACGGGTGGCACCGCCGACATCGGCACGTGCAGCCCTGACGCCAAGGTACTCTATGGCGAGATCAGCTCAGGAAACGTCGTGTTCGACGACACCGGTCCGGTCTGCGTCATCTACGAGGGGCTGCTGCATGGGTGGCAAGGCAGCAACATGGAAGGACGGACCGTCCGCCTCAATGGCACCGATGTCGCACAGGGAGTCCTGGTCGACTCTCTCGACGGCTTCTATTACTTCGACTTCACGGCTGGAACCTACAACTACACCTCGATGTCGGCGTGGTAGCAGAGGTTCCCCTTACCGACGCAGTGGGACGCGCCTACGGACAGGCATCGCCGTTCAGCTCGTTGGGCGTGGAGTGAGCACACCAGGCGAATGCACCCGTCCCATCCGGGAACCGAGCGAAGGAGCTGTCGCCGACTGCGTTCGCATAGTCAACGGAATCAATCACGCTGCCGTCCGCGTCCGAGACAACCACCGACTCAGCGGCAGCCGTGAGCTTGAACGGCAAATGGTTCGCGCCTTGCGCCACGTCACCATCCGCGAAAAGCACTAGGACTCCGCCCGCAGGCACCGAGAGGCCAGCGCCTAGTTGCGCCTTCGTCGGGTCGTCAGAAGCATCACTGACATACATGCCTTCCAGGCTGATGTCAGTGTCGCCAGCGTTATACAGCTCGAGCCAGTCCGGAAAGGCACCGTCCACGTCCTGATACGCGGTCTGATTGGACGGCATCAGCTCGTTGATCATCAGCGTTCCGGTGAGGGAGCCGGACTGACCCGAGCCCCCCGAATTGCTCCCGGCTCCGCCAGTGCCGGAGTTGCTCGAACCACCGGTGTCCGAGTCATCATCCGATGTCACGCCGCCAGTCCCTGTATCGTCCCCCTCGTCGGGGTTGTCGGCCTCAGAGCCACAGCCGCTCAGAGGAAACGCGATAAGCCCAAGAGCCAGTGCCAAGAGTGTCGTCCTACGTGCCATTGAAAGAATCCTCTGTGAGCGGCGATCCCCGCGCCGGGGGAGCGTCGTGTCGGGTCAGGGAGTTTACTCGCGATCCCCAGCGAGGAAAGGGCCCAAGACAAGAAACCCTCGACGGGAGGGCACCAACCGAGCGAGTCCCGGCATGGCAACCCGGAACGCCCGGCATCAGTCTGGACGGCGAGTCACATTACCGCCGGAGACTTGTTCGGGAGGACGCTGGCCGCTCTTGGCTTCCGGCATCGTGTTGTCGCTCCCCTGCCTGAAGTGAGCCCGGGGCAGGAGACGATCTCGACGGTTCGCCCTCCAACCAGCACGCCCCGGGACGTATCCGACCGCGCGCTCCCACCTGGCAGCCCGCCGCGAGAGCCGCCGCTCACTGCAAGGTCCCTCCGGGGAGGAAGCCCAGAGGAAGGAGCCCGGGGTTGCGCCTGGGTCCCGATGCTCACCTGCCAACGCGTGAGCAAGCTCCCAAAGACGCTGCATCCCCCAGCAGGGAGCGAGGCGCGTGAGATGCGATTTCTCGAACGTGAGAGGAAGCCTTCCGCGCAGCACGCCATCCTCTGCAGAGACGCCCCCCCCCAAGGAGGATCCATGAAATCAAACAGCCGAGTCTTCTATTCCAGCAAATGGGCCATTCTTGCCTCAGCCGCAAGCATGGCCGCCTCATGCGCGTCCACGGAACCCGGTAGCCCCAAGACGGCCGCCAGCCCCCAAGTCGCAGCCGCGAAACCAACGCCAGTCGAGGCAATGCCGGTTGCCCCGGCACGAGCGGCGGCGGCAGAAACCGAGCTGAACCCCTTCGAGGGGGCAGAGTTCTACGTGAACCCCGACTATGCACGAAAGGTCAGAGAGACCGCCGCTGCTCATCCGGAACACGCCGCGGCGCTTGCAAAGGTCC
>CAYRKE010000518.1:0-2756 GCA_964424695.1 uncultured Polyangiaceae bacterium
CCGCTGCTGCTGGTGCCGGTGCCCTCGCTGGAATTTAGATGCGATTGCCCTGGGGGCTCACCGCCATGGTGAATAACTGGTAGTTGCGCGTCCGGAAACGGTGTCCACGATTCCCGGCTTGTCTGTCCGCGTTCGCCGAAATGCGCAGGTGAGCCTCTTGCGACGTTGGACCACGTCTGAGATGCCGTTGTCATTCCCTGGTTGGTCATGCTCCGTGAAGAGTCTGCCTCCGAGGCCTTGATGGAATCTCTCGGAATTGAAGTGAACGATGGACTCTCGAAGAAGATGCCGGAGGTGACGCTCACCAGGGACAGGGGGTGGACGGTTGGGGTGACCGGGGGGTTATGGGGGGCTCAGGAGATGGGCGTTTTGGCGGGGTTTGTTGCGGGAGGGCATTGCCGTCAGCGCATGCTCTTCCTGGGAGTACTCCTCGAGGCTCAGATACTCTCCGACGTAGTGAGCCCTACCTAGTCGAGCTGCTCTGCGTGGGAGGAGCTGTTCTCGACCCGCACTTGCTCGATTTGGATGTCCGGTGAGGAGGCCCGCACCGCCTGGGAGGGCACGCCGAACTCCTCGGCGCGCTGTATCTGCCACTGATACTTGATGCGGTGGTGATACATGTTGACCAGCGTATCGGTCATGCGTGTCGTGATGATCCTGAGCTCTTCCAGCGTGAGGCCACAGTCATCAAGCTGGCCCTGCTGGAGCTTGGTGAAGACGATCCGCTGGATGAGCTGCTCGAACTCGTCACGTTTTGGGGCGTCCACCGTCCTGGAAGCTGCTTCGATCGCATCAACCAGCATCAGGATCCCGGTCTCTTTCGTCTGTGGCTTTGTTCCAGGGTAGGTAAACGCCGCCTCGGACAGAGGCGTAGAGCTGTAGCGCTGCCGGTGTTTCGTCCAGAAGTACTCGATCACGCTCGTCCCATGGTGGGTGTAGCAGAACTCCACTACCGGCTCAGGGATCCCACCGTCGCGCAGGATCTTCGCCCCAATCACGACGTGCGCCATGATGATGTCTGCGCTGACCTTTGGCTCGAGCGCGTTGTGGGGGGACACTTCGTCTGGCGACAGGTTCTCCACGAAGTGCTTCGGGTCGGCGGCCTTCCCAACATCATGATAGTAAGCGCCCACGCGAGTCAGCAGAGCGTCGACGCCAATCGCACTCGCCGCATGCTCGGCTAGGTTCGCCATCGCCCGTGAGTGCTCGAAGGTGCCTGGTGCATCCGCGGCCAGCTTCAACAGTAGAGGTTGGGACAGGTCCTGCAACTCGAGGAGTCGCTCGCGTGATACGTTGCCCATGAGTCGCTCGGCAGGAGCTCGGAGCGCTACCCCGACCAACCCTGCAGCCAAGCCACCACCCATGCAGGCACCCAGCTGAGACCCAAACCCATTACTGAGGTCGGCGACGACGTCGAAGGTGCCCTCGAAGGTTACAATCAACGCCGCGTAGACAGCCGCCGCGCTAAGCCCAGCCAATCCACCGGAGACGAGCATCTGCCGTGGACGCTTGCGGTCCACGCAGAAGAGCGTTGCGGTCATCCCCCGTGCCAGCAACACACAGAGCAGAATCAGGTCGAACTGCGCGAGGGAAGCCACGACGAACGCCATGACCCCTGCCACGAGCAGGGCTGTTCGGCGGTCGAAGGCTGCTACCACAACGAGGGGTGCGGCTGCCATCGGAACCCACATCGAGGGAAGCGATGTAAACAGCAGCAGTCCCTTCGCGAGCACGGCTAGCGCGCTCATCGTCGCTAGCACCCCGACCTGGGTACGCAGCAGCCGCAGTCGATTCTCCCCGAGCTTGCGCATGTACGCAGTCAACGCGAGGCCAAAAGCCAGGTAGATGACCAGCACCCCTGCGATTCTCGGGGCGTCATGAGAACGCTGTGTGGTCTCGGAAAGCAGTGTAGACTGGTGTGGGTGGCGATGGGCACGCAGGACCGTACCGCGAGCGATCACGGTGGGGTGCTCTTCGAAATGGAGCCGGGTACGACTTCCGCTCCGCACGAACCGAGGACCGTAGGGAACGCGGAGAGTGGTAGCAGTGGGCTTCCCAAGCACGGGCTGCCACGAAGACACGAAGCGATCCCCTACCTGCACCAAAGTGAGGAAAGCAGCAAAAACAAGGCTCATGACCAGCCCAGCAGCCGGTCCTACTCGTATCCGTGTGCGCAGCATCTCGCGACCTGCAGCGCTGCTAGCGCCAACTGGAACACGCTAGAATAGCTTCCAGCCATGCCGCAATGACCATCCGAAGCTTGGACGGCAAAAAACGGACTTTCGTCCTACACATACCCATTGGACTTCCGGACCGAGCACCCTCTTCCGCCCAGGCGCCCAGGCGCCCAGGCGCCCAGGCGCCCAGGCGCCCAGGTCCAGACCTCGGTTCAATGGGGTCTCGTTCCGTCGGATGAGCCGATTGTCCGTTGAGGTCGTTGTGATGCACCGACCAACAGACTTGAGTCCCGCGCCCCTGAAGCCTGTCCTGGCTCCCTTCATCATCCGTCGGTCACGCCACCCTCCGGTAGTGATGATGAAGTCCATTCAATACCGGAAACGTCACGACACATCCACCCGCGTTGGAGGGATGTACTCGCCTTGCTTGAGGGATCCGTTGTTCGATGCCTTGATGCGGACGCTGGGTATTGAAATGGGTGACCCACTCGGTGAGAACCGCGCGAAGGTGAGCCATCCCCAGCATGATGACGTGATCGAGGCACTCGCGTCTCACGCCACCCAGAAACCTCTCGACCA
>CAYRKE010000519.1:0-2753 GCA_964424695.1 uncultured Polyangiaceae bacterium
GTACGGCTGGGATCGCCACCATGAGACCGAAGGCCGTTTCGATGAGCGCCTCGGCAATGCCGGCTGATACTGCACCGAGTCCCCCGGAGCCCGTGGCCGCGATTCCCTGGAAGGCGCCAATGATGCCGACGACGGTCCCTAGCAGGCCCACGAACGGAGCTACGGAACCAACGGACGCCAGGACGCCGAGCCCCCGCCGAAGATCAGCGGCGAGCGCTTCTCGCCGTCGCTCGGACTCGTTGCGGGCAAGTTCCACGGGAGTCATCCCGCCATCGAGGTCGTCGTGCGCCCGCAAGTACCGCTCGACAGTTGCCTCGAAGAGCCGAGCCAGCGTCGATGCCCTGTGCGTTTTGGCGAGTTCTACGACCTCTTCGACGCGCCAGTCGTCGATCAGCGGTGCGGCCCGGCTGGCGAAGACCCGCGATTCCCGGGCGGACTTTGCGAATACGACCAAGCGCTCGACGACGACACCGACGATGGCGACTGCCATCAGCAAGAGCACGGTCGCGATGGCGAGGGCGAGCCCTGTCATTTGGGAAATGATGTGGACGAGATCAAAGTGCATTTTCGATTTGCTCCTGCTCGGCGAGTCATCCGAGCACTGCGACGTGGCGAAGAACGAGAATGGGTGTTCAGGTCTTCAGCCGGAAGCGGAACGGGCGTGATTGGAAGACGGTGACCGGCACGCCATCGAGCATGGCGGGCGTACACCTTGCCGCTTTCACAGCGGCAACACAGGCTGCGCGAAGCTCCTCAGGGCCGCGCACCGCTTTCACCCCCTTGATTTCTCCGGTTTCGGTCACCACGAACCGGACGATGACTGTGCCTTCGATTCCAGCAGCCTTGGCGTTGTCGGGATAGGTAGCTCCTGCGATGACGCATTGGGGCTGAGACATGTTCTCCGTCACGCGGACTGGCTTGGCGGGCTCCGGTCTCGGCTTGACCTTGGAAGGCGGGGGAGGTGAAGGCGGCGGCTTGGGGACTTCCACGACGGCTTTCTCCGCGCTGGCGCCTTCGGATGCTGCGCCGTTCATGTAGGGGTCGGAGCTGCTGTCCGCGCCGTTGTCCGTCGGTTCTGCCTCTGCTGGCTTGTCGTGCGGGACCGCTACGGGAACGGCGAGCTTGGGGAGCTTGGGGCGCGCGACAGGTTCAGGCGCCGGCTCGGGCTCTGGCTCGGGTTCGGGCAAAGGCTCCTCGGGCGCGGTGGCGAGCTGGACATCGCGAACGTCCTCTTCCTCGCTATCGCCCTTGGGACCACCGGCAGCGGTGAGGGATATGAAGGTGCCGACTAGTACGACGACGGCTGTGCCCACGCCATACCCCATCGCCAAGCGGCGCACACGCACGATGTCTCGACCCGACTCGGTCCACGATGCAAAGTCCATTCAACGGGGCAGAGCTTGCGGGGGACCTGTGACAGCCTCATGGCGAGTCGGTAAATTGCCGATGATCGTCCCGGGACCTTCATCAAGTCCGCACCGAGTCTCACCGGAACGGCGACTGGATCGTCATCAAGGAGCAATGCCACAGCGTTCTCGCTTCCGGGACGGGTGTTCGGAGAGGCTCCCGCAGAGCCCAATCCGCGGTTCGTCCTTCGATTCGAGCGGCGGGCGGGGAGGGGAGGATCTTTCCCAATCGTCACAGACCCGCCCGGGGCTCGTCACCGCGGCTCGGCAGTTTGCTAGTCATGAATACGTCCAGAATCATCGTGCGGCTCGACGAAGAGCAACGCACAGCGGAACTCGAGGTGATGACTCCGCACCGTAGCCCCAGGATCCAGGGGATGGATGTGGCCCTGAGGCAGATCGGGGTCCTTCCGTTTCAGACCGTCGAGCTATCGACCAGCAGGCACTCCATCACGCTGACCAAGGTCGCCGAGTCCGACGGTTCCCGACTCGTTCCGGGACGAGTCATGCAGATCCTCTGCGTCGTTCAGCAGCGCGAGCATCTGAGCCAGTTGCAGAGCTGCAGGGCAGCCTGAGCTATTCGGGAGGGGCGCGCGCGTGAGGCTGCGCTCGCGATGGAGAGCCTGGGGGGTGTACCATCCCGCTCTGTACCAAGGCGATCGTCCCGAGCTGACGTAGGGATTTGATTCGACCGGCGACGGGTGCCACGCCGACCACACGGAAGAGGCGTGAGGCGATAGCATCTTCGACGCTGGCGAAGCGTGCGAAGACGGCAATACCGAGGACAACGACGGCTGCCGCGCCGAGTGCGGAATCGAGATGTTCCAGGGCAACACCGAAGCCGGGGTCGGCAGCGCGTGTCCATCAGGATACGAGCCGATGTTTATGGCGCTACAGCTCTGGCGGAATCGCTGTCGTGCTGCACGACGCTCTTGCGCTCGGCACTCTCACGTGCGGCACCAAGGGCAGCCCTGGCGTCATTCCGCCGTGACCACCCAAGCCGGACCGCACCTTCGCACCAGGCGCTGCCAACCTGCCCCCCGGGGTTGTACCGACACGAAATGGATTGCCGCGCAATCCCGGACGGGTACGCCGGACCCCAAATGCATTGCCGCGCAATCCCTGGCGGGCACCGCGGACCCCGAATGGATTGCCGCGCAATCCCGGACGGGTACGCCGGACCCCAAACGCATTGCCGCGCAATCCCCCGGCGGCGGCATCATCTCAGATTCGATTGCGTCGCTATCAGAAACGGTAGGGCTCGGCTCGAGATCGATTGCGCCGCAATCCCGGAAGGGTAGCCCCGACCTCAAAAGGATTGCCGCGCAATCCCCAGAGGGTGAGCCC
>CAYRKE010000520.1:0-2735 GCA_964424695.1 uncultured Polyangiaceae bacterium
CGTGCATGTGTCCGAACAGGTGCAGGGCTATGCGCTGCGGAGGCGCGATCTCGCCCCGTAGCGCCCGCTGCGCGGCTTCACCCAGCCACTGCGGCGGATGGTGGGTCAGCAAGAAGCAGAAATCGTGTTGCTGGCTCCACTTGGCGCCGTCACCGTCGCAGGCGGCGTGGATCTGGCGCGGGTCCAGGGCCAGCTTGCCCTCGCAGTTGCCGGGCACGAGCTGCAGGAAGGTGCTGTTCAGGCCAACCACACCCAAGCGAACCCCGTTCTTCTCGATGGTCGCTGAGAAGTCGCCAGGTAAAAGGCCATCGCGTTTTGCCTGCGCCCGCGGGAAGGGATGCGAGGCGACCCAGGACACGTAGTTCTTGAAGCAGTCCGCGACCGGCTTTCGGTAGTCACCCGCCTCGTTGTCCCAGAAGTCGCTGATGATCTCGGGGTCGTTCCACGGGGTCAGGGCCACCACGAAGGAGCTCTTCGGTTTCGGGCGGACCAGGTCATGGTTGCCGGGCACCGTGAGCAAGACAGGATCGCTGCCGAGCTTGTGCAGAACACTCCAGAGCTCTGCAAGGGTTTGGTTGAGCGCCGCAAACTCATCGGCGCTGCCTTTTTGGGTGAGCTCGCCGGTGAAGAACACCACGTCCCAGGGCCCGGAGACCTTGTGGAGCTTCGGTAGATCGGCAAACAGCTCCTCCCTGACTGTCGGCCACAGCCAACGCTGGGCCGCGAGGCCCTGGTGGAGATCCGAAAGGTGCAGCCATCCGAAGGAGGCCTTGCGACCTAGGCAGATCTTGGGGGCGCCAGTATCTTTCACGACCTGGTCTTCTTGCGCGGCGGGAGCCTTGTTTTTGGCCCAATCTGGCAGCGCCGCCAGCGACAGCCCATCCAGCAACTCCAACACGCTAACCTCTTCATAGCTGGCAGGGCATTCGACCTTCAGCTTTTCGTCGCGCCTGCGCTGCGCGAGTCGCTTTTCCTCGAAGAACTCTGGGTTCGTCCCGCCTCGGCACTCGGCGCAGGAACAGGGCACCCGCTTGCGTACCTTGTCCTCCAGTCCGCGGAAGCTGCTGTTCAGATCGTCGAGAGAGCTGGCAATGGCGCTGAGCAGGGCCTTCTTCTCTGGCCCCCTGGCGCGCAGGGTGATGGCGTTGCCTTTGGCCTCGGTTAGCGCGAGCAGCTGGGTGTCCTGGTATTCGAACAGGGCGCCGTTCGACCAACACAGCTCGGGGTGCGCGACCAGGCGGTGCTTGCGCACCATCAGGCGGCTGATCAGGCCCTTGGGCAGAAACTCGTAGCGGTAGGTCAGGACCAGATCGCTTGGGCTCGCCCAATCGGCCACGTAATCCGGTGTGGACGGACAGAGGAGCTGCGGCACCAGCCAGGTGTTCGTGTCGGGAAGCGGGTAGCAGAGCTCGAACTTCTCCATCAGTGCCCGCAGCTCCATGCGCATGTCGGCGTACGTACTGTCCTTCCAAGCGCGCGCACAATCCTCCAGGTCGAAGCGGCCAAGCTGCCCCTTGATCTTTTCGTCATCCAGGACGCGGAACACCGCTTCAGTGGCCCAGCGGTTCTGCACGATGACCGTCTTGCACAGGCGATCATCGTCCTGGAAATGCAGAAACACGCCCAGGTCGTGCAGGTAGCGACTCAGGTGCAGGGCTTTGTCGCGGTCGGGTTCCAGAATGCGGCTGTACAGATCCAGGTACTCCTGCTGTGAGATGTGGGGCCTGGTCCGCGCCACATCCTCTATGGCGGCCCGCACCTGCACCCATTTGGCCGGAACCGCTTCGCCCACATGGGGCAGCTCTTGGACGACGTGCTCGATGGCCCGCCGGATGCCATCCGCGGCCTCTGGCTTGATGAGATCCCCGCGCAGAACCTGTCGGACATTGGGGAATCGCCCCTTGATTCCTGCCTCGTCGATCTTCTTGCTGCGGCCGCTCTTCTCGTTCTGGAAGATGAGCAGCGGACTGCTGCCGCCAAAGGTCTCGACCACCTCCAACCAGTATTTGAAACCCTCGTCATGGACTGAGCTGCAGTCCTTGCGCGTGTCATCCACCAGAACATACAGGGCGTTCTTGGTCAGGAAGAACTGGTGGGTCGCGTGGTAAATCTGCTGCCCACCGAAGTCCCACACATTCAGCCGGAAGTCACCACCCCCCGCGCGCTTGAATAGCTGCGGATGGATCTCGATGCCGCGGGTCGATTGATCTTCCTTTGGCAGGGGCTGGCCTGGGAAGTACAGGCGATTGAGCAAGCTGGTTTTCCCCGACCCACCCTCACCCAGCAGCATGACCTTGGCCTCGAACAGTTGGGCGCTTCCCTGACCCCGAAGCTCGCGAAAGTAGTTGAGAACCGCCGCCGGCCCTTGCTCCACCACCTCCAGGGTTGGAACCCGCAGAGGACAACCGCGAACCCTGATGGCTCGGCGAGATCCATAACCAGAGTCAATGACCATCCCTTCCCCCAGCCAGGGTTCGAAGGGCGACAGGTCGGTGATGGCGGTTTCGGACAGGTCCAGGACTGCCACCGCAGGGAGCATGGCCAGTCCCTTCACTGAATCGTCGCCGATGCTGTTGTAGCTCAGGAAGAGGAAGGTGAGTTGCTTCAGGTTGCTGGCGATCTCCGTCGCTCCGGCATCACCGATCCTGTTGCCCCCCAGGTGGAGGGTGGTGAGTTGCTTCAGATTGCTGGCGATCGCCCTCGCTCCGGCATCACCGATCCTGTTGCCCCCCAGG
>CAYRKE010000521.1:0-2723 GCA_964424695.1 uncultured Polyangiaceae bacterium
GTGGGGGTTGACCTCGGCTACGCGACGCACAGTGGGGAGTTCGACGTCCGCTCCAACATTCAGACCAGCGGTAGCGCGGAGCTCAACGACTTCGACCTGTATCTCGGGGGCGCTCGCGTCGGGTACATGTCCCTGCTCATGGATAGCCTCGGGGTCTGGCCGCGTGTAGGCTATCAGTACTCGCATTGGAGCTACGAAACACCTTCCGGCGGCATCAAGTCTTCCGGTGCGCTCCACACGATGGACTTCGAGGCGCTCCTCGTTCTCCTGCCCAGCGCGAGCTGGGGTGTTCATGCTGGAGTCGTCGTCGATCTGTCTGTGGCCGGCACCCAGACCGATGTTACCGAACGGCGGCGGACCCGGTTCGACGTGCGCCGCCGCACGGTGGGCCTCACGGCAGGGCTGACCGGTATCATCTGAACAAGCACGACGGGCACCCTCATATCGATCCCGTTTGTCCCCGCCAGGCTTCCGATGAACCAGGTCGCCAGGGGTCACTCGTTCGCTCCTGCGGCCGGCTGTTGGCCGCTGGCTCGCGGGGCGCCGTGATCCTCCAGCTGGCAGCCCGGGATTCGCGACGCCCACGCCAGCCGGGCCCGACTGAGGCGTGTGTCTACCAAGTTGGCGTGGTTTGCGCATTCGACACCCCACGCGGACCCTCGACAAATGCGCTGGCGCGCGTGTCAGCAGTCAGTTTGTGGTGTAAGTTGTGGGTTGCGGTAAACGGTGCGCGCGTCATGTCACTCTCTTTGAATCGCTTGGTTTTAGGCACAGCTGGGCTCCTCGGGGTGCCCTTTCTCGCTTTTGGCGGCTGCGGGAAGAACGACGAAACACTCCCGACGATTGTCATCGCTACCGGCGGTGCGAGCGGCTCCGGCGGATCCGCGATAGCAGGCGGCTCGGGGAGCGGTAACGATGCATCCGGCGGTGGGCCGGCCGCTGCCGGAGGCTCCGCGATCGAAGGGACGGGTGGGGATGGGGCCGGAGGCACCTCCAGCGCGGTCGAACCCTGTCCGGATGGGCAGAGCCGTTGTCTGGGCGAGTGTGTCGATCTCAAGTCCGATGCTCGCCACTGTAGCCGTTGCGGCGATAGCTGCTTCGGTCATGAGGCTTGTGTCGAGGGTACCTGCGTGTGTCCAAGTGCCGAGAACTTCCAGATTTGCGGTTCCACTTGCGACAACCTTCTGGTGAGCGAGCTCAACTGCGGGCGGTGCGACAGAACCTGCGGGCTGGACGAGGAATGCATCGACGGTAATTGCGTCTGTCCTGGCAATGACGGTCTAGTCAGTTGCGGCGGTCAGTGCGTCGATCTCTCGCTGGATCCCCTGAACTGTGGCGAGTGTGAGACTACCTGTCCTGAGGGTTACGTATGTTCCGTCGGCTCATGCAGCCTCGACTGCGCATCGCCCACTGTCAAATGCGGGGCGGCTTGCGCCGACCTGACCACGAGCGACCTGCACTGTGGGCAGTGTGAGAATGCGTGTGCCGAGGGGAGGAGCTGCGCGGACTCGGAGTGCGTTTGCGACTCACCCACCGTCGACTGCGGCGGGGAGTGCACGGATCTGGACACGGACAACGATCACTGCGGTAATTGTGAGACGGCGTGCGAGCCTGGATACGAGTGTTCCCTCGGAGAGTGCGTCTGCGCGGCTGACGCGACGCTCTGCGATGGCATCTGCGTCGACTTGACGAAGAGCCACGACTACTGCGGCAACTGCGACACGGCCTGCCTCGACACCACGGAGGCGTGTGTCGATAGCGCATGCGTTTGCGCCGATGGCTATACCGACTGCGACGGGACCTGTCTCGATACCCAGGTCGACAACGAGCACTGTGGGCAATGCGGCGTCTCCTGCGGCGAGGACGAAACGTGCACCGCCGGGATTTGCGAGTGCAATGCCCCGCTGCTGCGTTGCGGAGAAGCCTGCACGGACACCTCGACCTCACCCGACCACTGCGGGGAGTGTGACAAGCCGTGCGACGGCGGGGACATGTGTGTGGATGGTTCCTGCCTCACCGGGGATCTGTCGGTTCAGACGAAGTTTACCAACATGCCGGAAGCAGGTGTGCTCGACACCACGATGCGCCTCAACTTTCTTCTCAACAACATGGGAACCGAGGCGATCGATCTCTCCGAGATCGTGGTGAAGTACTGGTACACCCAGGACGGCACGGCGAGGAGCAGTCAGACTGTGGGCGGCCCCTACACGGGGTCGGGCTCGGGCGTGGTGGAGCAGCTGGATCCAGAGCGCGAGAGCGCGAGGCTCGTCCTGGTCGTCTCGATGAATAGCGGAACCCTCGACGTTAGCCAGTGGTTCGAGTTCAATCTCGAGATTCATGACGATGGGTATACCCAGGGCTACGACCTCACGAACGACTGGTCCTTCCTCGGGTCCACGACCTGGGCGGACAACGATCACGTGACCATCGAACGGAGCGGGGCGCGGATCTGGGGGCGTGAGCCGCCCGTGATCGTGGAGGAAGAGTAACCCCCGTAGCTGGCCTCTTGCCGGGAAGGGGAGGCTCTCTCCTCCCCGGTGATCGGTGACGGCGGGCGGAGTACCGCGACCCGCACGCCAGTCCCGGGCGAGGCGGAACCCCGCCCGACAGGAACGCCAAGGGGCCGGCTTTCAGCGTGTGAGAGTGCGCCGAAGTGTGCGCCGCAAACGACAAGCCCTGGAGAACCGCCCCTCGCTGCGAGTAGGGGGTTCACCAGGGCTCTG
>CAYRKE010000522.1:0-2719 GCA_964424695.1 uncultured Polyangiaceae bacterium
CCTCCGGATCCCGACTCCGACACACCCCCTGTGCTGGTCCTGCCTGCCACCTCACCCTCGGCGCCCGCCGATCCCCCCGAAGCGCTCGCGTGGCCGCCGTCAGCTTTCGTTTCGTCATCCTTGGTAGAGCTACTGCAAGCCACTGCGCTCACCAACGCCAGGAGGAGTCCCCCAATCCTTCGACCAATCATAGTTCGAGCCTACCATTTTCAACCGGTCCAAGCATCGAGGAGTGTTGGGGCGAAGCATCCCCATCATACCATCGGGGAGGCTCTCGTCGCGCCCGCCGAGCACCAGCACACCGTCCATCCACTGCTTGCCCACGCAGGTTTCGATGGCGTCCGCAATGACTTCTCGCGACACCAGGCTGTACCTCACGCTCGACGTTCCCATGGCCATTCCATCGCTGATCGTGGGGGGGGGCCGAAGAGCTGCGCTTTTCCACCGGTCGCCTCGATGCCTTCGGTGGCCGCGCTCGGCGCGTGAGGTCTACCCGAGTAGGCTTCAGAGTCTCTGTCTACCGCTGGGGTACGCCGGCCTCCCGAGTCACCGCGCCGCGTGTCTCGTGGTGGACCAGTATCGTGAAACGCTCGACGCTATCAAGCTCGTCGGTGGAGAGCGTCTCACAGTCGAAGCCTCCGGCGAGCATGGTGTCAGGGGTGAGTTTCGACCCTCGGGTCGTTGCATTTGGCCCCGTGCAACGGATGCGGTCGATGCTGGGAAGGGTTGCTAGGGGGAGCGCCCAATGATAGAGTGCGCATCATCGTGTTCCACCGAAGCGCCTCTCTCCGATCTCTCGTCGTACTCGTAGTACGGCTGGTCGTTGAGCAGGCGCCTTAAGGGAAAGCAAGTCGTCGAGAGACAGCCCCTGTTGGCGCAAGCCAGCGGGGGTTTTCGGTTTTCTGAGGCTCCCTTGGCTTCGCTAACAGCGGCGGAGAGGTCGAGTCAGCAATGAAGACCAGCGGAGCGGAAATCATCACCCGATGTCTCGAGCGGTTCGGGGTTCGCACGGTTGCGGGCATCCCGGGTGGTTCGGTACTGCCACTTTACGACGCGCTCCGCACCAGTTCGGTGCGGCACGTTCTCGCGCGCCACGAACAGGGCGCGGGCTTCATTGCTCAAGGCATGGCGCGAGCTACGGGGCGAGCGGGGGTTTGCATCGCCACGTCGGGGCCAGGAGCCACCAACCTGGTTACTGCCATCGCGGACGCATACCTCGACTCGATCCCGATGGTGGCCATCACCGGCCAGGTGTCGTCCAACTTGATCGGCACGAGCGCGTTCCAGGAGGTCGACGTGTTGCGAATGACGGCGGCCATCACCAAGGCGCGTTTCGGCGTGCGGCGCGCCAGCGAGCTGCTCGAGATCATGCGCCAGGCATTTGCCATCGCCGAGGGCGGGCGCCCGGGACCCGTTTTGATCGACGTTCCCAAGGACGTTTTGGTCCAGGAGCTCGAGATCGAGGATTGGCCCGAGCCGCCAGTTCGGCAGCCCCTGCCTGCACCGACGACTGAGCAGCTCGACGCCATGGCACGCGCCATCGCAGGTGCAGAGCGTCCCGTCATTTTCGTCGGCGGAGGAGTCATCGCTTCCGGCGCAGCGCAAGCGCTCCGCGCTCTGGTCGACCTTCAGCCCATGCCGATCGCAACCTCTCTGCAGGGCATCGGCGCGATTCCCTCGGATCACCCGTGCCATCTCGGCATGCTGGGGATGCATGGCTCCAAGGGCACGAACCGGGCCCTGGAGGAAGCCGACCTGCTGATCGCGCTCGGAGTTCGGTTCGATGACCGAGCCACGGGCAAGGTGGAGGAGTTCTGCCAGCACGCCAGTATCATCCACGTCGACGTCGACCCCACGGAGATTGGCAGACTCAAGCCTGCGAATCTCGGCATCGCCGCGGATGTCAGAAGTGTGCTGGAGCGGCTCCTTTCCCGGTTGCCGAAGCGCCAGCGGATGGACTGGCGAACACGCGTGTCGTGGCTGAGTGCCCAGCACTCGATGCCAATACCGTCGGCTCCGGATAGCGCAGTCCAGATCATTCGCAGCCTGTCACAGCTCATCCCCAGGGATGCCATCATCACGACCGATGTCGGCCAGCACCAAATGTGGGTCGCTCAGCACTACCCGTTTCGCGAACCTCGCACCTGGGTGAGCTCAGGTGGGCTCGGGACCATGGGTTTCGGATTGCCGGCGGCGATTGGCGTTGCGCTGGCCTGTCCGGAACGCAAGGTCGTGTGCATCAGTGGAGACGGGTCGATCCTGATGAACATCCAGGAGCTCGCGACTCTGGCCGAGCTGGAGCTGAACGTGACGGTCATCGTGCTCAACAATCAGCACCTCGGCTTGGTGCGCCAGCAACAACGGCTCTTTTACGGAGAGCGCTACCACGCGTCGGCGTTTTCTCGGTCGCCGGACTTCGCTGCCATTGCCGAGGGGCTCGGGATCATTGGCGTCAATGCGGGAAAGAGCGCCCTGTTGACGCGGACCCTTGAGGCGGCGTTGGCCCTGCCGGGGCCGGCGCTCGTCGAGGTGCCCATCTCGCCTGACGAAGTCGTGCTACCGATGGTGCCCCCAGGCGCGGCAAACTCGGTCTCGATCGAGGGGGTCGAGCGGACTGCGCCGCTGCGGGTCAGGGCGGTCTAGACCAGGTGCGCGTGCTCCGTGGCACTCGCTTGTTCGCGGCACTGGGGGTCGACGCTGCCAGTTCTGACACTGGGGG
>CAYRKE010000523.1:0-2689 GCA_964424695.1 uncultured Polyangiaceae bacterium
CAACTTCTGACCGGAGACCACGGTAGCGACACGACCCTACGTGCCTGAGTGTCGGGACCGCTGCTGCCGCCCGATGGTGACGAACACAGCGCGTATCCGACGACGTATCGAGAGAAGTCGTCGAGCATGATGAGGACGTATGTTGATTTTCCGGGTTAGTCCTTGCGACACGCCGTCTCAGGAAAACGGCGATGACGTCGCTCACAACCTGTGCTCGGCAGTTTCCTCACCTCCGTCGACACAAAAACAGGACGCCGACTCCAGCGACTGGAACCCGCCAACGGAGCGGCCCGGAGACCCAGGCCGCTCCAGCCGCGCTCTCGATGACGCCGGAAGGGGACCCCAAGCCCATGGCACGGCTCCAACCGAAGATCCCGAGCAACTCCCCGGCAAATGACGTGGATCCGCCCAGCATATTTGACGGATTGATCGCCCTCCCACAGCTACCGGCCGCCCGCCCCATCCAACCCACCGCTCTTGTCCCGGATATTTCCCTAGTTCTCCGATAGGAATACTGTAGACACGCAGCTTGCTCATCGGCGAGCGTTCCCTTGTCCGCGTCCACGAGGTCGTGGCGCTCCGAAGCATCCCTGCGCTGGGCGTGGGCCTCCCATTCTGGCTCGCCCTCCGCCGGAGTCTCCAGGAGGTTCCAACGTGACTATTATAGAGCTGCTGGTCGGCGCGATACTGCCGTACATCGCCCTGCTCGTGTTCATGTGCGGGCTCATCTACCGCTTCAGAGCTTGGCAAAAGGCGCCCCAACCCGGAAACCTCACGCTCTACCCAACTCGCGGCTGGGGCGGCGTTGCGATCGCGAAGGAGATTCTGTTCTTTCCGAATCTCTATAAGGAGGACAAGCCGTTTTGGCTACTAGCCTGGTCCTTTCACGTGGCCTTGGCACTAGCATTCGTCGGGCATCTCAGGGCCGTTACGGGACGGATTGACTCGATGCTTCAGAGTCTCGGTCTCGGCACTCACGACATCGAAGCGCTATCCTTGGTGGCCGGAGGCGCTGCGGGCCTGATCCTGATGGTAGCGGCCGTAACCCTAATCTTGCGGAGGCTCGCCCTCACTCGCGTGCGAGAAATCTCGAGCGTCCCCGACTTCGTCGCCCTCCTATTGCTCACGGCGGTCATCACAACCGGGAACCTCATGCGCTTCGGGAGCGCGTCCGTCGATCTCACCGAGGTGCGCGAGTGGGCGTCGTCGCTCCTCAGCCTCACGCCCGCAGTGCCGAGCACTCCCGCCGTACTGCTGCACTTGTTCTGCGCCGAGGTCTTGATCCTGTACTTCGCGTTCTCGAAGCTCATGCACTTCGGCGGTGCGTTCTACACGATGTCTCTGATTCGAAGGAGCTAACCATGACCCACCGCGAAACAGTGCTGAGCTCGATCAATGCCATCAAGCAGGGACCCAAGGTGCTCCGGCTGTACATGGAGATGTGCGCCAAGTGCGGCACTTGCGCCGGAGTTTGCCCCGTCTACTACGGCAAGCAAGATCCCAAGTATAATCCAGCGAACCGCTCCGATCTGATCCGACACCTGTACAAGAGACACAACACAGCGGCAGGCAAACTCCTCGGCAGGCTCGCGGGAGCGCGAGATTTCGACGAAGCCACGTTCGCCGAGTGGCAAGAGCGCATCTATTCGTGTACCGCATGCAGGCGCTGCGCGCAGTTCTGCCCATTCGGCATCGACAACTCGGTGATCACGAGGAAGGCCCGCACCATCTTGGATTCGCTGGGCATGACTCCGGCTTCACTCCAGAAAGTCGTCAGCGTGTCCCTCGAGAAGCGGAACACAGACGGCGCCTCCGCAGATGCGTTCAAGGCGGCGCTCGAATTCATCGAAGAGGAGATGCGAGAGGAGCACGACGGAGCGACCATCAAGATCCCCGTCGATGCCATGGGGGCCGAGTACCTTTACGTACCACCTTCGGGTGACGTCCTCGTAAACATCGAGGCAACCATGGGTATAGCCAAGATATTCCACGTCCTCGGAATGGCGGACAAGTGGACCATGAGCTCGAAGTGCTTCGACGGCGCCAACTACGGTCTCTTCACGGGAAACGACGCTCACATGAAGGCTGCCAACAAGCCCATCGTCGATGAGGCCAAGGCGCTCGGCGTGAAGCACCTCTTCATGGGCGAATGCGGCCACGCCTTCCGCGTCATGAAGAAGATGATGGAGCCTGGTAGATGGTGGGGCGCCCTGCCCTTCGATGTCATGAGCTGCATGGAATGGACGGCCGAGCTCATCGAGCAGGGCAGGCTGCAATTCGACAAGAGCAAGAACCCAGATCCGGTCACCTACCACGATCCCTGCAACTTCGCGAAGTCATGCAACATCATCGAGGCTCCGCGGATCATCCTCAGGGCCTGCTGCGCGGACTTCCGCGAAATGACGCCCCACGGAGCAGAGAACTGGTGTTGCGGGGGTGGCGGCGGACTCGCTGCCATGAATGAGATCAAGGAGTTTCGCATGACCGTCTCGGGCCTCAAGAAGCGGGACCAGATCCGAGCCACCGGTGCGACGTACGTGGCTGCTGCCTGCTCCAACTGCAAGCGCCAGATTGGACAGCTCATGGAGCATCACGGAGACAAGGTTTCGGTCGGTGGAGTCCATGACATGCTGTCCCGAGCCATTCTGGTCAACGGGAAAGCAGCCACTCGGGCAGACTACGCCGGCTA
>CAYRKE010000524.1:0-2669 GCA_964424695.1 uncultured Polyangiaceae bacterium
TCCTCCAAATCCTTTGCCGATTTAGGCGGCAGGACCTTGGGGATCACGACACGTATCCCGGACTATCTGGAGGCCGTTCGGAAATGCGCCACCTTCGCCGGCCGCAAGCCAATCCGATTCCTGGAAGGAGAAGGGCCGCGCAGCTATCGTGAGTTCGAGGACCGCGGCCTCACCCGTGACAGCGCTGTAACTGTTGGAGACATAGACTTGGCCCTTCCGATCGACCGCCACGCCATTGGGCATGAAGGGGATGGCGTGACCCGCGAATACGGCCTGGGCTATCGCTCGAACCTCTCCTCGGCGAAGTCCGAGCGTGATGCGAAAGAGCGCCGACACATACGGGGTGCCCGCTGCGTCGAACGCGGTTGCGGTAGCGTAGAGCACCTGTCCATCGGAAGCCAGCCCCAAGAACCTCGCTGGAACCACCTGCCCGTCGGGGCTGACGAGGTTCGCCTGGGCGATGGATTCCTTGTGGTGGCGGCCTCGGGCGTTCCGGTGCACCTCGAACAGATCGAATCCGCTCGTCACGAACAGCCTATTGCCGATGGTTGCGACTCGTTCAGTGTTGGGCATCTCGGTGCCGTCGAACAGGGCCTCGATTCGTGGAGACAGGGGCAGAGCGTCGGCGCCCGACGCACGGGCGACAGAGATGGGCAGGGTGCCGATACATTGTGCAATGAGCAGTAAACGCAGTAGTGTCTTCATCTGCAACCTCGTTGATTTCAAGCGGGGGCGTTGTGTGCTCCCCAACGCCCTGCCGATTGCTGGAACAGCTTACAGGAGCCGACGGACCTCCCCGTGTAGAATTGGGCAGCAAACAGGTAGAATATCGACGGCAGCGTCGCCCACGCGAGTCGCGGCGAGCCGACGCGGTGAGCCGGCGCGATGAGCCGGCGCGCCAAGTCGAGGCGATGAGTCGAACCCCTGGCAAATCCCACCGCCTCGCGCATGACAGGCCCGTGAACCGCCTCGCTCGGCTCCCCCTCCTCTCGCTTCTCCTGGTCACGGCTCCCTGCCACGTCGAGTGCGAGGGCCAGAACCCGAGCTGCAACGGGGTTTGCGCCAACGGCACGTGCTACTGCGGAGCGGGGAGCAGCTGCACCTTTGCGTGCAGCGACGACAACTGCAGGATCGAATGCGCCCCAGGGGCAAGCTGCGTGCTCGAGCGTCCGAATGGGGACGCTGGCGCGGGGGTGCTCGGTCAGCGAGTGCGAGGCTCCGATGGTTTGCGCGGATGGCCTTGCAGTGGCTTGCGGCACCTCCTGCCCAGAGCCGGTCACACGACCCTGAGTCGCGTGGGAACCCCAACGGCGCGGGCAGCGGTGGGCTCGACCCCGGGGAGCACCGCACAGATCGCGTCGAGGGTCAGAGTGGCGACCCTGGTCGCGAAATCAGAGGACTCCCACGCCATGTCCATGGTTCCTCGCACCAAGACCCGGATCCCGTGGGTGTGCTGTCCGCACCCGGGAGGCGCCAGTTGCAAGCGCAGACATGACGGCTCGACCACGCTTCCGGCCTTTTGACAGTCTCGCCCCAGTCGGACCGCCAAATCGGTGCTAGGGTGCTCCCATGGCACTCCTTGGTGTGGACGGGAAGCGGTGCGCCTGGGTAGCCCTCTTGGGCAGCCTCTGCAGCGTGGCATGTTCATCGGAGGGCGGCGGCGCCGGCTCGGACCGCGATCGAAGCTCGACGAGCGACAGCGGCGCCGGTGCCATTACCTACCCGGCCGCGGCTGGCTCCGGGTTGTCGAGCAGCTCCGGAGGAGGCACTGACGCTGCGTCATCGGGCAACGCGTCGTCGGGTGACGGAGCCTCCGAGGCCACAACCGGAGGGCGCAGGTCGGACCCAAGCGGCCAGGGCGGTGATGCTACTGGAGGCATGCCCCCAACGAACGGCTTGACTGAGGAAGCAGGTGGGGGACCCAGTCGAGGCGGAGGCGCGCCCACCGCCGACGCGGACGCAACGGCACAGGGCGGCGCTCCGGGAGCCGCCACCGCGAGCGGAGCTGGTGCAGGGGGGAGCCCCAATGCTAGTGGCGAAGCTGGCCGTCTCCCCATCGCGCAGGCGGGAGCACCCGATGGAACGGGGGGGCCGCAGGGCGGCGGGGGGCAGGGAGGAACAGTAGGAGTCGGCGCGAGCGGCAGCGCTGGTGCTGCCTCCAACCCGATCGGGGCGGCTGGGCTAGGACCGGAAGGAACCGGCGGGGAAGGAAGCGAGGCAGAAGGCGGCCATACCGGCGGCGCTGGCACTCCGCCTGAGGGCAATGGCGGCGCTGGCGACGTGATCTCCGACGGCCAGGTGTGGAAGGACACGAGCGTCGGGCTGAGGATCACCTATTGGGACATTGGCTGGATGCGGTGGACCTACGAGATAGCCCGAGACGAGCTCACGACCGAGCAAGTGACCGCGCTCGAACACCTCGTGTTGATCGAACCTGCGGAGCTCCAAGCCAGTTGTGACGTAGGCTACTACGCCCTCGACATCGCCGATGCAGACGGCAGCACTGAACGCCAAACCGTGATCCATCCCGAGTGTTGGCGAACGCCGGTCGTGACCTACGCGTCCTTCAGGCCATTCCTCGATACCTTCGATTGTTCCAGCGATGGTTGGGAATTCTCCGACGAGCAGAGCTCGGCTGGCGTGCTCACCCCCAGCCCCTGCGTCTATCA
>CAYRKE010000525.1:0-2667 GCA_964424695.1 uncultured Polyangiaceae bacterium
CCGCGAGGCGAAGGCGCTGGAGCTCGCCGCCCGAGAGGGTGCGCGCCGGGCGATCCAGGGAGAGATAGTCGAGCCCCACGTCGGTCATGAAGCGCAAGCGGCGGCTGAGCTCGTGGGCGATGGGTCCGCCGATGAGGGCGCTGTGACTCGTCGGTGGGGGAAGGGGGGGAAGGGGGGGAAGGGGGGGAAGGGGGGGAAGGGGGGGAAGCGGGGCCTTGGTGGCTTCGGGGTTCTTCGCACTGCGCTGAGCTCGCCGCGGACGTTCCGCGGAAGCGGAGTTGCTCTGTGCGGAGAGCTCCCAGGTCGCGACCTCGGTGAGGGCGTCCACCACCGAAAGACCGAGAAACTCGTGGTAACGGCGGCCATTGAAGCGCACGGCGCGGGGGATGGGCGCGAGGCGCGATCCGCCGCAGTGCGGGCAGGGGATCATGGGCTCGGCTTCGGCGTCGCTCGTCCCCTGGCGACCCGTGCCTCTGCCTTTGCCCTTACCTTGGCGGCCGCCATCCAGGCTTTGGCTCTGGCGCCCTTCGTCTCTGCGGCTGCGAGCGCTGGCGCGACCGCGACTGGCCCGGCCGCGACCAGTGCCGCGTGCGCCGAGCGGAGCCGCCACCATGCCCTCGCCGTCGCAGTGGGAGCAGCGGCCTTGCTCGGTATTGAACGAGAACCAGCGCGGATCGAGCTCCGGGAGGGAGAAGGAGCACACCGGGCATGCCCCCTGGGCGCTGATGAGCTGCTCTTCGCCGGACTTGCTCCTGAGCTTGAGGGCGCCGTGGCCGAGTCGCAGGGCTTGGGCGAGCTGGGCCTCGGTGATGTCCGCCGGGGACACCGAGGCAGCCAGCACGAGATCGATGGTGTGCTCCACGGTCTTGCGGAGCCGCGGCGGGTCGTCGGTCGAGACGAGCTCGCCGTCGCAGTAGGCGTGCTCGATGCCTTCCCGCGCCGCGGCGGTGAAGACGTCGAGGTAGGTGCCCTTGCGGGCTGCCACGACCGGCGCGCAGAGCGCGTACTTGCCCCGCAGGGTCGCGAGGGCCTCCGCGACTTCCTCGGGCCGCCGATTGACGATGGGCGTATCGTGCTCGGGGCAATGGGGCGTGCCGAGCTTGGCGTAGAGGAGCCGGAGATAGTGGGCGATCTCGGTGATGGTGGCCACCGTGGACTTGGTGCCGGCACGCGAGGTGTGTTGCTCGAGGGCGATGGTGGGCGGCACGCCCGTGACGCTCTCCACCGTGGGCCGTGGCATGGTGGGGAGGAAGCGCCGCGCATAGGGCGTCAGGGTCTCGAGGAAGCGCCGCTGACCTTCGGCGAACACCACGTCGAAGGCGAGGCTCGATTTGCCTGAGCCGCTCGGTCCTGTCACGACCGTGAGGGAGCCATGGGGGATCGCGACGCTTACGGAGGCGAGGTTGTGCTCGCGGGCCCCCACCACGTCGATGACCGCGTGTTCGTCGGCCGCCGAGCGGCGGCGCTTGGCGCTGGGCTTCGGGGCTCTGGCGGCGAGCGCGCGTCCCGTCGCGGTGTCCTGGCGACTCAGCGCTTCGGGGGTGCCGGCTGCCACCACGAGCCCGCCGCGCCTCCCTGCGCCCGGACCCATGTCGATGATGTGGTCGGCGTGCCACATGACACCCACGTCGTGATCCACGACCAGCACCGTCGAGCCCCCTTGCACCAGGGCGTCGAGGGCGCCCGTGAGGTGGGCCACTTCATCGGCGTGGAGCCCGGCGCTCGGCTCGTCCAAGACGAAGAGGGTACCGGGGCTGGCCGTGGTGAGGGCTCGCGCGATCTTGAGGCGCTGGGCCTCGCCGCCCGAGAGCGTGGACAGGGGCTGCCCGAGCCGCAGGTAGCCGAGCCCCAGCTTGATGAGGGGGCCGAGCGCCCGGGTGATCTTCGGCGTCGCGCGAAACACCTCGAGGGCGTGCTCCACCGTGAGCTCCAGCACCTCGGCGATGTCGAGACCGTGCACGCGCACGCCCATCACCGACTCGTTGAAGCGGCGGCCTCGGCACACCGGGCACTCGAGCCGCACGTCGGCGAGGAACTGCATCTCCACGGTCTCGAAGCCCTCGCCCGAGCACGCCTCGCAGCGGCCCCCCGCGACGTTGAAGGAGAAGGACGACGCCGTGAGGCCTGCTGCCTCGGCGGCTGGCTCCCGGGCAAAGAGCTCACGCACGGTGTCCCAGGCCTTGGTATAGGTGGCCGCGTTGCCCCGGGAGGTGCGGCCCAGGGGCGATTGATCCACCAGCTCGATGTCGGCGAGGGCCTCCGTGCCCTCCAGCTTCTTGTGCGGCCCCGGGGGATCGGTGTCGACCTTGCCCAGCTTCTTGGCCACGGCGTTGTGGATGACGTCCACCACCAGGCTCGACTTGCCCGAGCCGCTCGGCCCGGTCACGACCGTGATGACGCCGAGCGGCACGCTGACGTCGATGTTCTGGAGGTTATTGGCGGTGACACCGCGCACCTTGAGCTCGCCCGAAGCGACCCGGCGCGGCCGCTCGGGGATTGGCGGCCCGGCGAGGGCCCGCGCGGTGGCCGTCCCGAGCCGCGCGACCTCCGCCGGTGACCCATCGGCGACGAGCTTGCCGCCCGCATCGCCCGAGCCTTCGCCGAGTTCGATGACGCGATCGGCGCCCGCGATGAGCAGGGGATCGTGTTCGACGACCAGCACGGTGT
>CAYRKE010000526.1:0-2655 GCA_964424695.1 uncultured Polyangiaceae bacterium
CCTCGAGCGGAGACAAATCGGTGATCCCGTTCCCGACGAGGTTGAGGGTTATCAGAGCTGGAAGCTCAGGCAGGGTAGAGAGGTCGGTGATGGGGTTGTCGGCCACCGTCAGGGCGCGAAGCTGGTCGAACCCCGTCAGGAACTCGAGGGACTCGATCTCGTTTTCGAACGCGTTGAGGGCGGTAAGGGTGGTCATCCCGTGCATCGAGCACTCGTCGCGGAGTCGGCAAGGGCCAGCAACCGCGAAAGCGAGGAACACGATGAGGGCGAAGGTCAGCGCATCGCATCTGGCTCGCCGAGCATACGTCTACGTTCGGCAGTCGACGACCACCCAGGTACTGCAGCACGGCGAATCGACCCATCGACAGTACGCTCTGGCCCTTCCGTCGACGGCGCTGGCGTCCCATTCAGCCACGCCGCGTACTGCCCCTGCGTCAGTTCTGCGGCCGTTCGTCGCGCGACGCTCGGGTGGGACGCTAGGGGAAGGGAAGGACCGGACCATTGCACGGGTGCAGGACTGCGAGGGCGCCATAGAAGCTCTGTCCTGGACGCAGTGACGTTGTGTGACCACCGGTCCGCTGCGGAACGTCGACATGGTGCCGAATGACCGACACAACCGACCTGTGGGCCATGGTGGTGATCAGTCGCGTAGTGCAGCGTTTCCATTCATACCTTCTCGGTGATGCGTGCCCCTCCTTGGGTGCCAGTCCTGCAGGATTTCCGCAGGAGCTGGGTAGCCACGGCGCGCGCCGAGCCGCTTCGCAATTGTGTGCTATGGTTGGGTCCGCTGCGCGCCGCCGTGACGCTCGTCGTTCAGACGTGTCGGTTTTTCTCATCGTTCGGATGGAGCCCATATGGGCATTCGCGTCACTCTCTTTCCAAGGATCCTGATGACAGCTGCTGTTGACGACTACGAGTTTCCCTGTCTCTTCGCCCACACCGTGCGAGTCGACTGGGGGATTGGGGTTCTGGCGGAAGAAACCGACGGCAAGCGTCGCTATCTGTTCGAGAACGGCGGAGAGCGAACGCTCGCGAGCGGTTTCCACGAAATGGTGCGGCGCGTAGAGAAGCCGACCGCAGATCAACGCACGGCTTACGCGAAGCTGCGCGGCGTACTGGCGGCGCGCACTCGCCACGCCAGTGGACAGCCGAGTGATTCGACCGTGGGAGACCAGATCGCGAGATTCCACGCCGCGTTCTCCTCGGGTTTCGCCGATTCTCGATGGGTCGCGGAGATGCGCGGCGAGGGCGCTGCCAAGCGCTTGCCGCGCCACCGTCAGCCGATCCTTCAGGAGGCGCAGGAGCGGCTCTCGCAGCGGGCGCTCGATACCCTGATCGAGAATCAGAACCATGGGCAGGTCTGGGAGCAAGCGGCAAGCCTGGTGGCCCAGAGTGGTCTCGTTTCCGCGCCTCAGCTCAAGCGCAAGCTGGCTGCTCCCGAGCAGCAGCGAGCTCTAGCCATTTCGATCCGCGAGCTGCTCTACGGGGCGGGCACGTACGAAAATCGTTTCGATCATTTCGTGCTTGCGTTCGCGGAAGCGTTTGGCGAGCGCCCACGCTGGGAGCTGGCAACTGCCCTCTCTGCGCTCGTCCACCCGAATGATCATGTGTGTGTGGATGCAACGTTGTTTCGGAAACAGCTGAAGGGGGCCAGTTTGCGCAGAACAGTCGGAGCGCAGCCCAGCAGCTCCGGCTACAACAGCTTCCTGGCGGTTACCCGTCTAGTTGCCAACGCGCTGGCCGAGCAGGGCGAGGTGCCTCGCGACCTATTCGATGTGCGGGACTTCGTCGCGTTCACACTGAAGGCTGAGAAAGCTGCCCCGAAGGCCAAAGTGGTCCGCGAGAAGGCCGGTGTCGAGAAGCCACAGCGGTTCGCGCGCGAGACGGATGACGACGACGCCGAGGTCGAGGACCGTGACGCCGAAGGCGGAGAGGACTGAGCGAACCCGAGGTCGCACGCCTCTTCCATTGAATATCTCCGGGTGGCAATTGCAGCGTTGCGGAGGCAAGACGGCCGCCGCGGAGCCCGCGGAGCGTACTCAAGGTGCGTGAGCAGGCCCCGCAGCTGTCAACGCAGCATTGGCGGATGGTGCAGCATCTACCCGGAGATGTGTAGGTTTCCCCCGTCTACAGCGCCGTCCCTCGCTGTTGCCCGAGCCGGCCACGGCCAGATTTGTGGGCCTAACCGGCTCTTGGGACACGCTCGGCGTAGTGAGCATTTCGCCAGAGCCTCGATCGCACCCGGGGGCGTGGTGGTCGCCGTGGCCATCCTGGCGCCCGTCCTACTGCGGGCCTGGAGCCGGGATACGCTGCCGGTCGCGGGCTATGTGAGGATCTCCGCCACGGTTGCGGCCTTCCTCATGGCGGCCGCCCTGAGCCGGGCAAACCGGAGCGGAGCTCGGATGGTAGAGAGCCAGCCGGAGCTTGGCTGGCTCCTGCCGCTGCCAGGACAGCGTCACTCACGCTCCGCCGAGGGCGGCTCCCCCGCGGCTTCCATGTGCGGTGGCCTCAGCGACGGAACGGTACCCCGCCGTGCTCTCGCTGCCCACAGGCAACGAGAAGTAGCTACCTGCAGGCGAGGTACGCGAAGAGGGCGTCTTCATCGAGCTTGACGGCCAAGCCTCGAGCCCGCGTCGCTCGTCAGTACCCCGGACA
>CAYRKE010000527.1:0-2630 GCA_964424695.1 uncultured Polyangiaceae bacterium
CTGGAGTTTGGGCTCCTCACGCCCGGAGACCGACTCGGCCATGCCATTGCCCTGGGTGATCCGCGAGTCCAGAACGCTCGCGACTCTCGAAACGCACCGCAGCCCCTCGAAGCTCGGCTCGAGGATCTCCTCTGGGAGCTCAGCTGCTACCAGTCTGGCAAGCTCGAAGCCAGTGCATCGCGGCTCGAACGACTGCGCGCGGAGATCCACGGACTCAGCCAGCACCTCTATGCACCTTCGGCTTCGGCACCGAGCGTCGAAGAACTCCTGGAAGCTCGCGCTTGGCGCCCGCTAGCCTACCGGTTTGGCTACCCACGGCATCTCACTGGCGCTCCCAAAGCAATGCAGCGTTACATCGAAGACCCGCGCTTGCAGCAGCGCGGCAGAGAGCCCGTCGAGGTCGCGACGGCTCCTGGTGAGAGCGAGCACCTCGAGCGCCTGCAGCGCTTCGTCCGGGCCGAGCTCGCCCGCTGTGAGATCACCATCGAGGCGAATCCGTCGAGCAACAACCTGATCGCGGCCATCGATGACCTCGCTGAGCACCCCGCGTTTCTGCTCGCGGGGCTCGAGCCCGAGCCCTCGAACGACCTCGCGGTTTCCATCAACGTCGATGACCCCATCGTCTTTGCCACGTGCCTCGCTGACGAGTACAGCCACCTCTACTACGCGCTTCAGCGCCGCGGCGTGGGGGCCAAGGCAGCACTTGAATGGCTCGACCGTGCCCGTCTCGCCGGGCTTCATTCCCGGTTCACCTGCGCTGTTTCGGCGACCATGGAAGGACTGACGTGCGTTGGGCGGAAGCGGTGATCGCGCAGTCTCCCGCTCCGCTCATCCTCGACCACACGTCTTGGCCTTCCGTGTCCTCGGCGCGTGCGCTGGCTCGCTCCCTCGCCGCCCCGAGCCTCGCCGCCTCCGCGCGCCCACCAGCTGCATTCCGCGCACCTGGCCCGAAGGCCTCCGCATCAATATCCTGCGTACCGCGATACTCGCTCCACCGGCCCATGGGTACTGCTATGTTCCGGGGCGGAAGGTGCTGGCAGCCAAACCTGACAGCCAACGGTGACGATGTCGCAGAAAGTGAGCCGCCCCGAGAACTGGATCACGAGTGTCGTTCGAGAGGCACTGTTGTCTGGCTCGAGTTCGGAGCTGCTCAAGGCCCTTGTCGAGGCATTCCCGGGCAGCTGGTTCTTCACGCGTATCGACGCGACCTTCGCCCACGTCAACCAGAACGCCTGCGACTCACTTGGGTATACGAGAGAGGAGCTGATGTCGCTCACGCTGTACGACGTCGATCCCAATCTCACCCAAGAGCTCTGGGACTCCTTACTGGAGCTCGGTCCGTACGTGCCAGCATCCGTGCGCACGCTTCACAAGCGAAAAGACGGTTCAACGTTTCCTGTGGAGGCCTTTGGTTCCCGCATCATCCTGAGTGACGAGAACGTTTCGGTTTCCTATGTCGTCGATCTGTCCGAGGAGACGGAAGCGCGGGAAGCCCTTGCTCAGAAGGAGCACCTGCTCCAGTCCGTGCTGAACCAAGCGCCCGTCATCATCCTCCTCCTGGATGCGAGCGGCCGCGTGCAGCTGGCAGAAGGTTCGGGCCTTGCGGTCATTGGGCTGGATCCAAGCTCTGCGGTCACCAAGAATATATCGGAGCTGAGTCTGTCCGCACCCGAGTTGGTGCAAGCCATGAGGGGCGCGCTCGAAGGGCGCTCCTTCGACGGGACCCTGACCGTCGGCTCCGTGCACCTTGCCTATCGCTTCGCGCCAAGGTTCAGTGACCAGGGGGAGGTTGCCGGTGCGACGGTCGTGGCGCTCGATGTCACGGACCGCTACAACGCCGAACGAGCCAATCAGAGGCTCTTGGCAGCCATCGAGCAATCCGCTGAGTGCGTGGTGTTGATGGACGCCGAGGGGCGGATGGAGTACGTCAATCCAGCATTTGAATCGACGACCGGGTACCAGCAAGAGGAAGTGATCGGGGGAACCTGGTCTTCGTCATACGGAGACGATGGGCTCCGTTCCGTTGGCGACGGTTCGCCCGCCGACCGTGCTGATCTCCAACTAACCGATACTGTCTCCGGCAAGTCCCTTCTAGAAGCTCTTGCATCGGGTAATGGCTGGAGCGGCGCCGTTCAAAGGCGAAAGAAAGAGGGGGCGACCTATGTGGAGCAGGTCACGCTTTCTCCGCTGCGCGATGCCCAAGGCCGAGTAACGGGTTTTGTCGCCGTCAGTCGAGATACGACCGAGGAACTGAGGACCCAAGAGCGCCTGCGGCACGCTCAGAAGATGGATGCCGTCGGCGGCCTCGCCGGGGGTATCGCTCATGATTTCAACAACCTGCTTCAGGTGATTCTCGGAAACATCCAGCTCTGCTACATGCGGACCCCACCAGAGCAGATCAGAACGCTGCTCAAGGAGATGGAACAGGCCAGTGAGCGAGCAGCGAACCTCGTATCCCAGCTGCTCACGTTCGCGAGGAGCAACGCGGTAGAGCGAAAGACTCTCGATTTGGTGATGCTGGTCGAGCGGCTCATGCCCATCATGCAGCGATTGCTTGGCGAACACGTTGCGATAACGCTGCACGGCGCAGCTGATCCTCTGCCGGTATGGGGAGATGGAACCCAACTGGA
>CAYRKE010000528.1:0-2621 GCA_964424695.1 uncultured Polyangiaceae bacterium
GTCGGTTCCATGAACTCCTCGAAAGGCGGCGCAACACCAACGTCGATGTCGTTCCCGGCCTTGGTGGCCTGCTCCGGCGGGCCGCGCAGCTGGTTCCTAGCCGGACTCAGCGACGGGACAGTTGGCGCCACGTCGACGCCTACTACCGAGACCGCCGACCGAACTACGACTTGCTGGGTCGTCTTCTGGACGCCCCCGACGCGCTGCCCCGCGGCACCGAGCGAGACGAGCTCGAACGCATCGTCGCCGAGCACCTTGCATGGTCGCCGATTGCCCAGATCTCTGCCTCCACTCGTCGACGGATCGACTGCGAGGTACTCGGGCAGCATGCATTCGTCGGCAACGGAATCATCAACCATAACACTGTGTTGGCCGGAAGCATCATCGCGAGTACCGTGCAGGAGGGCCAGCGGGTCCTGTTCCTCGCACACCGCCGCGAGCTCATCAATCAGGCCTATCGGAAGCTCCTCGACTTCGGACTCACCGCAAATTCAGTGGGCGTCGTGATGGCGAGCGACGCGCGGCGCAGACCTGGAGCGCCCGTCCAGGTCGCGAGCGTCGATACCCTTCGGCATCGGGCCCGCCCCGCTGCCGATCTCGTCTTCGTCGACGAGTGCTTTCCCGCTGGAACGCTCGTGGACGAGCGCCCCATAGAGTCTATTCGCGAAGGCGACTTCGTTTCCGCCTTCAACCACCAGACTGGAGAGGTGGAACGGAAGCGCGTGCTTCGCTGCTTCGTCTCCACGCCGAGCGCGTTGGTCACCATTCACTTCGCGAGTGGGGCACGGCTGACCTGCACACCTAGCCACCCCGTTTTTTGCGACCGCGGCTACATCCCCGCGGCGCAGCTTCAACCAGGCGACGTCGCCTACAGGAGGACAGATGCCCATCAGACCGAAGACATGCGTTGTGTGCGGGACCAAGTTCGTCCCGAAGTCGTGGAACTCCAAGATGGTTCCGATCTGTTCTGCCAGGTGTCGAGAAGTGCGGCGAGATGCGAGACGGAAGGTGGTGACTCTGCCCTGCAAGGAATGCGGGGCAATGGTGACGCTCCAGGGTCCCCAGGGTCTCGGCCGAGCAAGAGTCGGGGCTGTCTACTGCTGCCCCGACTGCAAACGGGCTTGGACGAGAAGAAGGTCCGCGGAGGTGATGGCCGAGACAAACCGACGGACCGCCTCTGCTCGCATGAAGGCGAACAATCCGATGTCGAGGCCAGAGGCCCGAAAGAGGCTCTCGAATACCCTACGCAAGATGAAGTGGCGCCCCCGTGTTCGTGGAGGGAATGGGCACGGCCCAACGCCTCCACAGCAACGTCTCGCAGATCTGCTGGAGCTCGAGACGGAGGTCGTGGTGCGAACGAAGATGCCACGCGGCAGCGGGTATCCCACGTGCTACAAGTTGGATCTCGGCGACCACGAGCTGAGGCTTGGCATCGAAGTGGATGGCCACAGCCACTGTGCACTAGCGAGGCAGGAGCAGGACGCGAAGAAGGATGCCTTCCTTGCGAGTCTCGGGTGGACCGTGTTGAGGTTCACCAACGCTGCGGCAATGGCTTCGGGGAGTTGTGCCCAGATGGTCGTGTCTACAATCTGGAGGTCGAGGGCCATCACAACTACTTCGCGAATGGGTTCCTAGTCCACAATTGCCATCGTGCGCTAGCTCGCACGTACCGCTCGATCGCCGCGGACTTCCCACGCGCCATCCACATCGGTCTCACGGCAACGCCCTATCGAGCCGACGGCAAGGGGCTCGGCGATGCCTACGACGAGCTCCTCGTCGTCGCTTCCCCCCGGCAGTTGATCCAGGAAGGTTTCCTGGTCGAGCCCCGAGTCTTCACCATTCCCGAGTCCGAGCGTCCTGACTTGTCCCAGATCCGAATCGCCCGCGGCGACTTCGCTGTGGGGGAGCTCGAGAGCGCGGTCGACCGCCAACGGCTCGTCGGCAACATCGTCGAGCACTGGTTCGAGCATGCGCGAGGGATCCGCACCGTCGTCTTCGCGGTGTCCGTCGCGCACTCAAAACACATCGTCGAACGCTTCTGCGATGCCGGCGTGCCCGCGGAGCACCTCGACGGAACCACGCCGATGGCCGACCGCGACGCCATCTTGCGGCGGCTCGATGCGGGCACGACTCTCGTGGTGGGCTCGGTGAACTGCCTGGCCGAAGGCTGGGACCAGCCCAGCGCCAAGTGTGCCATCCTGGCTCGACCCACGAAGTCGACTGGGCTCTACCTCCAGCAAGCCGGGCGGATCCTGCGGCCATGGCAGGGCCAGCAGGCCATCATCCTCGACCACGGAGGGTGCGCGCTCGAGCATGGGCTTCCCCAAGACGACCGCGAGTTCTCACTCGAAGGACGCAAGAAGCAGTCTCGGTCAAAGGGCTCAGCGCCAGTTCGGGAATGCCCTACGTGCCTCGCCGTTCTGGGCATCGGCACGCGCGTCTGTCCTGAGTGCGGCACCGAGCTCATCGCCGACCGCGAGCTACCCGAGGAGGAGAAAGGGGTACTGGTCGAAGTGACCAGCGTGCGCGCCGCGACTCGAGTTCCCGCAGGCTCACGCCACACGGAGCCCGCCACAGCTCGCGATACAGCACGCTCCCGCCACCAGGAGCGCGCCGTGGTC
>CAYRKE010000529.1:0-2567 GCA_964424695.1 uncultured Polyangiaceae bacterium
CCACAAGGGCAATCCAGGGGATCGAGGAGATGGGCAGGGAGACTCGAGGAAACATCGTATGCCGCATCTGCAAAGTCCACGCCAACGCTCAAGCGTGGCCTCTGGCGCAGAGTTTGTTGGTGGTTGGGCTTACCAGTTGCGCCATGTGCGTCAATTGGGTACACCCGGGGTACCCATCAGGAGGTCTCGATGCAGAGGGACACAGGAGGAGTCGTCAGGATACAGGCCGAGGATCTCACTAGCGCGCTTCGTCAGCTTGGCGTTGCACACGCCAGCGACCGTCCCGCCCAGATGGCCCTGATGAGGATCCTTGCCAGAGGTCAAGCCTGCGAGTGCCTGGCGGACGAGCCCGAACTGCTCGAGCTCGACAGGTGCTTTCGCTGGTTGGACCTGTGCCGCGGGGCACAGACCCAGGTCTCGGTTGCAGAACTCATCGAGGTCACTCAGCCCCCTGGCGCAGCCACCGCTGCAGTACTGCTGACCGGGCTCGCTGCTCGCGACGCGCCCAGCTACCGCTCCAAATCAATCTCGTAGAAATCCGCGTGCCGACGCGGATTCTCTCGGTCAGGCCATTCGAACCAACCTTCCCACGCGCCGTTGGGCGTGCGCTGCTGGCGCGTGTGGACGCGGATCGATTTGAGATCGCGGGAGATCTCGAGCAGGTTATACAGGCAGGGCGTCGAGGGTGCTCGATCATCGGGCCGTGCGCCGAAGCTACCGGCGCCAAGGATGTGCAGCTTGTTCGCCTTCCAGTGATCGACGATGCTGCGACGGTGCTCGTGCACATCGCCGTGGAGGGCCAGCTTCACATCATTGTTCTCGAGGTTGGTGAGGAACGAGAGATCGTCGATCTTGACGTCTGCGGTGTTCGTGCCGGCTGTTACGGCATGGTGCCAGACCGCGATCCGCAGGATGGAGTCGTCCGCCTTCAAGGTGCCCGCCGCTACTGCGTCTGAAACCTGTTCTTGGGCTTGCGCGATGGCCGCTGCCAATGCATCCGGGTGGATCCCGGCGCGCTGGCGGAAGAATTGATCGATCTGCCAGCAGGAGTTCAAGGCCAGAAACTGTATGCGCGTGTCCCAAAACGGGATCGCGATCCCCTGGGCCGCGTATTCTGGAGGGAAGGGGCGCTGGAGCAGCTTGTGGTAGAACCGATCCGAGAATCGCTTGAAGCGCAGCTGCCGATAGCGGTCAGGATGCTGTGCCACGACAACGTTGCCCTGGTGGACCCAGGTGCCAGGTGCCAGTCCTTGGGTGTCTGTGCGCAGCTCGAACGCGTCGAGCGTGTCTTCTACATCGTGATTCCCCGGCACCAAGATGCAGCGCTCCGAGGAAAGGTCAAAACGTTTGATCAGGCCAGAGAGGAATTCATGCGCCTTCTCGAAGCCCTCGGGGCAACCGCGATCGGTAAAATCGCCGGAGATCACCAGGTAGTCGAGCTTCGGGATGTACAGGCCCGACTAGAGCTTCAGGTCGTCCAGGAGCCACTGCAGCCGCGGGCTGACTTGCGTGTTTTTGTCGAAATGTAGATCACTCAGGTGCAGGATCCGGATGCGCTCGGCGGGCGGTTCGGAATCATGAGCACGCGAGACCTCCTGCGCGGTCTCACGCGATGTTTGGGATACTGCCTTCTCGACCCGCGTGCGCAAGGCCCAGGTGGCGCGCTGGATGTTGGGATCTCGCTCACGCGCCTCGGTCGCACCCTCGGTGAAGGCGTGCCGCGTCTCGCAGCGCGGACAAAGCACACCCTTTCCGCCCTCGGCGACGCGCATGCGCAGCGTCTCGTCATCGCAAACATAACCCTTGGGACAATGGGCCACCAGCCGTTCGCAGATGTTCAGGCCATACCGCTTGAGGTGATCCTCCACGAAGCTGATGAATTCCTTGCGCTTCGTCTCGGGTGTCTCGTCCTCGAAGTACACGTCCACATGGGCATAGCCACCCGCGCGCGCCGCCTTGCGCAGGCCGCAGAGACCGCTCCCCTTGACCTCGAACTCTGCCCGATCGTGCCACAGGCGGATCCCGCCGAAATCGCGGGCTAGAACCAACCAAGCGATCAGCGAGGCATAGATGTTGTCGATCGCACCTTCGAAGTCGTAATAGAGGGATGCCGCGTGGGGCAGCGCTGCGCCTTCTGCAGAGGCTTGCGTCGCCGTGGCGAACAGGGTGGGAAAGACCAGTAGGTTTTCGTGCTCGAAGCAGATCCCATGCTCGAGCAGCAGCCGCGCGCAGCATTCGAGGATGGCCTTCTCGTGGTTGCGTTCGAGTCGCTCACCCAGCGCCATCCCGGGAAAGGTGAAATCTGGCCCGGACAGGGCGCGCAATTCGAGGGCAGGAACGCCGCGTGGGTTGTTGCGCGCCGCGATGATCAAGGAGCCTGCGTAGCGCTCGATTTCTTGGATTTGCAGGACCAAGACCGGTTCACCGTTGGCCACCTGGGAGCAGGCGACCACACCTTGAGCCGCCAGCTGCCTGACCACGGTCTCAACTGCTTGCCGTTCATCCTCTGTGGGGTGGTATCCGTTCACGGCCCCAAGGTCCGGAGAGCGGGTAGCGGTAGGGTGTCA